>CACZYY010000001.1:0-73894 GCA_902785455.1 uncultured Spirochaetaceae bacterium
GACTCAATCGCAATCTCAAAGATGTCAAAGGCATCCGGCCTTTCGACAATCACCGACAACATGATTGAGAAACTCTCAGCTTAGGAGAAAGAAATGCCAGCAAAAGCAAAAAGAATAATCGCAATGCCAATCAACAAATACAAGGTCCAGGACCTTCCGACAATGCACTTCAAAAGTATTCAGGACTGTGCTGAAAAAATGGGCTATACAGTGACAAAAATCTACGAGGCAATCCGTGAAGGAAAGCCCGTAAGTGGCTACTACATCGACGAGGAGATAGACGAATGAGCAAGAACAAATCGAACCGGGCAAGGCTCATCTCAATGATTCACGCCCAGAAAAACACGGCGAAACTTGACGAGGACTGCTACCGAACAATCATCTTCGGAGCCACAGGCAAGCAGAGCTGTACCGACTGCGACATGACGGAACTCCGGGCAATCTTCTACGACCTCAACATCGTGCTGGAACGCCAGGGCAAACAAACATTCCGCTTCTTCGCAAAGAACGAGCACCCGACCCAGCTTGATGCAGTCAAAGTCCGCGCAAAGAAAATCCTCGGCACGGACTGGCAGAAACGCCTTGATGAATTCATTCAGACAAAAGTGCGGAACACGACGCTGCCATGCCTCACACAGAAGGAACTTCGCCAAGTAATGGGCTTTCTTTCCACACTCGAAAGGACCGCAAAGAAATGACAGAACTGTTTTCCATATCAGAGCTGCGGCAGCCACTCTCTCCAAGAGAAAAAGATGCGCTGATTGACCGGATAATCCGTTTCGCCCGCCTCGGACGGCAATACATGTACGAAGTGCGCGAAGCGGCCGGACTGATGCACATCTCCTACGACGAGATTCAGACCCTGCTGAACTTCTACAAGCTCGACTGCATAGTAATCAAAGACACGATAGTCCGAATCCCGTGGTGGAGCCTGGCAGAGTACCTAATCGACCCCGCCGAGGATATGGAAAACGCCCTTCAGGACTACCTGAAATCCCTCCCGCACAGAAAGCCGGAAGAAAAGAAAATAGCTTAGGAGAAATCGACATGCAGAATAATCTTTCAGACCTTAATAACCACCTTTTTGCGATGCTTGAACAGCTCGGAAATGATGAGGAAATGACCGACTCGAAGAAACTGGAAAGCACGCTTGCCAGGGCAAACGGAATGTGCAAAATATCCTCACAAATCCTCAAAACCGCAAGTCTCCAGGTCTCAGCCCTGAACACCGCCGAACGCTGCGGGCTTCTCAACGATGAAATGCCGGCACTGATTGCCACAAAAGACAGTGCCTCAAATAAACTCACCGCAGAAAAACAGCGACAGAAACTCCTGGAGGCCGTGCGATGAAAAAACTTTACACAGAAGAGCAGAAAGAGTTTTTCAGGAACTTCATTCCAGGACACACAACAGCCGAAGTCGTGGCAGAATTCAACCGCCGCTTCGAGCAGAAAACTACCATCTCAAAGGTAAAAGCCTACAAGGTAAACAACCACATAAAAAGCGGAACATTCAAAGGAAAGCCGAAAGGAGACAGCAAAATGTTTCCCCGAAAAATCCGAGAGTTTATCCAGGAAAACAACAAAGGAAAAACAGCCTTGCAGATGGCCGAGCTTCTGAACGCAACATTCGGCACAAGCTACACCACAGGGCAGATAAAAAATATAAGGAACCGGATGCACCTTGATTCAGGACTGACCGGACACTTTGAAAAGAACCATGTTCCGGCAAACAAAGGCAAGAAAGGCTGGTGCGCGCCAGGAAGCGAAAAAGGCTGGTTCAAAAAAGGCCACAGCCCGCACAATTCCGTGCCAGTCGGAACCGAAGTGATGTCAGCACTCGGCTACCTTAAAATCAAAATCGGCGAGCCAAACATCTGGAACTTCAAGCACATAATGGAGTGGGAAAAACACAACGGCAAAGTTCCGGAAGGCCACCTGATCACCTTCAAAGACGGCAACCACAGAAACTGCAACATCGAAAATCTGATGTGCATAACAAGGTCAGTCCACGGAATCCTGAACCACGAGGGCCTGCGCTCCGCTTCCCCAGAACTGACAGAAACCGCCGCCACCCTGGCACAACTAAAGCACCGAATCAGAGAAATAAAGACCGAAACCAAAGGAGACTAAATCATGCTGATTTTTACGCTGAAAAAAGAATGGTACGAAAAAATCAAAAGCGGTGAAAAGACAATCGAATACAGAGAAGTAAAACCCTACTGGACGAGAAGATTGTATAGAGAGGGGTGTCTACCGACTAAATACACCCCTTATGAATATAAAGATAGCGGTTGGCAGCCAAGCTGTATTCTACAATTAGGGTATACAAAAAAACGGCTTGAAGCATGGATTGTTAAAGTAGAAATCGTAGACGGCAAGGACACGGACTTGCACATAGACAAGCCCGTGTATGCGATACATCTTGCAGATGTAAGAGAGGAAAAACAATGAAAAATAGATTTTGTGTGCAATATTCGGACGGAATTATGGGAAGCAAATATCATTATTCACCCGATTTTGAGACATTCACAGAAGCCTATAATTTCATGGAGAATCTAGATCCAAAGTGGAGATACAAAAATGTTCAGGACTATTCAGAAGACGGAAAAATCCGCTTTTACATCACCCCTGATTACTATCAAGAATACTTCGAAATGGAGAAAAAACAATGAAAAAACGAAATCGAATGTTCGTAGAATGGTATGAAAAAAAGGCTGTGGCTATCTAAACCTCATAGGAAAAAAAGAAGAGGAAAAGTTAGAGTGCGCCTTTGTGGAAGGAATGAAAGTCGTTCTGACATGCGAGAAATTTTATCAAAAAAGCACGAAAGAAATGCTTTTCAAAAAGGAAAAATAAAATGGAAAAAGAATCAATAATCACAGAAAATTACATCGACGAAAACAGCGCAAAAGACTACCTCGAAGCCTCGTATGAAGGCCTGGATTTGCTCCCCAAAATCCCAGAAAAACTAAGCGAAACCGACGCAGCCGCCGTTCTAAATGTCTCAGAACCAACAATCCAGAGAATGGTTCAATCAAAAGAAATTAAACTGGAAAAACAGGCAATTCTCGCATATATACACGCAAAAATGCTCGTAAATCGGCCCTTAAAACTAGAAATAACGCCGAAAAAATCGCTCCAGATAGCCCCAAATAATCCCAAATAGCACCGGAAAAAATGTCACTTTTTCCTATAATTTTTCATCAAAATTTTTTGAAAAAGACAACTATCCAGGAAAAGGAGAAGGAATCTACAGAGTCGGTGAAATCGAAAAAGCACGACTTCCAGCCTATTCTCAAATGCTCAAAAAAACAGACGACAAAATCAACGTCGTTCCATCTCAAGAAAAGTCGCTTTCAGTTTCAATCGATGGCAAAGTCTATGAAATTCACGCAAAATCAGAAGTTCCGATTAATATGCTTCCGAATGTACGTTATGGCGAAAAACAGACCGAAAATTCCGCGTATATTTCTCTGAGCAGTTTTCAGCAGCCGCCAGCTGATTCAAAATATCGAAGAGGTGCGGACAAAAATTTTCAAAAATTCATGAAGGCCGGCTCTAATTTTCAGGACAAAAAGAACATAATCGTTGATTTAAGAAGCAACACTGGCGGCTACGATACTTACGGCACAAATTTTTTAATTAATCTGTATGTTCCGGGCAGCAAAAATATGACCGAATACGATCTGGCACGATATGGAATCGGAATTGCCTCAAAATTCTGGAAAGCCCCAGATTTCGTTTCAACAAAACAAGTTCTATCTCCTGCCCTGATCCAGCTTGAAGCCATGAAATACAAAAAATTCGGTACGCCAACGAAAGAAGCGGACAATATCATAAAAAATATGGTGTTTGAACAAAAAAATGAGCCTTGCAAAATTACTTACAGCTCAACAAAATTTCTGGATAAGATGGCAGAATATGCGCTTCCGGTTCCAGAAAAACCTCATTTCACAGGCAAACTGATTATTCTTATCGACAGAAATTCTGCTTCTGCAACCGAAGAATTTGTCTGGACCGCAAAAGATGATTTTGGCGAGCAGGTTATTGTCGTGGGAGAAAATTCTTCGGGATGCTGTGAATACTGGGATGTAAATCCGTTCAGACTCCCCGAATCAAAAATCGTGTTCTACATTTCAGCAACGGAGATGACAGGAAGCCTCAAACGATTCAAAAACTGGCATGGCGAAGGCTTTGGCGTTTACCCGGACGTGTGGACAAACGGGGTAGATTTACTCGAAACACTTGTTAATCTGACTAGTGACGAATCACTCCGAGAAAAGATTCAGAATATTGAGTGGGGATTGCAGTAATTCATTGCCACTTGTATATTGTCTCCATGCGGATTCTTTTTTATTCTACAAGCTCGAATATTTACGACGGCGGGGCAATCACCACCACGACACTTCCTTCCTGGACTGAGCAATGGGATTTTTTTGCTGAAAGTCACCCTGAGCACGAGATTTTGATTGCAAGCCAGCTTCCGGCCATGTTCTTGTGCGACGTTAAGGGCAATTCTATAGTAGAATCCGGGAAAGTCCGGCGGATTTTGATAAAATCTGACAAAGAAAAAGAAATTGCTGATGAGCTTGCGGAATTGAAGCCCGACATTACGATTGCGGTCAGCTTTTATGTCGTTCCCTACGACTGGCTCACGATAAAGGACGCGATGGTGGCGGATTTTTTGCGCGAAAAGGGAATCAGGACGATATGCCACTCGGTTGAGACTGCGACAATCTGCTTTGACAAGTGGCGCACCCATGTTTTTCTGGAAAAGCTCGGCGTGAACTGTGCGAAAGCTGTTTACATGCACCACGAGCTTTGGATTAACGGCGGAAACAGGCGGGATTTACGGAGCAATGTCTTTCGCGACTCAGTTTTTCATGAAATCAAAAAATTGCGCTTTCCGGTGATTATAAAAGACACGACAGGCTTAAGCTCTTTTGGTGCAGACGTTGTGAATACTTACGATGAGGCCGTGGGAATCTTAAAATCCAAGAAAACGACTTCGGACAGAATAATAGAAGAAATGCTTTGCGGTGAGCAGTTCGGATGCGAAATTTACGGAACATTTGACGCAAAATCCGATCAGGGAAATTACACCATTCTTCCGCCGCATAAATTCAGCGTGAACCAGTACGGAATCACAAGTCCCAAGCAGAGCGTGAAAATCGGGCCGATCGGCTTGAATGAAAAAGAAAAAAGGCTCTACAGGATTGCGGAGCTGAACGAAATGCTTTTGAAGCTCGCAAATGGAATGAAGCTCGACGGAATTGCTCAGGTAGATCTGGTCTTCGACGGCGAAAAATGGTTCGTAATTGAAGTAAATCCAAGGCTTTCCGGGATGAGCACGACTTATGCAGCCAGCTCCGGCCTTTTTTTACCGGAGATGATTTTTAATGAATTATTGAATTCCTCACAGAGAGCACAGAGGACACAGAGATTGTCGCTAAACATCAAGTTTCCGATTCTCGCGCGTGGGAAACTTTTGGAACTCAAGGCTCTGCCCTACGTAGCCTTTGTAAATCAGATTGAAAACCATGCGGCCAGGCAGATTCGCGAGCAGGGATACTGCGAGGTGATTTTGTGCGCTGATACCAGGGCAAAGCTTCTGGAAAATCTTCTGGACTTAAAAGAGAAATTCGCTGATTTTATTGAAGAAGGATTTTTTGACAAGGCGGCGAATATGCTCAGGGAACTGGCGGGCTAAGGATTACTCGAACCAAAAATCCATCCATGGATTTTTGGATTCGTACGAGAATTTTCTTTCAGAAAATTCTCTCTTGGCTTTTTCCCTGCCTCCATGCAGGGCCTATATGTACAGCGGAACACCTGGCGGCGAAGCCGTTGCGAAGTGACGTAGAGAAGCGAAGGAACGCAGCAATGCAGCCGAAAGGCGGAACCCAAACGAGCACGACAACAAAAGTGCTCGCGGAAAGCCTGGCCTGAGCGAATGCGAAGGCAGCCCCCAAAATTTAATTGTACAAATTCCACTTTTCCAGTGTATCATTAGATAAGGGAGTCAGTGGATGAAGCAGATAACTTGCGCGGTACAAGACAGTTTCGATGCTGTTAAATTTTTGGACGAGATAAAAGGCAGTCCTGAATACAAAAATGCTAAGTCAGTTCTTGTAAATATTTTTTCAGAGCGTGTCCAGAAGGACTACATCGCCTACATTTCCGGACTTGTAAAAGAAAAGCTGGACAAAGCCAAGGTTTCGGGGCTGACATGTCTTTTGGGACTGGCTCATGGCGAGAGCTATAAAGAGCGGACAATTCTCACAGTTCTCTTTTTTTTCAAATCTGAGCTTGAGCTTCTTGAATATGATTTTTCAAAAGTCAGCGTAGATGAGGCAAAGAGAGATTTCCTTGAAAAAATAAAAAGTTTTCCGCTTCTAAAAGGAATTCAAGTTTACACTACTCCACGCAAAAATACGGTCACCAATGATTTTCTTTATTCCGTCAATTTTGAGCATGACGATGTTCCGATTTTTGGCGCGGGGGCTGGGTATTCCAGCAATGCGAGCGAGCAGACTTTATACGTCTTTGGAAATGAAATCCATGAAAACGGAGTTGTAATAATTCTGTTCGGCGGCGAAAATCTGAGGATTTATGCGGAATATACACTGGGTTGGACTCCAATCGGAAAGGAATTCAAAGTCACTGAAGTTCAGGACAATCACATCCTAAAAAAACTGGACGGCGAGCTTGCGGGAGATATTTTCAAGCAATATCTTGGAGTAGCTTCATCAGAAAATTTCATCGAAAATACCTGTGAATTTCCATTCATGCTCAAACGGGGCGAAAAATGGGTGGCAAGGATACCTGTTGAAAAGGATGAAAAAGGATTCGTTCATTTTACGGCGGACATTCACGAGGGTGATAAGCTTGTCTTCTCTTATGCCTCAAAAAAATTGCTTTTGAAACAGTCATTTAACCTCGCGGAATACATGAGCCGGAAGAACCTTGAGGGACTTTTGCTTCATGTCTGCAGGAACAGGCTGATTTACTTAAAAGACGATGAAATTCTCGAACTTCATGCCTTCTCCAATTTTTACAGGGAAACGGCAGGTTGTTTTGCTTTCTCGGAAATTCTCTACAAAAACAAAAGCGGAGGTCTTCAAAACAGTGCGCTTGTCGCGGTGGGATTCAGGGAATTTGAAGATGATGAAAAGGTTGTTGACGAAGACTGCTACATTGATTTTTACGGTGCAAGGAATTTCATCGACAGCAGGTGGAGCGAGGACATTTCTCTCACCAAAAAAAATCAGGCTCCTCTGCCATTTGAGGAACGTCTTGTAAATTTCTTGCACGCAACGAGCCGTGATCTTTACCTTGCTAACTTAAAGCTTGAAGAAGCGGCGACAACGGACGGACTCACAAAGATTTTCAACAGGAAAAAGATTTCCGAACTCATAAGTAACGAGCTTAAAAAGCGCAATCAGGAAAAAATCAGCCTGATTATGTTCGACATCGACAATTTCAAGCGCATAAACGACACTTACGGGCACGACATGGGCGATGAAGTTCTGGTCAGAATCGCTCAGACGGCAAAAAACTGTATAAGGTCACAAGATTCAATCGGTCGCTGGGGCGGCGAGGAATTCATGATTCTGCTTCCTGAAACTGAAAAAATCATTGCCGGACAAATCGCCGAAAAAATCCGGGCAGCAATCAATGCTCTTGCATGGGAAAAAATGCCTGCGATAAGCGTTTCGGTCGGTGTGGCGCAAGTGCGTGATGATGAACAACTGCAGGATTCATACAAGCGCGTGGACGAAAGGCTTTATTACGCAAAAACGCACGGAAAGAATCAGGTATGTGCTGATAACATCGCATCCAAAGAATGAATTTTCAGCGGCATAATTGCAAATTCTTCAACATCATATTAAAAACATCTCACTTTACGCATAGGGAGCGACGGCGTAGCCGGCAAAACTCACGAGGTGAGTTTTGAGCGAGTCTCGGAAAAATCTGTGATTTTTCCGTGCAATAATAATTGCAAACTATGCACCAACTCATTTCAATTATTTCACTTTACGCAACACTCAAGAACAAGTATAATTCTCTGAGTTACAACAGATTGCCGGGTCAAGCCCGGCAATGACAATTGAGGTACATTATGGCAAATACTAAAAAATCTGATAACGCAATCAAAGGTACGGCACGCGCTCCGCACCGCTCTCTTTTTTATGCTTCTGGCTACACAAACGAAGAACTGGATCAGCCGATGGTCGGAATTATCTGCGCAAAGAACGAGCTGATTCCGGGCCACATCGAGCTTGACCGCATTGCTGAGGCTGTGAAGGCAGGCGTTCGCATGGCTGGCGGCACTCCAGTTGAGTTCCCGGCTATCGGTGTTTGTGACGGTATCGCAATGGGTCATGAGGGCATGAAATACTCTCTCGTAACACGCGAACTGATTGCTGACAGCGTTGAATGCGTTGCAAAGGCTCACCAGTTCGACGCTCTTGTTATGATTCCAAACTGTGACAAAATCGTTCCGGGTATGCTCATGGCAGCTGCCCGCCTTGACTTGCCGACAGTATTTGTTTCTGGCGGTCCTATGATGCCGGGACATTTGCCTGGTCACGATGCTTCAAATCCTTATTCTGGCAAAAATCTTTCTTTGACTGATATGTTCGAGGCTGTAGGCGGTTTGGCAGTTGGTAAAGTCACCGAAGAACAGCTTTGTGAGATGGAAAATTATGCCTGCCCTGGATGCGGTGCCTGCTCAGGAATGTTCACAGCAAACTCTATGAACTGTCTTACTGAGGTTCTTGGCCTGGGATTGCCAGGAAACGGAACTATCCCTGCCGTAACTGGCCGCCGAATCCAGCTTGCAAAACACGCAGGTATGCAGGTTATGGAAATGTACAAACGCGGAATCACTGCCCGACAGATGATGACTGCCGAAAACTTCAAGAACGCTCTTGCTGCAGACATGGCTTTGGGCTGCTCTTCAAACACAATGCTCCATGTTCCGGCTATCATGCACGAGGCAGGCCTTGAGCTTGATTTGCATGAAGTAAATGAAATCTCTAACCGCACTCCGAACCTCTGTCACCTCGCTCCTGCAGGCCACACTTTCATGTGCGAGCTTGACGATGCGGGCGGAGTTCAGGCTGTTTTGGCTGAGCTTGCAAAGAAAAATCTCATCAACACAAACCTTATCACAGCGACAGGTAAAACAATCGCAGAGAACATTAAGGGCGTCAAAAACCGCAACCCGGAAATCTTACGGCCAATCGAAAATCCGTTCTCAGACAACGGCGGAATCGCAATTTTGTTCGGAAACCTTGCTCCTAACGGAACTGTCGTTAAACGCTCAGCTTGTGCAAAAGAACTTATGCTTCACACAGGCCCTGCCCGTGTATTCAACGATGAGAGTGAGGCAATGGAAGCCGTTCAGAAGGCTCAGATTCACCCTGGCGATGTAGTCGTAATCCGCTACGAAGGCCCGAAAGGCGGACCTGGAATGCGTGAGATGCTCGCAGTCACAGCAGCCCTCGCAGGTCAGGGATTGGACAAGCAGGTTGCCTTGATTACAGACGGACGATTCTCTGGAGCTACCCGTGGTGCAAGCCTTGGTCACTGTTCACCGGAAGCAGCCGTTGGTGGTCCAATCGCTCTCGTTCAGGAAGGTGACAAAATCACCCTCGACATCAATAACTATAAGATTCACCTTGACGTGAGCGATGAAGAACTTGCAAAACGCCGTGCCGCATGGAAAGCCCCGGAGCCAAAAGTAAAGACTGGTTACTTGGCACGCTATGCAAAACTCGTTTCTTCTGCTGACAAGGGCGCAATCTTACAATAGAAAAAGGAAAAAATTCCTCACAGAGGGCACAGAGTTCACAGAGAGATTATTTTATCTCTAATCCTTTAATTCTCTGTGCGCTCCTAAGCTCTGTGAGGAATTTAAAAAGGAATTCTATGACCGAAACATTTAACACTTGGACGGAATATGACGCCTGGCTCATTCAGCATTATGATGAATTTGCGATGACAAAACTTGATGAAATCAACGGAAAAGTCGTCGTGGAATTTATGCCTAAAGCTGAATGGGAAAAGCAGGAGAAAGAAGCCGGACGAATGTAAAAATCAGCAGTGAGAAATTAGCAATTTACAATTGTTCGGGACATCGATTGCGCCCATCCTGATTTCTCATTGCTCATTACTAATTGCTCATTTAGTAATTATCCCACTTAAAATCATCAAAATCTTTAATCTGGCACTCAAGTTCGTTTCTGAAATATTTCTCTAGTTTTCGGATTGTGAGCGGATTTTTGTTCGTGTAATTTGGATTCAGATAAAAATAGGCGGAATATAGTTTTTCGGCATCACTTTCTTTGGAGCTTTCGTCGTCGATGAACACGATTCCTGCCAGATTTTTGGCAACATCGCACACGCGGATTTTTTTGCTGGTGTAGCTCTGAGAGTATTTTGAAGCAGGCTCTTTGAGTCTGTCAAGCTCGATGAAGGTACGGCGGGCAAGGGAGCGGTAAAAAATGTTATTGAAGTCACCGAAATCAACTGTCTCTTCATTGAACCACGGATTACGGACCATTGTGATTACAGAATATTCATTGTCTATGAGTTTGGAGCCATAATCAAGAAATTTATATTTGTAAGCCTCAGCCATCGCAAAAGGTGAATATTCTTTGACCGTGCTGAGCATGTCGGAATATTCAATACGGAAGGTGAAGACTATGCCTGTTTTTGACTCATAGCGCACGAGGCGGCGGTTTTCGGAAATTGCATTTGTGAGCGCGTAGTAAATTTTGCGTTTTTCGTACCCCAGGTGAGACTTTACTTCGGTGTAGTCAATGCTCGAAAGGTTGTCCACGCCAATCATCACGCTTTTTCCTAAAGTGACAAGGGAATATTCTTCTACAACCTCAATAACTTCGTCCAGAATATTCTGATGTATGCAGTTGAAGCTTTTTATGTCGGTGAAAACTTTGTCATGGCGGAGATAAAGGCACAAATCGATGTCTATCACTTCTTTCTGGCCGTTAATCGCCGGGATTGCCGCCGGATGATTTTTGATTGGAAGAAGATTTATATAAGAAAGATTGAAGAATTCCGAAAACTGAGAATAAAAATCCAGTGCAACCAGCTCCGAGTACGGACCAGCCCATGCAGAATTTTTGGCCTCACCGATATTTTTTACCCGCTCTGCTATGTCATTGATTGCGGATTTGTCACCATCGAATTTTTCATTGAGCCTGCGGAGCCTGTCGAAAAAGTTTCTGGCAAAAAGATTGTGCGGTTTTCGGTTGAGAGGAGCAATGCAGCTGTTCGTGTTCGTGCGGTTCTTTATAACTTTTGACACTTTGAACACCTGACTGATGATTTTTTCGAGATTCTCAATGTCGGTCATTTTCTAGATTATAATTCCAGATTTTCAGATTCACAAGTTTTATTTGAAATCACATAAATATCTCATTTATAGAAGATTTTTCTTTGATAATCAAAAACACTGTGTTATAATAAATAATATCAGAATATTTAAAGGAAATGAAAAGTAAAAGAATCAGTCTAAAAATTGCGGCTATGGTCGGAACAGTTGAAATAATTGCAATGACGGCCCTTTTTCTTATCATAAATCATAGTCTCACAAAAGTACTTGAAAACAAAGCTATGAGCGATATGAACATTATCGCACGAGACAGGGCACAAGTCGTTGAGTCATATATAATGGGCTGCTGTGATTTTCTGACAGGTTACAGCAGGTCTCCGACAATCCGTGAAGGTTTCACCAAAAGAGACGATCCGATTGCACGCAACAAACTGCACGAAGTAACCAGGTCATACGCTTCCGGGCGCAGCGACACTGAAGGCCTTTATATAGCAAAATGGGACACATTCGTTCTGGATCATTCAAATCCAAAATCAGTGAACATCACATTCCGCAACAAAGAAAATGCAAAGATTCTTGAGGAAACCATAAAGAGCAAGGGAAAGGCTTTTTGCTCTGGTATTGAGCGCGCTCCTGTTTCAAAAAAAATGGTAATTCCTGTTTACGCACCAGTCTTTGACGAAAACAAGAATGCAATTGGTTTTGCAGGCGGTGCATTTTTTACTGACGCTCTCGAGAAGAAGCTGGCTCCATTTTCAGACAACAATATCGGATATTCAGTAATCGACACAAATACAAACGAATATATTTTCAATAAAGATTCACAACTTGTAGGACAAAAATGCACGGATCCACTTTTGCTTGAAAACCTGCAGAATTTCAAGTCTCGGGAGAATAAAAGCAAAACCGTCAGCTTTCGCTCAGCAGAATCCGTGATTTCATGCTATTTCATGGATGATAAAAACTGGGCTTTCGTTGTTGAGGATTCAAATGAAAATGCTTTTGGAATAGTCCGCTCAGTCAGGACCATTCTTGCGGCAATATGTATTTTCATCACAGTGATACTGCTCCTGTTTTTCGGTTTCAGCGTAGAATATACAATGCACCCTATCCGTGACATCAACAAACAAATCGAAAATTTCAAAGCCAGGGATTACAGTCATTCTGACATTATCAATAAATATCTCTCACGCGATGATGAATTCGGTGCAATCGCAAATGCAGTCAAAGAACTTCATGGCGTGCTCGAAAACCAGCACCAGCTTTTCTTTGAGCTGCTCGAAGCCCAGACCGTAGGCACTCTCGTAACAGACCTTGAAGACGCAAATATCATTCTTGTGAACAAAATGGCCCTCAAACTCTGGGGAATTCCTCCAGAAAAGAAGGCAACTCTTACAATGAATGATATAAAAAGTCGCTTTGATGAAGAAGAAACAGAAAAAATTGCAAATGTCCGCGCACTTGCCAAGATTTCAAAAGAAGAAATTGTCTACGAAACTTCGGTAATGCACGACAACGGCAAAAAGATTCATCTTCTGAGTCATGCAAAGTGTGCTAATCTTTCAAACGGTGATCGGGTTATTATTTTCTCTTTCATTGATATTTCTGCACAGAAAAAGCTTGAGGCAAACCTTGTCGTTCTTTCCGAAACAGATTCGCTCACGCAAATCTGCAACAGGCGAAGCGGTGAATACAAAGTCAAAAAAGCCGTAATCGAAGGAAAATACGGTATGTTCTGCCTATTTGACGCAAATAAATTCAAGTCAATCAATGACGGTTACGGTCACAGTGCGGGCGATAAAGTACTCATAGAAATAGCAAATTGCATGAAAAAAACATTCCGCGACTCTGATATTCTGATTCGCCTCGGTGGTGACGAATTCGTAGTCCTTGCGCAAGGAATTGAATCTCAAAAAATCGGAACACAAGTTCTCGACCGATTCATGAACAACATTTCAAATATAAATATCCCGGAACTTAACGGCCACAAGATTTCAATCAGTTTGGGTGCAGTTTTGGTTTCAGATAACGAGGATTTTCCTCAGATGTACAGCAAAGCCGATTCTCTCATGTACGAATGCAAGCAGCGGGGCGGAAACGCATACAAATTCTACTAGAGCTTAACTTTCAGGCCTCTTAAATATTCTTTTTGCTCAGGCGTAATACGATAACTCTCGATTGATTTTTGGATTGCTTTGTTGTGAGTCCAGGGAGCAAGTTTCTTCTGCTCGATATAGGAAACTGCTGATTCATGCTGTTTGGCAAGCGCGGTCGCAAAGTACCAGGCTATCATCATGTTCACATAATATTCTTCGGAACGAATCTGCGACACTTTTTCAAGGAAGAGCGGATTAAAATCTTCGTCCAAAAAATGCTGCATGAGCATACCGATTGCAAAACGAATCGTGTAAGTTTCGGTTGATTTTAGCCACTTTTCGATATACGGAAGAAGCTTCTCGTGATTTTTTTTGAAGATTTTGGGCGAAAGCTGGTCACAAGTCGCCCAATTGTCTATGAACGGCAGAAATTTTTCAAGGAGAGAAATACAATTCTCAAAATCTTTTTGCCCGCTGATTAAAAAAGCATGAAGCTGCTTTTCGTCAAAATATTTGTGAGGAAGAGAAGAAAGAAAATCATTCACACCATCTCCGCCCGTTTTACAAAGCTCTTTTGCAAAAGAACGGAGAAGCGGCGTGCGGACTCCAATCACAGAATCAGCCGCCACATTCGGAATCAGTTTAGCCTGAAAATCCCGGTAAGCTGTGTCCTGCAGAGAAAAAAGATGTGAAGTAATCTCTTCTTTCGTCAAAGCTCTAGCTCCCCACTCCTATTTACAAAATGTATCGGCTCAAATCCTGGTCTTTAACCACGCCGGTGAGTTTTTCATCGACATATTTTGAGTCTACATTAACGGTCTCACCTTCGTGCTCATCGGCATCAAAGCTGATTTCTTCGAGAACCTTTTCCATGATTGTATGCAATCGGCGCGCTCCGATATTCTCGCTTCGGGCGTTAAGTTCCTCGGCAATCTCGCTCATGCGGTCAATAGCATCTTCTGTGAATACGATATTGACTCCCTCGGTCGCAAGAAGAGCCGTATACTGCTTGGTAAGGGCATTTTTTGGCTCGGTAAGGATTCGCTTGAAATCTGCCTTTGAAAGAGACTCAAGCTCAACACGGAGCGGGAATCGTCCCTGAAGCTCAGGAATCAAGTCGCTGGGAGCCGCAAGACTGAATGCACCTGCCGCAACAAAAAGTATGTGCGTCGTATCGACAACGCCGAATTTTGTGTTGACCTTTGAGCCTTCGACAATCGGCAGAATATCACGCTGAACACCTTCGCGGCTTACATTTGAGCCGTGTCCCTCGCCGTTCTTTGTGGCGATTTTATCAATCTCATCAATGAAGATGATTCCGCTCTGCTCTACCCGCTCCTTTGCCTTGTCTGCAACTTTGTCAGAATCAATCATTGAGTCCAGAACTTCTTCGGTAAGGATTTTTCGTGCCTCGCGGACAGTAACAGTCTTCTGCTTGTGATTTTTTCCAGAAAGCATGTTCTGGATTTCCATCATTCCGCTCTGAATGTCGTCCATTGAGCCGCCCGCAATGATTTCCATGCTCGGCATAGAACGCTGCCGTTTGACAGTGACTTCAACTTCACGTTCTTCAAGCTTGCCCTCGCGGAGCATAGCCCGGAATTTCTCTCTGGTTGAATTATCAACAGGCTTTTCAGCTGCCTTTTTTTCGTCCTCAGCCTGCTGTGCGGCAAGGCGCGAGTTCTGCTCTTCCATGAACTTCTGTGCTTCTTCCGGAGTGCCGGAGAATGGAATAATCTCAAACGGTGAAGCAGACTTTTCTTCGGATTTTTCTTCTTTTTTGCCAGTTCCAGGAAGGAGAAGATCAAGCAGCCTCTCCTCAACTTTTGGACCGCAAGCCTCCCGCATTGAGTCCTCGACTTCTTTTTTGACGTTATTGAAGCCAACTGCCATCAAATCGCGGACCATTGACTCAACATCCCGGCCGACATATCCGACCTCAGTGTATTTTGTTGCCTCAACTTTGATAAAAGGCGCGTTCACGAGCTTGGCCAGTCGGCGGGCAATTTCTGTCTTACCAACGCCAGTCGGTCCTATCATAAGGATATTTTTGGGCGCAACTTCATCACGAATATCTTCTGACAAATGAATTCGGCGGATTCGGTTACGGAGAGCAACGGCAACGGCCCTTTTAGCCTTGTCCTGTCCGATGATGTAAGAATCAAGTTTTTCAACAATCTGTTTCGGTGTAAGTCCTTCGATAGACATATTAAAGTTCCTTGTTTTCAATAATAGTGCCCCACATGGATGTGGGGATAAAGCAAAGAGAGAAAATTCTGTTTGCCGAAAGGTGAACAGAATTTTCTCGTTAGAACAAAAATTACAGGAGGTAATTTTTGTTCTTATATTTCTTCTACTGTGATATTCTGATTTGTGTAAATACAAATGTTGCCAGCGATTTTAAGACTTCGCTCGGCGATTTCACGTGCGCTCAAATCACTTGAATCAAGATATGCGAGTGCTGCAGAATAGGCATAATTTCCACCAGAACCAATTGCAAGAACATCGTTCTCCGGCTCGATTACGTTTCCGTCACCACTGATTAAAAGGATTTTTGACGAATCAGCTACAATCAGCATGGCCTCAAGCTTCTGGTACATTTTGTTCGTGCGCCACATTTTTGCAAGCTCAACTGCACTCCGGGTCAAATCTCCGTTGAATTCCTTAACCTTTTCTTCGAATTTATCTAGCAATGTAAATGCATCGGCAACGCTTCCTGCAAATCCTGTGAGAATCTTGCCGTTATAAATCTTTCTGACCTTTCTGGCGTTTCCTTTGCAGACGGTGTTTCCCAATGTTACCTGACCATCGCCCGCCATAGCAACCTTACCGTTTCGTTTTACAGCGATTACGGTGGTGCTCCTGATTTCAATCTTTTCCATATTATAAAGATAAAGGAAATAAAGAAAGTCGGCAAGAGATTTTTGAGTCACCATGCCGACTTTCTTCTATACTAATAAGCGGTTAAAAATCACACTAAACCCTGAACAAATCAATTTCGTTTCCGATTTTTGAGATTGAATCGTTCATTACGCCGGAAATTTCAGAGAGCGCAGCACCTGTCTCATTGATTTTCCTTGCACCGATGCCCATTTCACCTACGCTGTCCTTAATTTTTAGAGTTGCGTTCTGGAGCTTTTGAACTTCATGGAGAATCTGCTTGTTTCCCTCTGACATCTCTGCCGAAGCCGTACGAACCTCGGAAGTGCTGTCGTTCATCGCATGAAGAGCATCACCGATCTGCTGACTTCCGGCCTGCTGCTCCTGCATTGCGGCACGAATCTGTCGCACAAGCTGATCAGTGTCCTTGATTTTATCTGTCACAGACTGGAAAGCCGCGCTTGAGTCAACTGAAGCAGAAACGACATCTGAAATAGAAGCGCTGATTTTTCCAAGCTGGATACCGATTGTCTTTGACTGCTCGCTCGAATTCTCGGACAGTTTTCGAATTTCATCAGCAACGACAGAGAAGCCTTTGCCCGCCTCGCCCGCATGAGCCGCCTCGATTGCAGCATTCATCGCAAGAAGATTTGTCTGCTCAGCGATTGCTGAAATGACAGTGTTGGCATCCTGAAGCATTTCGCTCTGAGTCTTAATCTGCTCAATTTTATTGTTCACATCGGCTTGCTTTGCGGAACCCGTCTGTGCATTTGCTTCAAGTTCCTCAAACGAACCAGCCATTTTCTCCACAGTCTGATTTACGCTTGAAATATTTCCAATCATCTGCTCAACGGCTGCGGAAGCCTGTGAAACCTGAGAAACCTGATTCTCAATCATGCGTTCCAAAGAAGCTATGTTTGAGGCAATCTCATTGATTGCACCCGCCGTCTCATCCACGCTGCCTGACTGATTCACAATCTGCTTGTTTACACCCTCGATATTGGCAAGAATTTCCGTGATTGAAGCCGCCGTATCCTGGCTGACCGCGCTCATATTAGATCCAGCATCCTGCAAATTCGATTTTGAATTCTTTACCTGAGAAATAATTGAATGAAGTTTTGCGACGAACACATTGAAGCCAGAAACAACATCGCCGACCTCATCTTTTGAATTTACTTCAAGTCGCTGTGTTAAGTCAGCATTGCCAGTTGAAATTTCAGTAATCGCGCTCTTAAGACGACGAAGAGGCCTGATTGAAAGCCTGATTACAAACGCAACGACAGAAAGAGAAATAACTGTCAAAACGATAAACGCAATTACAATTAGAGTCATCAAAGAATCAAGTCGCTCCTGAAAATCAGAGAAAGGAACAGAACAAGCCGCAATCCAGCTGGTATCTGGAATACGCTCAAAAACCGACATCCATTTTTTGCCATTGTCTACATAAATATCACTTCCAGTCTCGCCTGAAAGCATGAGAGTAAGGTGATCGCCAAGTGAAGTGCCCCGATTCTGCTTCTCAATCGCACCGACATCCTCAACACCGACCTTCCAATGGTCTTCGTTCGCAAGGGTAATTTTTGTAGCAGCACTGATTACATAAGGCTTACGATTCTTTGACATCGGATGAGCCATACACAGATTGCTCAGCTTGAAACCATCAACTACACAGTACAAAACATTGATTACTCGGCCTGTATAATCCTTTACAGGATAAGAATATGTCATCGTAACCGCGTTTGTTTTTTCGTCTACGGAAGGGTCAGTAATAACAAGATTGCCGTTTTTTGCACCTGTAAAATATTCCTCGCTCGCAGCAGAGAAAAACTCCCCGGAAGATTTATCCACCCCCTGCCCATTCATATCAAGGACAGAGACATCAATATAATCCTTGTCCAAAGATATGACGGCACGAGCAATTCTGGCCTTTTCAGCAAGACTTACATCAGGATTCCGCATGTTGACATCTGCTGCAAGAGTCTGGAGCATACGAACATCACGTTCATTGTTAAGTCGCATTTCCTTTGCGACGGCATTGACGGAATGAAGTAAATCTTCGTACATCATCTGCTGCAGGGATTTTGAAGAATTTAGACTGACAACAATACCAATAATAAGGTTTGAAATGACAGTGCCTACAAATACAGTAAGAATAATTTTAAAGCTCAAGCTTTTTCGTGGACTTTTCACACAAGCCTCCTTCAGAGTATTATAACACAGTTTTTAAATAATATTAAGTTTTTATTTATTATTTTGCGTGAGGATGAGCTTTGTTGTACATTTCGATCATTTTTTCTGTGCTTATGTGAGTGTATCGTTGAGTTGTGGAAATGCTTGAATGCCCCAGAAGTTCCTGAACCAGTCGCACGTCAGCACCGTTCGTAATCATCGCAGTTGCAAAAGTATGTCGGAATGCGTGCGGAGAGATATGGTGCTTTGTACCCTCGCTTCCAGAATATCGCGTGATAATCAATCTGATTCCACCTGTGGTGAGAGGGCCGCCCCGCTGATTCACAAAAATATGCCGTTCTTTATCAGTTTCCCCAAAGCGACTTTTTCTGTCCTCAAGATAAGCTTTTAAGGCTTTCTGGGCATCTTCTTCAAAATAAACACGGCGATCTTTGCTTCCTTTACCTGTAACAATCGCCGAAGAAAAATCTCCGTTAAAATCATCAAGCGTAAGTGAAGCAATCTCAGAGACACGGCAACCAGAAGAATAAAGCATCTCAAAAAGAGCCTTGTCGCGTTTTTCCCACAAAAGTTCGTTCACCTCAGGCTCGCGGCAAAGTTTATCGACTTCAGCCCCGGTCATAAAACGAGGAAGTTTTTTGGGATTCTTGACAGTCTTAAGCTCAAAAGCAACATTAACTTTAAGATGCCCGAAGTTCCGGCAATAAGCAAATAGTGAGCGAACCGAAGAAATAAAGCGATTGATCGAGGCCGCGCTTCTCTTTTTTTTAGAAAGAAAACCTACGCACTGCTTTAAATCTTCAAGCTCAATCGAAGATATTTCGCGAGCTGAGCCAATAAAAGGCATAACCGCAAACTGTTCCAAATCATTTTTGCAGGCCGTCACAGTGTTCGTAGAAAGAGTCCGCACAGATTCAATGTAAGAAAGATATTCAGAAATCGCATCAGAGACTGTCATACATTAAATATCGGCGGAAAATTACTCTCCCATCATCTCCGCGAGTTTTGCAGAGTCAACTTCCTCTTCGTCAGCTGAGTGCAGGTAATCACAGTCCGGGTTGATACATGACTTGTAGCTTCCGTTCTTTTTGTCGTATTTTTCGACCAGGAACCAGCCACACTTCGGACAGTACTGATTTTCGAGAGGCTTGAAGTGTGAGATAAAGTCGCACTTTGGATAGTTTGTACAGCCGTAGAATTCCTTGCCCCTGCCCTTTGTTTTGCGTGCGACGATTTCACCGTCACACCCCTCTTTTGGACATTTTGCGAGAGGAATTGACTTAGTGTTGTGGCACTCCGGGAACCCCGAACAAGCGAGGAAGTAGCCGAAACGGCCGAGTTTTTTGACCATAGGCTTGCCGCACTTGTCGCAGACCTTTTCCGTAGGCTCGTCCAAAAATCCCTTTACGCTGTCAACGCTAGTTTCAACTTCATCGCAGCGTTTTTTGAAAGGACCGTAGAAGTCACGGATCATGTTGTTCCAGACAATCTTGTCGTTTTCAACTTCATCGAGGGTATTTTCGACTTCGGCAGTAAAATGCTCGTTGATTACATCCGGGAATGCTTCGACCAGGATTTTGCAGATCATCTTGCCCAAAATTGTAGGCATGAGCTGCTTGTTGTTGCGGGTAACGTAGTAGCGGTCGAGAAGAACCGAAATGATTGGCGCATATGTTGAAGGACGGCCGATTCCCTTTTCTTCGAGAGTGCGGACGATTGAAGCGTCTGAATAGCGGGCCGGTCCCTGAGTAAAGTGCTGCTCAGGATAGAATGAGTGGCTCGACTCCAAGACCTCGTCTTTTTTGAGGGACGGGAGATTGCCTGTGACTTCTTCTTTTGCAGAAAGAAGTTTGATTACAGAATAAAATCCCTTTTCAACAAGCTTACTTGCAGAAACGCGGAAAAGCGCGTCGCCAGCCATGATTTCAACGCTTGTTGTGGCAGTTTTTGCATTTGTCATCTGGCAGGAAACAAAACGCTCCCAGACAATTGTGTACAAACGGAGCTGGTCTCGTGTGAGATAATCTTTTACGTATTCTGGAGTGTATTTTGAATAAGTGGGGCGGATACATTCATGTGCGTCCTGAGCGCTCTTGCCTACGGCATAATGAATCGGCTCTTCCGGGAGATTAGCAGGATATTCCTTTGCAATCCACTCGCGAACTTCGTCCAAAGCAGTCTGCGAGATTCGAACAGAGTCTGTTCGCATATATGTGATAAGACCGACCCGGTTTGCGCCCATCTGAATGCCTTCGTAAAGCTGCTGGGCAATCTGCATTGTCTTTCGTGAAGTGAATCCCAATCGGTTTGCCGCCGCCTGCTGCATTTTTGAAGTTGTGAAAGGCGGCTTTGGCTTAACTGTCTTTTCGGTGACTTTTACATCACTTACCTTGCACTCGGAATTTTTGATTTCTTCGATGATTTCGTTTACGGCTTTTTCGCTCTTTAACTCAGGATTTTCGCCCTTGTATTTTGCGAGCTGTGCCGTGAATTTTGTCTTTCCCTTCTGGAAATCGGCTTCCAAAGTCCAGTATTCTTCCGGGATAAAGTCCTCGACTTCCTTTTCGCGCTCACAAATAAGCCTGAGTGCTACTGACTGAACACGACCTGCGCTCAAACCGTTTTTGACCTTTTCCCACAAAATCGGGCTGAGATTATAACCAACCAGGCGGTCAAGAACACGGCGGGCTTTTTGGGCGTTTACCTTGCTTTCGACGATTTCGCCAGGGTGCTTAACGGCTTCTTTGATTGCGACAGGAGTGATTTCGTTGAAAACGATTCGTTTGATGTCTGCGTTTGTCTTGTCTTTGAGAGCATTGTTCAAATGCCATGCGATTGCTTCTCCTTCACGGTCGTTATCGGATGCGAGCAATACATGGTCAGATTTTTTTGCATCTTTTTGAAGTTCTTTGAGAAGTTTGGCCCGGCCACGAACAGTGATATACTCAGGTTGAAAATCATTTTCGATGTTGACAGCTAAACGGGATTTGGGCAAATCAATCAAATGACCCATTGAGGCTTTTACCGTGTAACCTGGCCCTAAATATTTTTCGATTGTTGTTGCTTTTGCAGGGGACTCCACGATTACAAGCGTAGTTTCTTTTGGTGCTTTCGTTGACTTTTCTTTAGCCTTTGCCATAATTCAAAACTTCCTTTTTGAACTTTTACAATTTTCTTCTATTATAAATATGAAATTTGATTTATTGCAATAGGCTTTAAAATATTTTTTTGTGCGCACCCGCCACAAGTGTCGGTCGGGTGTTCCGCCCTTCGCTAACGCTCATTACCGCAAGCGGCAACTTCGGGGCTACATACCCTTGCGCCCGGCTGTGTGTTCATTCAACGTACAATTTTCTTTTAAAATCCGCCCAGTCAGAAATCACTTTAGCTCCATCCGAAACAAAAGTTTTTGGAGAACTGGCTTCACTTGAGCCGATTTTGCCCGGAACCTCGCGCGTAAAACATTCTTTATGAAAGAATACTTCGCGGTTGTAGCCCAAGGCAAAATCTGCCGTAATCATGGCCCCGCTCCCGCTCTGAGCCTGAACGACAAGCGTGCACGAAGAAAGAGCCGCAACAATCCGATTGCGCTGGACATACCTGAACTGTACCGAAGGAGTGCCAGGCAAATACTCACTCATTATAAGCCCGCCCGACTCAAGGATTTTTACGGCAAGGCGTGTGTGCGAATGAGGCGTGATAATGTCGATACCGCTCGGAAGAACTGCGCAAGTGGCTGGAGTTTGAGAAAGAAGCGCGCCTTTATGAGAAGCGGCGTCAATTCCAAAGGCAAGACCACTTATCACACAAAAACCGTCATCACAGGCAGCTTTTGAAAAGTCTGTGGCGGCTTTAAGAGTCTCTGGAAAAGCCCGGCGAGTACCGACCACAGAAACACAACGTCTGTTCAATATTTCAAGATTTCCGCGGTAAAAGAGCATGAACGGAGGATCTTTCATTTCACGGAGCATTGCCGGAAAATCAGAATCAAGATAACAAGTCGATTTTATATTCTGCACTTCCATGATTTTTTGGGAAATCCGAACTTTTTTGAGCGAGTCTGATGAATTCCAATTTGCACGCGGGAAAACTCTTTTTACAACAAGGGAAATGCTCGTGATTGTAAGAGAAAGAAAACGTTCCGTAAAAGACTTTTCATCCTCGAAAGGATTTCCTTCATCATCAGTCAGAAGGAATTTATGGAATATGATTTTTTCACGGAGAGTCAAAAAAGACGCGTCCAAAGCAATCAGACGCGCCAAAAGCTCAATATACTGGGAGGTTTGAGTTTTTGTTGTAATTTCCATATTAGGAAAGATAATTATTTTGAGTAAGAAGCGTCAAGAACAATTTTTTTGTTGGAAAGAGCTTCCTGCTTTTTCTGCTCAGATTTTGTCTGGCTCGCAATTTTATCATAAAGGCTTGCGGATTTGTCGTAATCGCCCTGCATGTAATAAGCCCTTGCAAGCACGAACATCGCATCAAAATTACGTGTATCAAATGAAAGCAATTTTTCAAGATGAGGAATTGCCTTTTCACTCTGGTCAAGCTCAAAAACATAAAGGATTCCGAGCCCGTAAAGCGCACGTCCGTATTTTGGTTCAATTTCAATCGCCCTTAAGTATGCGCTTTCTGAAAGTTTCAAATAATTGTATTTTTCGGTAGTAGTCGCTGCCCCTGACGCACCGTAATCAAGGCTTGCCTTAGCCATGTAGCCTGCGCACAAGCCCACATAGTAGAAAAGGTTCTGGTTAGTAGGATAAATCTGAATTGCTTTTTGGAAATTCTGCAATGCCTGACCGTATTGCTTGGCATCAAGATAACGCACGGCAAGCATTTTGTACCAGATTCCCACCTGTGAATCAGCAATCTGATTGTCCGCAACTCGCTGCTGATATTTTGCGATTGCTTCTTTTAACTCAGCCTCAGTCGTTGGTGAAGAAACACCTTCCTCCATCTTCTGCATACGGATAATCGCCTTGTTTGATTTTGTACATCCGCAAAGGCTGAAAACTGCAAATGCCACAGCAACAAATGATTTATATCTTTTTTTCATATTTTCCTCCGTTTTTGGAGTTTAATTTGGTCATCTCAAAAAAACTGAAGTTTTTAGAGGCTTCCATTTTTATGCCCGGGGAAGAATTCTTTGTGTCCTTCCCGAAGCTGTTTGTCATCGACATGGGTGTAAATCGTAGTCGTAGCCAAATCCGAATGTCCTAACAGTTCCTGAACGCTCCGCAAATCCATTCCGCCGGCAAGTAGATGCGTGGCAAATGAATGTCTGAGCGTGTGAACCTTTGCGTGGACTCCGGCTTTCACTTCAAGAGCCTTGAAATTCTTCCAGATTCCTTTACGACTCATCGGCTCGCCCTTGTAATTCACAAAGACTTCCGAAACGATTTTTGAACCGACCAGAGCAGGCCGCACTTCCATAAGATACTGTTCAAGCCTTTCTTTTGCTGAAAGCCCGAACGGCACCATCCGCTCCTTGTCGCCCTTTCCACGGACAATAAGAAGCCGCTCTTTTAAGTGAAGGTTTGACACTTGCAGCGTCGCCGCCTCACTGATTCGAAGCCCGCACGAATAAATCAGCTCGAACAAAGCTCTGTCACGCACCCCAAGAGGCTCAGTAGTATCGATTGCATCTAAAATTGAGTCAACCTGTTCCACCGAAAGCACTTTTGGAAGCGCACGACTTGCCTTTGGTCTTTCCAAAAGCATTCCGTGGTTTTCCTGCCACATTCCCTGACGAACCAAATATGAGCCGAGCGCACGCAAGCCGGAAATATCCTTTGCAATCGTAAGCTCGTCACATTTTTGCTCTGTTCGCCGCCAAATCAAATAGGAAACAAGAACCTGCGGATTAACGGCCGCAAGCTTTATTTCTTCTTTTTGAAGCCAGTTCAGAAAAATCTTTGCGCACTCTTCATATGTTGAGGCTGAATTTTCTGACAGGCGTTCGACCGAGACTATATCGCTATGAAATCTTAAGAGCAAGTCTTCGATTGTCATTGCGACCCCAGATTAGTTTTTACCGATTGAGATTCCGCGTGAAAGACCTTCGAGATTTCGCCGCCAAATTGCAGGCTGCTCATAATCATCCCGGCCAGAAAATCCTGCTGGAGGTGTGAGCTGGCTTGATGAAGGCTGTGCCTTTGGCTGAGCCTGTGCGCTTCTAGTGAAATCAGAAATGAAGTCCTTTTTTTCGACAGATTTTTCTTCGTGCATGAAAGAAGATGATGCAGAAGCTGACTTTGCCGAAGAAGAATGATTTTTGTCATCCTCGTAGATTTCATCATTTCCGAAAATATTGCTCATGAATTCATTCTTTTTTGGTTCCTGAGAAGCGGCAGTTTCAATAGGAGCCTTGCGTGTTCCGATTTTTACAAAATTGTCGATTGACATTGTATCGGAATTAATCTGCTCCTCGACTTTCTGAATTTCAGGAGTTTTTTCTGCGGCCATTGTTTTGTTGAAGCCAGTTGCGATTACAGTTACGCTGATTTTATCTTCCATTGACTCATCGAGAACCTGTCCCCAAAGAACAACGGCATCCGGATTTGCACGCTCCGTGATAATCTGAGCAATTTCGTTACATTCAGCGATACCAACATCATTATTTCCGCAGATATTGATGAGAACATTTTTTGCACCGTCAATATTTGTGTCAACGAGAAGACGATTATTGATTGCGTTGTGAGCGGCATCAACTGCACGATTATCACCCTCACCGACACCGATTCCAAGGATTGCATCTCCCTGACCTTTCATTACAGACTCAACGTCACGGAAGTCTCGGTTTACAAGGCCTGGTTTTGTGATGATGTCAGAGATTCCCTGAACACCCTGACGCAAAATATCATTGATGAGAGTAAATGCCATTGGAACTGAAAGACGTTTTTCGGCATCTTTGAGGATAAGCTCATTCGGAATTGCGATAAGAGAATCGACTTCTTCACGAAGCTTGCGTACACCTTCCTCGGCATGAGCCATTCGGACTTTACCCTCAAATTTGAAAGGTGTCGTTACGACAGCGACTGTCAACGCGCCCAAATCGCGTGCAATTTTTGCTACGACTGGAGCCGAACCTGTTCCTGTTCCGCCGCCCATACCAGCCGTGATAAATACCATATCAGAATCTTTGAGGAGTTCTTTAATCTGCTCCTGCTGCTCTTTTGCCGACTCTTCGCCGACTTCCGGCTTACCGCCTGCACCCAAGCCGCCAGCAAGTTTTTGACCAATCTGAATTTTGTACTGTGCTTTATTCTGACTGAGAGCCTGCAAATCTGTGTTCATGGCGATAAATTCTACGCCACCGACCCCGCTCTCAATCATTGTGTTTACGGCATTTCCGCCACAACCACCGCAGCCAACGACCTTAATCTTTGTTGGGCTAGCCGTGTTTAAAGCCGGTGCATCTGTGCCCGCAGCCTTCACTACTTCGTATTCAAAACTCATGTTGTCCTCCCACCTACAACTGATTTTTGTTTTTAAATGTCACTCCGAAAATATTTCGGAATCTATGTCATTAAAAGAACTTCTTCATGAACTTCTTAAATGTGCTTTCTCCCTGCTGTTTTGGCACTGCGGCCTCACGCTTTTTGGAATGTTTTTTTTCGAGCTGGGCATGATCTTTATGTGCAAGAATCAAGCCGACGGCCGTGGCATACTCCGGAACACGATATTTGTCTTCCATGCCGCCCATTTTCTGTGGATAGCCGAGACGAACCGAAGAAGTGTTGAATACACACTGAGCCATCTCAACTGCACCGCTTAACTGAGCACCACCACCTGTAAGAATAATGCTGCCCGAAAGCTGCATTGAAGAAAGACGACGAGAAATTTCGTCTCTTACCATTGTAAAGATTTCTTCCATTCTTGGATAGATAATCTGACATAATTCTACTTTAGTAGTAAGCTCTGTGCTTCTGCTGCCAAAACCAGGAATCAAAACTTCCTCATTTTCGTTCTCTACCAATGGAAGCCAGCAGCATCCGTTTTCAATCTTGATTTTTTCAGCGGTGGAATTTGGGATTCCTTTTACAACCGCAATATCATTTGTGACCAGATTTCCACCAATCGGAATTGAGCAAGTGCAAATCGGCGCATCATTTAAAACAACGATAACATCGGTAGTTCCGCCACCAATGTCAATCAAAATTGAACCAAGTTTTTTTTCGTCCTCAATCATAACGGCTTCAGTACATGCCAAAGTTTTGAGCATGACTTCATCAAGCTGGTAATTTGCCTGATCAACACAGGTCGTTATGTTCTGAACAGCCGTTCGGCTCGCCGTGATAATGTGAACGTCGGCTTCGAGACGAATCGCAATGTTATTTACAGGATTTTTGAACCCATCAGTGCCATCGATAATGTACTGCTGAGGGATTACATGGAGCAATTTTCGGTCAAGAGGAACTTTTATTGAATTGGCGCAATCAATTACACGTTTGACATCATCCTCAGTGATTGCCCGTTCACTTTTACCGTAAGAGGAAATTGCAACCGCACCTTTGGAATTGATGCTTTCAATCTGAACGCCGCCGATACCGGTTACGCACGACTGAACTTCAAGGCCTGTATTTTGCTCAACTTCATCTATAACTTCGTGAATGCATTGCTTTGTGGCCTCGATATTTACGATAGTGCCGTTACGAAGGCACCCGCTCGAAGGCTTTTTTGCGACATCAACAATTTCGACAGTCTTGTCATCATTTACAACGCCAATTACGGCTCGGACAAAGCAAGTTCCGATGTCAAGACCAACAACTATGTTACTCAACGAATTCTCCTGTATGTTGATGAAGTGTATCAGATTTTGTCCGATAAGTCACTGACCCATAGCGAAGATCGATTTCTTCCACATCAGGTTCAAGAGCATTCACAACATCAAGAGCGACCATCATATACTGAAGAGCTTCTTCGCTCAGCTGTCTTCCTGTAAGAATTCTGGTCTGAGAATGGATCGGATAAAGAACCAACTCATAGTTTCCATATTCCTTTGGAATGACATGAATTTCTGAAACAGCCGCAAAATAATTCTGTGAAAGCGAACGGATTTGGTCAATCTGCTCCATCAAAGCACGATACTTTTGAGGAATTCTCATCCCCTCTGGTATATTTTCGACAGGAATTCCAGAAATTAAAGGAAGAGATGTGTCAGAATTTGCAGAAAATGCCGATCCGTTGAAAAGAACGCCGTTTTTGTCGATTTCTACTGGAACCGTGCGGCCATTTGCAGAAACAAAAGTCATCGCGACAGGTTTTCGTTCTGTCACATGGATATAAATTTTGTTCGGGAACCGTTTTGAAACTTTTACGCTCTCAACACCAGGAACAGACATTAAAAGTGATTTTGCCTCGTTTGTGCTGAAATTCATGAATTTTTTGTTCAGGCATGGCTGAATCACACCTGACATCGACTCTTTTGAATATGCAGAAAGACCTGTCCAGGAAATCTCGACCTTATCAAGACATGGTACGACGAAAAAGTACACACAAAGTTCACAGATGAGTAAAATTCCAAAAATAGCAGCAAAGATTTTAATGGCATTCATTTTTGAATCCGAAACAACTTTTCTCCTTCGGCTTCCATGGACTTCAAAATTTTCGAACCCCTGAATCACAAAATCACTCATATATTATCTCCTCCATTTCAATATCGTCATTTGGACCAATTTCATTACGTGAAGCATTCACCAAAAAACCGCAAATTGCGAGGGTGAACAAAATTGACGAGCCGCCCGAAGAAAAAAACGGCAGCGGGATACCCGTCGTTGGAATTACGCCGCCAACAACAGCGACGTTCATCACAGATTGCGCAACAATCGAAACAATAAATCCAAAAGCTGCAATCGAAGCAAATCGTGATTTTGCAGTAAGAGCGCAGTGAAGCCCTCGCCATGCAAAAAGCGCAAGCAGCGCAAAATAAATCAGAACTCCAAAATAGCCCATTGATTCAGCCCAGCCGGCAAAGATGTAGTCAGATTGAACCTCTGGAATTGAATTGATTCTTGAAAGACCTGAACCAAGCCCCTGCCCCCAAAAACCACCGGCACAAATTGCCCTGCGAGCCGCATAAGTCTGATAATTCAAAGTTTGCAAATAACTGTCCTGGTCCAAAAATCCGATGATTCGATTGAGTCGATACGGCTCCAGGAAAATAAAAAGAGCACATAACGGAATAACAATCGACATTACCGGTACGAGCCAGAAGATTTTTGACCCGCTCGCAATAAAAAGAAGGATTGCAAGAGCCGCAACAAAAACCGATGTCGAGAGGTCTGACTGCATCGCAATTGAACCGACCATCACAAAACTTACGAGGACAGCAGGAAATACAGTTTTGTCAAAAGAATCCGTAATCCGCGCCTGTTTCTCAAAATAATTCGCAAGATAAAGGACGATTACGAATTTCACCATCTCAGAAGGCTGAAAAGTCATGAATCCAAGGCGAATCCATCGGCGAGCACCATTAACCTCGATTCCAATTCCAGGAATGAAGGTCATAAGCGAAAGAAGAAGCGCAACCACAACCATGAGGGGAAGGAAACGCTTGATTGTCTCCATGCTGAATGTCGCAAAAATGACAAAGAGCATGAATCCAAGACAAGAACTAATCAACTGTCTCTTTACAAAATAAAGTGAATCATTGAAGGCTCTTGTTCCGTAATTTCCAGAACAGACATAAAGCGTGAAAATACCGATTCCCCAGAGCAAGATTGAAATGAGAATCAATGAAATGTCGCACTTTTTGTAATTTTCAAGAGGACGTTCGGCAACAATGCTGAAGTTCACGACTCGCCCCCCATTCCGATCAGAGGCAAGATTCTCTCCAGGCCCATTCCACGAGAGCCTTTGAGCATAATCAAGTCGCCAGGTTCGGCAAAATCTGATATTTCTTTTGCGGCATCATTTACGGCCGCGTCATCTTTGTTTCCGATATAAATCAAGCGGACAGAAGAAATTTTTTCGTCAGCCAGCGAAGATTTTTTTTCGGCGATTTCAACTGCCTTTTCAAAAGCAAAATTCATCTCAAAGCCAAAGAATACAATCATGTCAGCGTCAGAGAAAAGTGCTTTTTCACCGATTTTTGAGTGCTCGGATTCAGATTCATCGCCAAGCTCAAGCATATCGCCGAGGACATAGATTTTCTTGCCTTCGATTTTTGTATCTGCGCACAAATCCAAAGCTTTTTCCATTGAATCAGGATTTGCGTTGTAGCAGTCCTCAAGGACTGTGTATTTTCCTTTTTTGATTGTAGAGCGCCCGCCGAGAGGTTTAAGGCTTTCGATTCCGGCCTTAATCTGCTCAGGCGTGCATCCGAGTTCTTTTGCAAGCGCAATTGCTCCGAGAGCATTCAGGAAGTTGTATTTTCCAGGAAGTGAAAGGCGCATCAAAACACCGTCAACACTGAAAACAGTTCCTGCAAGTCCTTCATCAACGACAAGTTTTACACTTTCATCGCAGCCAAGACCATATTTTACGATCTTTCCTTTAACACCCTTTTCAAGGAATGAAGCGAAGTCATCTTTCTGGGGAATAAAAGCAGCCCCGAATGAATCAATATATGTAAAAATCTTTTTCTTTTCGTTAGCAATGTTCTGGCGACTGCCCAAAATACCGATGTGAGCCGTTCCGATGTTTGTGATGATTGCATAATTGGGCTTGAAAACCTCGGCAATCTCGCCGATTTCGTTCACACGGTTCATTCCCATCTCAAAAAGCCCAAGCTCATGCTCGCTTCGGATATTGAAGACAGAAAGAGGAAGACCAGTCTCCGAGTTAAAATTGCCTTTTGTGGCAATCACGTTGAATTTCTGGCGGAGGATTGAGGCCGTAATTTCCTTTGTCGTTGTTTTGCCGCTTGAACCAGTCACAGCACAGCGAATAAGACGTGGAAACTTACGGACATAAGCACCGGCCGCTTTTTGCAGCGCGCGCATTGTGTTCTCCACCAGAATAAAGGCTACATTTTTGTTATCAGCGGCCTCTTTTTTGAGGTCGTCCAGGAGATTTTTAGATGTTTTTTTAGAAATAAAAACGGCAGACGCGCCTTTTTCAAGCGCCTGAGGAATATAGGAATGCCCGTCCTGAAATTCACCGATGAGGGGAACAAAGAGAGATTTTTCCGCGACAAGTCGGCTGTCAGTTTGTACGCTCGTGAAGCAAAAGTTCTCAGAATCAAAATTCTGATTCAAAAGAACTCCTCCCACCGCTTCAAGAGTTTCTGACAATTTCAAGAGACTTTCTATATTTTCGACACTTTTTGCGTCTGTCATTTTCACACCTTTTTGTTGCCACACAGATTCGAGATTCCTACGGAATCTCAGTTTATACATTTATTGATTTTGCGTAGCAAAATCGAATCCGTGTGGCATATCTTTATTTAATCTCAACCCGGACTATATCCTCCGATTTGGCTTTATGCATCCCCAGTTCTTCTTCGGCGATTTTTTCGATCCGGTCAGAGCTGGAAAGCAGGCTTATATCGGAAATGAGCTTACGGTTCTGCTCAACTATTTCCACCTGTTTTGCTTCAAGGCGAGCTATCTCACGCTTAAGCATCGCATATCGGTGAGCCTGAAAAGCGTCCAGAGCAAGCAGAAGGGGAATCAGCACAACTGCGGCATAAGCAACGAATCTCAGTTTTGTATCGTGCTTAATTTTCATATTGCTTCCTCCTCAATCTGCAACCTGTGCATCTCTGTCGCGTCACGAAGCTTGCGTACCACACGGAGCTTTGCGCTTCGGCTCGGCGAATTCACCTTTACCTCTTCGCTAGTCGGTTCAACAGGCTTTCGCGTGATAATTTCAGCACAAGGCTCGCCTCCGCAAATGCACTGAGCCTGCTGTGGCGGGCAAATGCATTTTTTGCCCAAATTTCGGAAATAATTCTTTACGATGCGGTCTTCAAGAGAATGAAATGTAATCACGCCCAGTTTTCCGCCGACGGCAAGCACATTGAAAGCATCGTGCAGGGCCTCAGGGAGACGCCGCAATTCGCTGTTCACCGCAATTCGCAGGGCCTGGAATGTTCGTGTTGCAGGATGGATGTTTCCGTGCCTGTAGTTTCCAGGAACCGCGTTATAAATGATTTCTGCAAGCTGCTTTGACGACTCTATTTTGCCGCCGTTTCTCGCATCAACGATTGCACGGGCAATTCTCCGGCTCATTTTTTCATCGCTGTAAAGATAAATCATGTTGGCGAGTTCTTCTTCACGCCATGTATTCACAATGTCAGCCGCACTCTCACCCTCTTCAAAATTCAATCGCATATCAAGAGGCTCATCGTAACGGAAAGAAAATCCCCTTCCGCTCAATTCATAGTGATAGACTGAAATCCCGAGGTCAAAGAGAATAATATTCGGTTTTTCTTTATCTGAAGGATAATTTGCATAAAACTCGTTGAACCAGCCGTTGTAAAAATCCATGCGGTCGCCGTAAACAGAAAGGCGTTCGCGGGCACGTGCCTGAATCGTTTTGTCGCGGTCAAGTCCGAGAATATGAAGATTTGGAAATTTTGCCAGAAATGCATTTGAATGGCCGCCTTCGCCAAGAGTCGAGTCAATCATAAAAGCATTTTTTTCAAATGGCTCTCCGACAGGGCTTAGATAAGACAAGCACTCGTCAAGCAGAACCGGAGTGTGAACAGCTTCCAACTTTTTATCCCACTTTTTTTTTATTTAATTCACAGATGTGCACAGATTTTCATTATTAAAGAAATCTGTGGTAATCCTGCTAATCTGTGGATTATTTTTTTAGAAACTTATGTTGCTCAAAGCTTCGGCAGCCTCTTTAAGAGAATTTTCATTCTCACCAAGGTACTCGCTGTAAGCCTGGGCATCCCAAAGTTCCATGTATTTATTGATTCCGAGGATTACACAATCCTTAGAAAGATGAGCGTACTCGCGCAAGCTCTGCGGGATAGAAAGGCGTCCGGACTTATCAAGCTCCACTTCCTGAGCAGGAGCTATAAAGTGACGGAGAACAAGAGCGTTCTGACGATTAAAAGGAGATGCAGTCTCCATAATCTTTGACGAAATGTTTTTCCATTCATCGAGAGTATAAAGCCATAAACAGTGGTCGAAAGCCTGTGTAACGATGAGAACGTTTTTGTCTGATTCTGCAAACAATTCGTTTCGCAAACGAGTTGGAAAAAGGATCCTGCCCTTTTCGTCCAGCGTGTTGCGGTACTCACCAGTTAACAACTCCATACCACTATTTACCACTTTACCCCACAATTTCCCACTTGATTATCATTTTATCCCCCAAATTCACTAAAGTCAACAGAAAAAACGCCGATAATGTGTTTTTTTGAAAAAAATCTTAATGTGTGATAATCTGAAAAAAAATGATTAATACTTACAACGAATCCAAACTTCATGAAACTCTCAAAAAAATCTACGCCCTTGAATCAAACGGAATGATGGAAGTCAAACTGGATGACACACCGTGGATCTGCGATATTCTTGACGAAAACGGCAACGTTATTGAAATACAGACATCAAATCTTTCGGCTCTCACCGAAAAAGCCGAATATATCCTGGAAACCGGGCGGAAACTCAAAATAGTGCACCCGATTTCGGAAACAAAATGGATTGAGCTATACGATTCGACCGGAGAAGTTTTGTACCGGAAAAGAAGCCCGAAAAAAGCAGGCATTTTTGATTCTCTGAGAGGGATGACTCAAATTGGTCCGCTCTTTCTGCACGAAAACTGTGAGCTTGAAATCTTGTACTGCGAAATAACTGAAATGCGAAGGAAAACGGACAACCCAAGCCAGAATCAGAGTAAAACCCGCCGGCATCTCAAAGAATGGGTTCCGCTGGGGAAAAGGCTCGAAAAAATCACAAGCAAAGAAAGATTCTGCACAAAAGAAGACTGGGAAAAATTGCTTCCGGAAAATCTTCGAAAAACGGATGAAGAAGGGACTTGCCCGAAGTTCCGGGCATGTGACTTAGCAAAAGAAATCACAAAAGAAAAAGGAGCAAAACCCGCAAGATGGGCTCCGCTCCTGATCTGGCTCTTTGTAAAAATGCAAATCCTGGAAATTACAGAAATCAAAGGAAGAAGCAAGATTTACGAGTTGAAAACTGAAAGTTGAAAGTTGAAAGTTGTACACGTGACATTGCTCGCTTCGCTAGCTCGTCCCGAGTTTTCAACTTTCCGTTTTCAGTTTTCAGTTTTCATCTTTCCGTTTTCAATTTTTCTTCCCTTGTTTTGATTTCTTCTTCGGCTTTTTGTATGCTTTCGAGAAGTTTTGTTACAGTTTCGTCGGATGCGAGGAGAGAATCGGCTCCGTCGGTAACAAAGGCTTTGAACGCAAGCTCGCCAAGCTCAGCCTTGTCTTTTTTAATCTGGCTTTTGAACTGCTGGATTTCAATCTTCAAAATGCTTTCGTCACCAAACTTAGAGGCTGCCTTGCTAGCCTTTCCGATTGCCTGTTTGGTAGCCATAACGCCCTTATCAAAATATTCTTTCAAATCATCTTTAGTCATAATTTCTCCAAAAAAATTGCTAATTTCTCATTGCTCATTACTAATTATAACTCACATTCTCTTAATTGCAAGCAAGGTAAGGTCGTCGGCCTGGACATCTTCGCTCACGCCTGTGTAATAGACATAGTTCGTCTCGCCCTCATCAACCTTGTTCACGCAATAATAATCGTAGAGGTTAAAGTATTTTGAAAGGAAAGCGTCGATTTTGCGATCAATCTTGATTCCATCGCCAAAAATTTGAATTACTGTCTTCTTTTTTCCTTCCAAATCCATCTCCGTCTTTTCTACCCTTCCGGTTGAGTCTGGCTTTTTGTACATTCGGAATACTTTTTCCACAGCCGTAAGAGCTATAATCGCATTTTCAATCGTGCCCTCACATTTTGTGAAATCGAACTCCAATTTTTCACCGGCGACAGGACTATGATAACGGGTAAGAACATACTTCCGCTTATTTAAGACTGATTCAATAATATCCTGAACACGGCTCGGCTCCATCTGTTCGCTCTGCTCGCCTTTTTTGTGGGTAGCGTGGATTTCTCCTTCTTTTAAATTTGGCTCGTTGCAGGCAATCACTTCAAAATCGGCATTGCGGAAGAATCTCGTTGACTCCTCAATACCGTCAGTATAAAGGAAGAGAACATCATTTGACTTTAAATGAATTTTTTCGACCTTGTATCCGCCTTTCATTTCGACCATAAAGCTCGGAAGAGGGCCTGCAGCCGGTGCTTCGTGGAGAGTAATCACTTTTATTTTTCGCTCATCAGAATCAAAGACACGGAGGATATTATCACCAGCATTGCAAGTATAAACATCGCCAGTCTTTGTATCGAAAAGACAAATCATCATCGCCGCAAATTTGCCCCGCAAGCCCAAAGATTCGATAAAGTCATTTATGTCCGAAGCAAGGAGATTGAGCTTGACTCCGTTCTTTTCAAATTTCCAGGTTGCAAAATAACGGCGGAAAATCGTTGCGACAATTGTCATGATAAGGGCCGCAGGAACTCCGTGTCCAGAAGCGTCACATTTTATGAAAGCATACCACCGCTCATCAAGCTTTTTGTAATCAAAATAGTCACCGGAAACAGCATCAGTTCCCTCGTAATATCCGTAAAGTTGTATCTCTTTTTCTTTTAGCTCTGCGACAGTTTCCTTTTCGGCACCTTCACTGACAAGCGGAATGAAAGCTTTTTGAACAGCCTGACCGTCAAGGTTCATGATGCTCATTTCGGCTGCCTCTGCCCGAGCCTTTGCTTCCTCTGCCTGTGCACGCGCAGCCTTTTCCCGCTCTTTTGCTGCACGCTGATAAGCGATTTTTGCCCTCTCCTCGTCTTTTGCACCTTTTACCAGACCTTTGGTCATTTCATTTACGGAATCGCCCAAAGTTCTAAGCTCATCGCGTGAAGTGATTTTAATCTCAACTCCCTCAAGGAGAAGCTTATTCTCAGTTTCGGTGATTTTTTTAACGTGCGAGACAATTTTCATGATCGGGTTTGTAATAATCGATGAAAGCGTGAACGAGCTGACAAGAGCAATCAATGCCGCGATAAGAGCCGAAGCAAACGAGATATACATGACAAGATTTCTTGAATCCTCAATCTGCTTAAGCAATGTGCTCGTGCTGACACGAAGGATAATAATCGCCTGAAGGAAATCAACGTTGTTGTTTGCTTTCTGGTAGATTACAGGCCAGTAAAAATCATATTCAGTCGTATCATGATCGAGTTTGTTATCGTCCATATAAGGGTAAGAAGTAAAACTCTGAGCGGAAAATTCATTCAGCTTACGGAAAATCAGATTTGAATTGTCGGCCGTGGTTCTGGACAAATCATCTACGATTTTTTTAGCCTCGTTATTCAAGTCAATTGAAAGCGCACGGAAACTAGAATTCAAAGAAGCCTTGACTTGAACCGTACCAGCATCAAAGACAGGAGATGTTATCTTTTCGAGAATATCAGCATCGTTCGTAGCCCAGACGTAATTCAGAGGCTTTTTTTTATAATCTATTGAAGATTCATCATCAACTTCATATCCGTCAATATGGTGACTGATAATTGTAGCGAATTCAGACTCAGGGAAGTTGTCAGTTTGGTTTACGATTGCACCGATTTCAACGATTTTTTCACGACCGTCATCAAGGTAAGTCTCAAGTCCGCTCGCCATGTTTCCCATAACGACTTTAACGCGGTCTTTCAGGCCGGAAATCAAAATTCTCTCCTGAACACGCATCATTCGCGAACCGATTGCAAAAGAAATGCCGGCAACAATGAAAAGCAGCAGGCCGGTAATCAAAAATCCGAATTTTACTTTCAGAGAATATCGATTTCTCAATGCAGAGTGTATTTTTTCAATTTTTTCCTGTTCCATATATTCTCCTGTCAAAATTAACGCAACTTCCTTTCTGATTTTAACCATATCCCCGGCGGAAACTATAATGCCCCGGAAACATACGAAAATTCCAAGCATGATGAGGACTATCAGCGACCAGAACAGCAGGCTGTCCGTATTCACGCTGTATTCGGATTCAATTTTTGGAATGATTTTCCAAATCGGCTCAAAATTATATTGTTTCTCGTATTTGACCGTGCCATTTTCGCCAATCACGAGATTTCTTCTCCAGGTAGAAAGTCCTCGCTCCGAATGCCGAATCTGAACTGAGTAATTTCCGCTTTTCATTCCGTCAATTTTGATGCCGGAAATTTTTTCTAACGAACCGATGCCTTTTTTGATTGAATAATCGCCTTCGTCTTTTTTGAAGATAAATTTTTTGCCGCTTTCTTTTTGCGTAAGAATGACTTCGGAGATTTCGCCGTCGTAAGAGAATTCCTCGCCGGAAACAGAAATCGCTACATTTCCAAAATCATCAGGCACAGCTTCAACATTGCGAATCAGAGTGGCGGCTTTATACTTGTTCAAAAATACAATGCAGCTTTCCGGCTCGCCGGCATTTCCCACAGAATCAATAGCCCGAACCGAAAAAACATAAAGACCGTTGTCACGATTTCTGAACGAAACGGCTGATTTTGACGAAGCGATTTTTGAAGCAGGAATCCTTGCACGGGAAAAATTTTCCTCATTCTGCTCAACAAGTGCCGAAAGAATTTCAGAGCTTTCTTCGGGTGAGATTTCAAGTTTCTTTGATTTTGTAACAGCAAGATTTTTGTCAATCGGAGCAATTCTAGTCAAAGTCCAGGAATAGCCGGCAACCTCGTCGGTGTCGCTCAAATCATTCTGCCATGAAAACGCAACGTCATTCGAAGATGCAAATCCCCATTCATCCTTGTCGAAAGAAATTTCCGTAACTTTTTTGGGCGGAGTACAATCGTAATAATATTCAAGGCTCGCTGTCTCAGACCAGTTCCCGGCCTTATCAAGCACGCAGGCCTTAAAGTAAACGATTTCATCAGTTTTTAAGTCATCCGGGATTTTCGCAGAAATCACATTGTCGCTGGTTTTTCTGTACTGAGAAGAAAAAACGTTCTTTTCCGGGAGGGCATTTTTGTCAGTCGTCCAAATTCCAGACCAGCCTTCTACTCCTGATATATCTTTTGGCATCACAACGCGCACGGAAGGATTTTTTTCACCACCCCGCTTTCCGATTTTGAAATTTCGGGCAGAGATTTCAGGTTTTGAGGCCCTGTAATCCTCACAAAGCATTGAAATTGAAGTCGAAGAAGCATCTTCCTGCCAGGCAAGACAAAGCGAAGAATTTTCTGCAAGGATGAACGCACAAGGAAAACTCGAAGAAATCTTTTTATCCTGCCGCAGCTGAATAGAATCAACCTCAGTCCACTGAACGCCAAGGTTTTCCGCAAGATGAACATTGTTCACGCCGTTCCGGTCATCAAACCAAAGCGCAAAAAATTTATCGTGAAACAAAAACAATGACGGCCGGCGACCATTTCCGAAGGCATTCAATGACTCAACATCAGCCCGGTCTATGATTTTTCCCTCAGAAGAAAGAGGCGCGACCATTACAGTGGCCGTGCTTCCTGTTTTTGAGGTGCGTTCCCAAATAATTTTCGTATTCTGCCCGTCAGAAAGAACAAAAGGACGGAAGTTCTTAAAATCAAGGTAATACGAACTGTCCGGCATTGAAGATGAATCCGTGACAATAAACGGCTCGCTCCAGATTCCGCCAGGAGCTCTCGTAGACGCATAAATCAGCGAAGTAGTCGAATCTTTTGCATTCCAGCCTTCAAAGAAAACGAAATCATTCCCGTTGATCTTCGTAAAAAAAGGAGAAAATGCATTTGAAATCGCTGAAGCCGGATTAAAGAACTTAAGGGCAGACCATTTTTTGCCGTCAGCCGACTCAGAATACAGAATCGAGAACGAAGATTCGGTCGGGCTCTGCTTTCCTTCACCAAGCGAGATAAACAGAATGAAAGAGCCGTCTCCCGAAGAAAAGATTCGTGATGATGTAATCTGCTTTTTTTGAGGCGGGAACGTAAATTCCGAAAATGAAGCCGCGCTGTCCGAAGAAGAATAGACTTTGATTACACCGTTCGCAGAAGATGAATCAATAACAGAAACCGCGATCGTTCCGAGAGGAGAAAGGGCCGCCGAATACATGTCAGGAACGCTGTCGCCGTAGTATTTGAAACTGTCCTTTAAGCTGAACGTATCAGACCAGAGCAGGTTGTCTTTTTTTTGCCGCCATGAGATTTTTATTTCCTGCCGGGCTTTGTCCACTGATTCATAGAAAATGTATGCGTTATGAGCATCGTAAAGTGCGACAGGGAAATAAGAATTTTTGGAATTATTATAATTTCTGCCGGAAAGACTTTCCACCGAATCCCAGAAAAAAGTTTCTTTGTTTTGCGCATGAAGGTATGGAACAGCAAGAAGAATCGCAAAAAACAGTATATATTTAAAAAATCGCCTTACAGAAAAAATTCTGCTGCATAAAATCAATGGAGAATCACATAAATTTGTTTGCTTGAGACTGCGTAACAATCTCGAATCTATCTGGCAATTCATAACTTCATATACCTACAGTCTCTTAAGAAGTCGGTTGTTCAAATCTATTACTTTGCGGCTTTTTTTGGCAGCAGCCCCTTTCAAAAGATTGTCCATTATACCTTTTGCATCGGCAAATCGCCGCTGGTTAAAAAGACGGGCCGCCTCAGCATACATCTTTTCGTCATTCTGAGAAAGGATTGCCGTTGAGCTCGCGCCAATTTTGAGCTGAATCTGAAGCTTGAGTTCCTTTGCAGCCTTGCTTGTTCCGTCAATCGCAATCGCCTCATTCGCAAGCACAAGAGCACGACTAAGCTTTGCCTCATCACTTCCGGCATCCCTGAATGCTTTTTTGGCTTCGGCAATTTTTGAGTCAGCTGAGCGTTTGACCTCTTTTTTGACTTCCTTCTTCGGGAACATTCCCAACGAGTCTTTTATATCATAAATTTCCTGGGCAAGTCCCGGATATTTCGGATTAATCGCGTACAGGTCTTCCAGATCGGCAAGCCGTTCGTTTTTGTTGGAATTTAGGCGGGCAGCATTGTACTGGTTCTCAAACTGCCGGGGGAAACCTTCTGGATCAAGTTCCTGCTGAATTTTAAGCGTAATCAGTCTGGCTTCCTTGTTGAGAGGATAAACGTTCTGCACGTTACGGATATTCGTGAGCGCAAGATTAAACGCTTCGTTCGCCTTCTCAGTGTTTCCATCTTTTTTGATTTTCACGCCTTTTTCAAAACTCTGCTTTGCCATATCAAGGCTGTACGAAAGCTCCGGATAATGCGGATCTGACTGAAGCAAAACACGGCCATATTCAATGCTCTTGATTGTCTTTACAATGTTGAGCATATCTTCGATTTCTGCATCCTCATCAGTGCTGACTTTTGCCCATCTTGACTGAGCCGTAACCAAAAGAGTTTCTGCCGCGTCAAAATTACTTGAATAATAAGCAATTGCGGCCTTATCTTTGAGCGCGAAAACTTCCCGCAAGACTTTTTCATACTCCGCCCTCTGGATTTTTACGGCAAGTTCATTCAAAGTTTCCTCACGCATCGCGCGGATTTTTTCGGAATATTCGATATCCAGTGCACCGGCATATTTTTCTGAGGCAGAGTCAACAGCACTGTTCGCATTGTCAAAATCTTCTTTTTTGAAGGCTCTGAGAGCGATTTCGTACTGTTCATCAGCATTTCTGAGAAGATTTTCGTAATCCCTGATTTTTGGAATCGCGGCATCAGCGACGGCCTGATTTTTTGCATAAAGCGAATCGAAATCCACAATGATTTTGTCCATGACCTGGCATCCATTGTTAAAATCATTTTCTGAGAGGCGGTATTCTTCTCCACCATTAAGAAGCTCACGTTTTTCGACAAGCTCTGCCTTTTTGCGTATAATCTCCTGATTTATTTTTAGCGCCGAATCTTTTGCCTCGATCGGATATTTTTTTATAAATTCAGAAGAAAATCCGTCATCCGAAGAAGCTGTTTTTCCGCCAGTCAAAAGATTTTCTGTATCGGCGCAAAGTTTTTCATAATGGTCATAATCTTTTTGGGCCATATCTGAATATGCAATAGCAATGTAGCCCCAAAGACCTTTCGCGTGGTTCGTCGCTTCTTTAAGATTCTGGTCATTGAGAGATACAAAATAGCCAATGTATTTTCGGAAATCAAGCGGATTATCAGAAATCTGCACGCCTGCTGTAGTTCGTTTTCTGGTACCCGAAATTTTGAGTCTTCCGCCACTTATCCTGCGAAGCTCCTCAATTTCTTTTTCACGAGCGGATTTACTGTCAAAATATTCTTTTTGTTTTTTCTGCTCTTCATTGACAAGCGTAATATAAGATTTTGAATCAGATTTTATCTGCTCATAGCGAAGAAGTTTTTTGAGATTATACGCGACAACTTCTTCAGAGAAATCGGTTTTGTCGATTTTTTCAGGATTTGCCTTTTCATGAGCCAGTTCCTGTGCACTTTTATACGCGAGCGACAAATCTGAAAGATATTCACTGACAAATCTCATCGAAGAAGCATAACCTGAATGCAGTTCCCCTACAGTCGTTCCATCAGTATTTTTTTCAAGATTATACAAGTCATGGACATAACGCGCGAACTGAGAATACATCTTTGCAACGGAGACATTCTTTTGCTCAGCATCGATTTTATTTGCCAGAGAATAAATTTTGCCTTCAGGAAGATTTTTTAGCAGCGTGTTGAGGCTTTCCAAAACCGCTTCGTTCGTTTTTTCCTTCATTCGTTCTACTCTGCTGTTAAAATAAGCGTCAAAAGCCCCGATTATGCCAGTGTCAGGATTTGATTCATCACCAAGAATGAATTTTTTGTGGAAAGTGATGTAAGAAGTTCCGCCAAGCAACGGATTTCTCTCGTTTGCAAGGCTGTCAGCACGATCCAGGACATTCACTTCTGCGATTATTTTGTTACGAAGAGCGGCATATTTTTCAAAAGCTGTGTTCACGTTTTTTAAGGCAGACGAAACGGCGGTTACATCCCTGGCCGAAATTGCCTTTATATATTCGTTGAATGCTTTCTCGCACTCATTTATTCTTGCATCCATGCTGGCAGAGACTAAATTTCCGGCAACAAGAGTTCGGACATTGCCAACTGAACGACGCACAGGCTCCGTGATGTCAGATTCGTACACAACAGGAATTCCTTCAGCACCAAGGACAGGCTTTCCCGTATCAAAAACAATATCCGAAACTTCATTTTTGATTGCAAAACCTTCCTCAAATTTTACGGCAGCCTCAGAAAATTTTTCTTTTCTGACAAGGGCAACGCCTTCACGCATTATTTTATCGTAAAGAATCAGGACTTCGCCCAAAGTTACGGTTCTTCGGGCAAGGTTCGTAAATTCAATCACATTCTCGTTTGAATCGAGCTCGGAATTTTCAAGTTCTGCAATTTTTGAAAGTTTTTCCGCCTTTGACTCATCGCTGCTCCGAATCAAATCCACGAGGGCACCGGCTCCATTGTTGTATTCCTCACGAAGCTTCATTACGCGGGAAATTCTTTTTTGCGCACGGTCGAAATCGTTCGGATGAGCGGCAATATATCTTGAAAGTTCTTTGAGGGCGTCGTTGTATGCGGTCGTATCGATAAGAAGATCTATCTGTTTTAGGGACAAAACATCCCCGGCCTCACTTTCAGCATTTTCTGAAAAAAGAATCGAGGAAAGGAAAAGAGAAATAATCAAAATCAAGGCTAAATGTCTTTTTGGCATTTCCTTAGTACAAGCGACACGCCTCCCTTTCTATTTTTCGGTATTTTTAATAAGTTTAGCGAGATATTTATCCGAATATGTATTATAATATAATATGATGAAAAAAATCTTCTCGATAAGCGTTTTTTTTATTTTTCTCACACAAATCCAGGCCCTGGATTTAACGGACACACAATCCACGCTTGCAGATATTTTTTCATCTTCCGTTGATCCAAACGAAGGAACCACGGTCTTCCGCTCAATGAATATTCCATGCGGCGGCCGCACAGAGGCTCTTGGAACGGCATTTTCTGCCCTCTGCGACGACTCCACATTCTTTGATTACAACCCGGCTGGCAGCGCAATTCTCAATCAAACAGAAATTTCACTTTCTCACAACGCATGGATTGCAGATTCTGCCCTTGAAACACTTGCCCTCACACGCCGTAACGGCAATACAGGTTATGGCGCGCAACTCAAATGCTTTTACGTTCCGTTCAGCGAATACAATCTTTATGGTGACAGGGTAGCAGGAAGCTATTACAGCGAGACATCAGCTACCTTCAACCTTTCGCACACCTTTTTGGCCGGCTACACTTTCAGAGGAATTTCCGCAGGCGCAAATTTAAAACTGGCATGGCGAAGCGTTCCAGATTACACCGACAACCGCGACGATTCAATAATCTCAGGCTCAGGTCTGGAACAGTCCGCCCTCGGTATCATGGGTGATCTTGGTGCAATGGCCAGTTTCAACGCCCTCAAGTTTTATCAGGACCGGGAACCAAATATCAAGCTTGCCCTCACTCTCAACAATTTTGGCGCATCCCTCACAGGTTTCGGATCCTCAATCAAAAAAGACGATGACACTCCCGCCAGAATTTCAGCAGGATTTTCTTACAGACCTTTCGCAAGGCTCATGATAACCAGCGAATTACGTAAACCGGTTCTTCTGAGCAATTTTTCTTCCAGCGGCAAGCTTTCATTCGCCACAGGTCTCGAAGCTAAACTCACGCCGATTTTCGCTTTCCAGTGTGGATTTCTCTTGCAAGGCGCAAACCCAAGGTTCAGTCTGGGCAGTGAATTTGACATCAAAGGAATCAAAATGGATGTGGCCTACACGCTGGACTTAACTACATCAGCAAATCCTGTGAACCACATCAGTCTGAGTGCAAAAATGACTTTCGGGGATCGTGGCAGAAAAGCTACGATGGCTCAGGTTGACCAGCTTTATCTCGAAGGGCTTCAATTTTATTCCGAAGGCTACTACAGCGAGGCAATCATAAAATGGGAAGAAGCAATAAAAAAAGCCGCCTCATCACCTCTTTGCATAAAGTTTGAGCCAGCCATTCAGGCAAGGGATGCCGCACTCAACTTCAACAAGCAGAAAAGCAAGCTTGAAGACATGTACAACATCTCTTTTGAAGAATACTAACGGACATTCAAAAAAAAACACAGATTTATTTTCTATTAAACAAACCTGTGCTTCCATAAGACTATTTCTTTGGCGAGAACATCCTGAAGTTCATCCATGGGAAAATCAGGTGCTCTTTTTCAAGTTTGGTGAGCCATTCAGTGCTTACGGTATTTGAGCCGAGTGCGTCAAACACAATCATAAAAGCTTTGATAGACTCTTTGAATCTTTTTGCGGCATATTCCGGGAAATCACCATCATGAATCATTTTGCTCCACTCACCGCTTTCGGCAAGCATGAGCTCACGTGCGCCCAAGTTCAGGAGACGGACCTTCAGTCCTGTTTCGTTCGGGAAGCGGTCTGACAAATCCACCATTCGCTCACTCATTTTGCGAGTATATCGAATCATCCAGTCATTTGAGCTGTCAAGCAAATCTTCGCCATAGCTGTTGCCCTGTGCGGCTCCAGGATAAGGAGTGATTTTCTGCAAAGAGAATATATTACCGATTAAAGCAGCCGCCCCTGAAAGTTTGATGTCAGAAGCCGAAGTTTCACGAATAAGACTTTCGAGCCAGATACATCCCTCGGCCCAATCCTGACCGATATTTTTGGCATCGATTACGCAAAGGAGAGAAGCTGGCTTTTCACCAAGACACTCCTCGGCAGCATCAAGCTTGGCTTTTTTGGCCTCAAAGAAAGCAATCGCATCCTTGTGAGCCTGAATGACTGCATCATCTTCATTGTATGCGCCGTTCTCAGAATTGTTCCAGTAGCGGAAATAAGACGGAATACGCGGCATTCCGTCATCAATGAGCCCGGAATCGACAAGGCTCTGGAACGGGAGCTCGTAAGCGGCATCCTTTCCCTGATTTTTGTATACAGGATTGGAAGAAAAACCGTTTTCACCAACAATATCTTCAGGAGTGTCAGAATCCTGGCAGAAAAGAGCGAGAGAAGATTTTGAAAGGCTAGTCGTATTATCAAGATTGCATCGGACAGGAGAAAAAATACCGTTCTCAGGAAGTGTTTCGCTGAAAAGCATGGAACGAATATCCACGATTGTATATTTGAAACCGTAAGAACGAAGAACCTGCTCGATACCTGGAGTGTACCCCATAAACGGAAGATAAAAGCCCTCTGGATTCATGCCGAAATAATGGCGGTGTGAATACAATCCGACTTCAACCTGCGCGTTTAAAATCTCTGTCATATCACCAAAATGCGGAAGGAACGCATAAGTACCGCAAGTAGCAAGCAACTCAAGGTTTCCTTTGCCCGCAAAATATGCAAACTCTTTTATGAGATTCTGGGAATATACCTGAGTAAAATCGGCCAAATCTTTTTTGGCTTTTGCAAGGCATGACTCCGCATTTTTAAGGAGCTCATTGTCAGAAGCAAGACGAGCAACTTCAGCCTCACCAAAGGAAATTCGCTTTTCGAGCCAGTTTATGTACTGAGACTTAATCAAATCATCATCAAGGAGTGAGCACAAAGAAGGAGAAAGCACGAGAGCAAGCTTGAAATCTATTCCGTCGTTTTCAAGACGGTGAAACATATTCACAAGAGGAAGATATGTCTGGGAAATAGCCCCGAAAAGAATGTCATTCTGGAGCGCATATTGTTTTTCATCATCATGTCGGATATATCCCTGATGACCAACTATTGTTAAAACAAGATTTTTAGCCATTTACTCTACTCCACAAAAGACTGTCTGTATTTTTCATAGTGAGATTTGAGCAATTTTTTTATGCCGGAAACCTCAAGGATTTTTGGAACATCCAACTCTTGCCCTGGAAAAGCTTTGGAGAAGATTGCAGGTGTTTGAGGAAGAGCAATTTTTTTAGAAATCGTGAGACTGTCATAAGTTCCGTTCACAAAGAATGCGACCAGATCAACGCGCAGGAACTTCCGCCCGGTTTCAAGGAGAATATACTGATTGCGGTCTGACAAAGAAACCTGCAAATCATAATAATCGACAGGAGTTGAATCCTCTTCGTTTTCAAAATATGAAACCCGAAGAACCATGTTCTTGAAACGAGCAGACTCCGAAATCTTTTTGAGCGCATCGTTGCTGATATCCCAGTAAACAAACGCCCAGGCAGGATTCCGAAGAATCACAGAAAGCTCTGTTTCATTGAATGAAGAAGGAATATCCGTGCTTTCTGAAGGAATATCACCGTTTTCATTCATTGCCGGAGCCTTTGCAACCGGCTGATTAGATTCCTGAGCAACTTCAAGAAGCTCCCCGATTATAAACCGACGGTTAAGATTGTCAGGGATGTCAATTCCGTAATCGTCTGCAAGAGCAATAAGATCTGCAGAAGACAAGGTTTCTAGATATGCCAATGTTAAGATTTTATTTTCCATATAGTCCTAATTTTTATTAGTTTACAATTGTCTTAAAAAACGCAATAAAAATCAATAGAGCATAGAGAAAGCATTAACATTTTTATTGAAAAATAGAAAAACTGTTGTAAAATAGTATTAAAGAGGATTATTTTGGAACATTTTTTTGCCAGCGAAAAGTTATGCGATTTCATCTCTACAGCCCAAAAATCAGGCTACACCTTGCAGGAAATGAATGATTTTCTGCAGGAGACTGTCTCTGATTTTGCAGACGATCTTCAGCTGGGCAGGCTATCTGTCACCGTTTCAAATCCTCAGACTGTCTATGAGCCACTGGGCCTTAACACTGAGATTTTGAGCTACACGAATCCAAAAGGATTCAATTCCGACACATACGAAAAATTTTACTTCACCGAAGAAAACGGATTCATCAAGCTAAAGGCCAACCTTCTTCCTGACGTAATCTGGACAAAAGAAAACAAAAAGCTGATTGACAGCTATGTTGACCTGTCATACATTCTTTGCAGCCGCATCAGGCTTCTGAATATCATGGCGGCAGTCAAAATCACCGACTCCCTCACAGGCGCGCTCAATCTGCACGGATTGCAGGAAGTCGTAGCAGAGATTTTGTCACAGCAAAAAATCCAGAATTATTCAGTCATTCTTCTCAATTTCAAGAATTTCAAATACATCAATCAAAAAGTAACAACCGACAACGGTGACATCATCCTCCGCAAGTACAGCATGATGGTTCAGGGATTTTTGGAAAAGCAAGGCTATATTGCCAGGCTCGGAAGCGACAATTTTCTGGTCCTCACACCCAAAGAAAAACTCAAAGACTTTATCCGCTTCATCGAAGGAATATCAATTTCTGTCAATAACAAAGGCACGGTCGAAGATGTCAAAATCAACGTGCGCGCAGGCATCTACGAAACCAACGAAGAAACAACATTCGGCGATATCATGTCAAATTCTGCAGTCGCTCTTGATACGGCACGGCATTCCCGCCATCACGACATTATTTTCTTCCGGCAGGAAATGCTTGAAAAGGCAATACACGACAAAAGTATCTCCAATATGTTCATGGATTCTCTCGCCAAAAACGAATTCAAAGTCTATTACCAGCCAAAGGTTGATTTGATCACAAACACGCTCTGCGGTTGCGAAGCTCTTTCCCGCTGGTACGCACAAAGGCTGATTACTCCGGCAGAGTTCATCCCGATTCTTGAGGCAGAAGGCACAATTAAAAACCTCGATTTTTACGTGCTTGAGGTCGTGTGCAAAAATATCCGTGAATGGATGGACAAAGGAATTGAACCAGTCCTAATCTCAACGAACTTCTCAAAGCTGCATCTTTCCGATGAAAATTTCGAGAATCATATCATCTCCGTCCTTCAAAAATACAATGTCCCGTCAAAATATCTGGAGCTTGAGCTTACAGAGCTTTCTGATTACCAGTATTTTGACCGTCTCGTGCGTTTCGTAAACACCATGAAAGCAGCTGGATTCAAAATCTCAATCGATGACTTCGGAACAGGCTTCTCATCAATGAGCCTCGTGCGCAATCTCAACCCGGATGTCATCAAGCTGGACAAATCACTGATTGACAACGTAGCCGCCGGCGATGACCAAAAAGCAAAAACCGACCGCGTAATAAGCCGCTCAATAATCAACATGGCTCACGAACTTGGCATCAAAGTAATAGCCGAGGGAGTAGAAACAAAAGAACAAGCCGAATTCCTAAAAGAAAACAACTGCTTCATGGCGCAAGGCTTTCTGTTTGACAAAGCACTTGAGCATGATGAATTCGAAAAAAGACTGATTACTCGAAAATACGAGATATAAATTCCTCACAGAGATATTTTTATAGAGTGGAAGAAAAAGAAGAAACCACAGATGTCACAGATTACACAGATTAATAAATTCCTCACAGAGGGCACAGAGTTCACAGAGATATTTTTATAGTAACAAAATAAAATGCCTCAGTCCCACTGCTCGTAAAAGCAATGCAACTGAGGCTTTATTTTTGAGCCTAAGAGTGCTCTCTGTGCACTCCTAAACTCCGTGAGGAATTCTCACTAGAAGCTTCCTGCAACTGCAACAGCACAAGCTACTGTACAACCAACCATTGGGTTGTTGCCCATGCCCATGAAGCCCATCATCTCAACGTGTGCTGGAACTGATGAAGAACCCGCGAACTGAGCGTCTGAGTGCATACGACCCAAAGTATCTGTGAAGCCGTATGAAGCTGGGCCTGCAGCCATGTTATCAGGATGCAATGTACGACCTGTACCACCACCAGAAGCTACAGAGAAGTATTTCTTACCAGCGAGGAGACGCTCCTTCTTGTAAGTGCCTGCAACCGGGTGCTGGAAGCGAGTTGGGTTTGTAGAGTTTCCAGTGATAGAAACATCAACATCCTCGTGCCACATGATTGCAACGCCTTCGCGAACGTCGTCTGCACCGTAGCATTTTACGATGAGGCGGTCTGGGTTTGAACCGTATGGGATTTCTTTAACGACTGTAAGAGCCTTGTCTGTACCCTCGCCGTTGAAGTAGTCGAATTTAGTCTGAACGTATGTGAAACCGTTGATTCGGCTGATGATCTGAGCTGCGTCTTTTCCGAGACCGTTCAAGATAACGCGGAGCTTGTTCTTGCGAACTTTGTTAGCGTTAGCAGCGATTTTGATTGCGCCCTCAGCTGCTGCGAATGACTCGTGGCCAGCCAAGAATGCGAAGCACTGTGTCTCCTCAGAAAGAAGACGAGCGCCCAAGTTTCCGTGTCCGAGACCAACTTTGCGGTCATCAGCTACAGAGCCTGGAAGACAGAAAGCCTGGAGGCCTTTACCGATGTTAGCGGCAGCTGTAGAACCAGTTTTGTCGCCTGTTTTCTCAGCTTCTTTGATAGCGATTGCTGAACCGAGAACATAAGCCCATTTAGCGTCCTCGAAACAAATCTGTTGTGTAGACTGACAAATCTCGTATGGATCGAAACCACGAGCTTTGCAGAGGTCACGAGCTTCGTTGAGACCAGCCTCGCCCTCTTTGAAACCATATTCTTTAAGAGCCTTATTCACCTGAGGAATGCGGCCTGCGAAATCTTCAAATAATGCCATATTTCTTCTCCTTATTCCTTTCTTGGGTCAATAAGTTTAACCATGCCCTGATCAGCTGTTACACGACCGTAGTGTGTGCGAGCCTTCTCGATAGCCTCTTTTGGCTCAACGCCAGCTTTGAGAGCGTCCATCAATTTACCGAAGTTGATACAGTTGTAACCGATAATCTGGTTGTCCTTGTCGATTGCACATGTCTCAACGTAGCCTTCTGTCATTTCGAGGTAGCGAGGACCAGTTTTGCGAGTAGCAAACATAGTTCCGACCTGTGAGCGGAGGTTCTTTCCCAAATCTTCGAGAGAAGCACCAACTTTGAGACCGTCTTTTGAGTATGCAGACTGTGAGCGTCCGTAAACGATCTGGAGGAAAAGCTCGCGCATAGCAGTGTTGATAGCATCGCAAACAAGGTCAGTGTTGAGAGCTTCAAGCAAAGTTTTTCCAATCAAGATTTCTGAAGCCATAGCAGCTGAGTGAGTCATGCCTGAGCATCCGATTGTCTCAACCAAAGCCTCTTCGATGATACCGTTCTTAACGTTCAAAGAAAGTTTGCAAGCACCCTGCTGTGGTGCACACCAGCCGATACCATGTGTAAATCCAGATACATCTTCGATTTTTTTAACCTGAACCCACTCGCCTTCCTCAGGGATTGGGGCAGGACCATGATATGCGCCCTTAGCCAAAGGACACATATGTTCCACTTCTGCAGTGTAAGTCATGTAATGCTCCTTACATAAAAGTATAGAAAAGATTAGACCCGAAACGCTTACACAAGAAGCCGAAGTCCGTTGCTACAAACTGTCATTTTCTTGTAAGAAAACGTTTTTTGTCTTATAAATAAGAAGAATATCACATTGCGAGGGAGTTTTCAATATTTAAATTTTAAGTCGGGTATCTAACGCAAATATAAGGAAACTTCGAAAAGCTGAAGTTTTTCGAGATTCCCATAAATTTTATGAAAGCATCGCTTCTTTTAATACCGGGGCATACTTTCGGCTGAACAAAACTTCCTCGCCGTTGGGCATTTTTGCATAAAGACGACTGTTGAGGGCCGTACGGACAGACTGGATTTTATTCAGATTAACCAGATATGATTTTGACGCACGAATTATTCCGGCAGTTTTTGAAATCGACTCAACCTGGTACAAACGCAATTTCATCTGGTAAATTTCATCCGCAGTGTATGCAAACACCTGCTCAGCGTCCGCCTCAAAATAAAGAATCTCATCAAGTTTTAGCTGAACTTTGCAATCGTGCTCACCGAATGCCTCGATATTTTTAAGATTTTTATCAGCAGGAACATCAGATTTATGCTCTTCGCCATCTTTATTCTCTGACTCAAGCTTTTTTGCCGCAAGTTCATTGAGTTTTTTATTCAGTTTTTCAGTCTCTGCTTTTTCCATCTTGTACATAAAGAAGTAAGAAAAAAAATCAAAGACAACGACACTTATCGCAACCGCAACAAGACCTTTTGAGCCGATTACAGAACCGACAAGAATTTTTGAAGCAACAACGAACACAATCTCTAAAAACACAAGCTCAACGCTACGCTGAACCAGAACCTGCGGAATCGTCATATTTTCTTTGAGATACACAGGAATACACGGAATCATGCAGACAAGGCCAAATACAAGCGGAAGAAAAATATGCGCATAAGAAATTGCCGCCTCACGGGCAAACAAGGTTCCGATTATTGCAAAAGAAAGTGTGCATTCAGTCTCCACGAGAAAAAAATCCCGCAGAAAGGAGGTAAGATTAATATTTGTTTTCATTTTTAAATACCTTATAATTTTATTTAGTTTTCGTTCAACCCCTTCATAATCCATACAAAGCTTGCGGTCAAGAAAGTGAACGTGACCACCCAGCTGATAGGATAAGAGTAGAAAATGCTTTGATACGTGTGAAAGCGGGGAATCTGGAAAAATGTCGCGAGATAGACGATTCTAAGCCCGCATGCTCCGACCAGCGTAATAATCATCGGAAGAATGGAATGCCCGACACCACGAATTACGCCACCCATTGAGTCCATCATGCCACAAGTGAAGTAAGTCGAAAGAATCACAGTAAGCCTGAGCATTCCCGCATCGATTACTTCCGGGCTTTCTGAGTAGATTTCAAGAACAGGCCGCCCAAAGAAAAGGACAGCAAAGCCAAGCACAAGCCCAACGACAACAACGCTTGCCTCGCTGATTACGATGAGCCGCTTGATTCTGTCGAATTTGTGCGCCCCCATGTTCTGACCGGCAAAAGTCAAAGTAGCCTGGGCAAAACTGTTCATCGAGATGTAGACAAAGCCTTCGATGCTCTGAGCCGCACTGTTTCCCGCGACCATAACAGCCCCGAAAGAATTCACAGCAGACTGAATCAGCATATTCGAGAAGCTGAAAAGCATACTCTGAAAACCGGCAGGAACGCCAATCTTTATAATCCGCATGAGAATCGGAATGTCGAGCCGGAGCCTGCGCAAATCAAGGCGGAATTCTTCATCCTCGTGCATCAAAATCCACACGACACAAAAAGCCGCAAAAACCTGACTCAGCACCGTAGCATAAGCGACCCCCGCGACATCCATTTTTAACGGAATAACGAAAATAAGGTTGAGAATCACATTGATTACACCCGCAACAAGAAGAATGTACAAGGGCCGCTTGGTATCGCCTTTGGCACGCAGAATCGCCGCCCCGAAATTGTAAATGATAGTCGCAGTGATTCCGCCGAAATAAACTTTGAGATAAAGCGTCGAAAGAGGAAGGACATCCGCAGGAGAAGCCATGAGGATCAGAATCTGCCGCGAAAAAGCGATTCCCACGAGAGTAAGGATAAATCCACCGATAACGCTCAGAACCATCGTAGTGTGAACGGTGCGGTTAAGATCTTCTTTTTTGCCCGCGCCCAGGAAATTTGCAGCAACGACATTACAGCCAACGCCAAGCCCGATAAAGAAATTGACCATAAGGTTGACCATGGAGCTTGTGGAGCCGACAGCCGCCAGAGAATTATCACCCGCGTACCTGCCAACGACAACAATGTCAGCCGCATTAAAGAGAAGCTGTAGAATAGAACTGAGAATCAGAGGAACGGAAAATTTCACCAGTTTCGGGAAAATCGCGCCCTCTGTCATGTCGATTTGATTTTTCATATTTTTTAAGATGCCACAAAGGTTCGAGTTTGTCGTGCCAAAGCACTAAACGGAAACTCTTTAAAAATATAATTGAAATTGCACAGCAATTCCGAATCTGTGCGGCAGTAAGAACTCTTACAAAAACAACACTCTTGGGAAGATGAAATGGAGCACAGCCGCAATGATACAGAAAATTCCGAGATACTTACGGCCACCCTCGTAAATTCCCTGAATTGACTCCGGCAAAGCAAGCTCAACTTCACTACGCTCCTGGTACCAGTCCAAAAGAAGAACCGCACCGGCCGCAAGACCTGCCAGTGAAGGAATCAAGTCGCCGATGATAGCAATGTCATACTGAATCGGAGAAAGAAGCTTCATGAGGCCTGTGAGAGCCGAAAGAATTCCAACCACAAGCTGAAGGGTTTTATCCCCCAGGAATGGCGCCGCGAGAGCACCCAATCCGCCTTCTGTAGATTTTTTTGAAGTTTCAGAAGCAGAAGAAGACTCACCATCGAGGTTCAAGTCAAGGTCATCGGTTTCTGGATTGAAATCAGAAGAAGTTGAAGAAGAGCCCTCAGCAAACGGGTCATCGGGATCAGAAAAAACGAGGCTTGTCTCCCCCTCGTCTTTTACCACGTAAATAAAAATGAGACCTGCTACAAGATTCAATAAAATTGACAAAAAATAAAACTGAAGCATAAAATCCTCTCTTGCACAGCGCGGCTAACGCTTTTCGACAGGAGATTCCAAACTAAGAAGCCCGTCACCCATGCCACAGACTGCACCGATTTTTATTATATCATAATCAGAGAATGTTGTCCGCAAGAAAATTTCGTTTCCGTCGTATTTTCCGGTCAGTTTTTCCTCCGCAACGGAAACTCCTTCCTTGTCGTAAGCCGTAACAGTTGCATAAATTGGAACGCCGTCCTCAAAATCAGCCTTTATCTTTTTGCCAGCCTCATTGAATTTTACGCTGGCATAAACTGACTCTTCATAAGAAAATGCCGAGACAGACACATCGACTTTGTTCAAGGTTCCGCTTCGCTTTTCCGGCCCGAAATATCTCACGAACAAAATAATTCCAAAAGTGAAGACAATCGTAACAAAGAGAAGCCTGTTCCCTCTTGTTGCGACAAGCGACTTTAAAAGACCGCCTTTGTAAGGCTTGAAGTTACCCGAATAATAATCCTGAACGATTTTTGGAGCACGTTTGAGCCGTTCCTCACGATTATAATGAAAAACAAGGTTATCCTCGGGTTTCTGATTTTCCTCGCGGGTCTCCTCAATCTTTGAAAAATCCATAAAAACCCCTACTGGTTGATAAACGACGCCAAAAGCGAATCAGTGCGCCACCATACAGCCTGAGCATTATCATTACGAACGAAAAGCCCCGAAATGATTCCGTTGCCGCTCAGAGAAAGCGTGTAATAAAGATTTTTTGAATGGTCAACAGAAAGCGCGCGTTTTACAATACGCTGGCCGTCCGGCTGAACCATCTGCACGATAAAGCCTTCCTCATTCGGAACGATAAAGAAGAACCAGCCGTTTTCAGTGACGCCCAGAAAGTCAAAAGGCAGGTTGTAAATTTCTTTGGTAAGGTTTTCTGTAACAGAATACTCATAAGGCGGAATTTCAAGAGGCTCGTCATAAAGCGCCGTATCAACATTGAGCGGACACAAAAAAGTAGTGTAATAATCAATTCCAGACTGCACTTTGAGCGCTGAATCCATGGAAGCCATATAATAATCGACTTTTACATAAAGCTTATGCTCCGAACAATCCGGGATAATGTTCTCGACGGAAATATAAGCCGGAGCTTCCTCGTTTTCGTTTGTCTTAAGCTTTGGAACAGTATTTTTTGAAACCGGTACAGTGTACAAAAGGAATCCGTCAATATTGAACCAGTATGCGACAAGACCTTCATTCGTAGTGCAGACTACGACAAGTTCATTTTCACGTGTGGTGTAAATATTTTTGATATAAGGAAATGGTGTTCCTCCTGGCCCCTGCTGGCCAAGATAATCGATAAACTTTCCGTTTGAATCAAAACGAAGAACCACAAGGGAAAGCAAAAGACGGTTTGAAGCATCACGTTCCTGGCGTTCGGTTGGAAGAGTATCAACGGCATAAATATACTTGCGCGAATCAACCGCAACCGGGCCAAGCGTGCTGAAAGGATAAGGAATTGCCTTTTTTGTAGAACTGATTGAATTTTTGCCGGCGAACGCCACATCTTTTAAATACTCGTCATTGTAATAAAGGCTCAGCAAATCACCGTAAGAATTGAGCTCAAGGATTTTTTTTGCCTCACCATTGGCAATATAGAAGAAACCGTCCCGCATGGTCATATAAGTGGAGATAGTTCCGTTACGAGCAAGGTCAAAAAGATTAAGTTCGTCCTCAAAATTTCCGTAACCGAGAGTAAAAAGTGCATTTTCATTAACAGAATGCACCTGATTTGATTTTGAACATGAAATCATAAAAAAAGAAAAGACGCATGAAACAATCAAAAAAATTTTTTTCATGCGCCTATTATACAAAATTAATATTGTATGTGGAAGTCAAAAAAAGAATACCACACAGATTCGGACTGTCTACGAAATATCGATAAAAAACATACAAGACTGTGCTGCGTAGAAAAAAAATGAATCTGCGTGGTTTTGTTTATTCAGTAGTAAGAATGTTATATGCCTGCATCGGATCCTTACAGTCAAGCAATGCGTCGCGGACAGCCTTGTCTTTGAGCTTTGAGCTGAAGAAACTGAGAGTCTGCAAGTAGTATGAATGCTGATTGTATGCGGCAGCAATCATGATAAGCAGGCGAACCGGAGAATCATCGATTGTCTGGAAATCAAGCAGGTCATGCTTACAGATACCAACGCTCATAACCAGATCCGTGACTGATGAAAGGCGAACGTGCGGAATAGCGATGCCACGGCCGATAGCTGTTGACATAAGCTCCTCACGTTTGAGGATTTCCTCAACAAGCTCCTTTTCGTTTTTTACCTGAGGCGCTGTTGCAAGATTCTGCGCAAGCTCCACAATTGCATCATGCTTTGTTGAATGCTCGATGAACACGATTCGGTCTGGAGAAAGAATATTTTTTGCAGAAATGACATGGCTCGACTCAGCAGGTTTCTGTGAAGATGAAAGCCGCTCGTTCACCCAATTTTCGATTTCTGATTTTTTAAAACGCCAGACTGTACCAATTTTGCCAGCAGGAATCTCACCCTTCTGAGCCCAATCATAAACTGTACGCTCTGAAACCCGGAGATATTTTGCAACTTCTTCTATTGTAAGAATATCGTCTCCCACGATTTTACTCCTTATTTTTACCTTATTTTGAATTAGTTGATTTATTTTGCAAACTTTACGGTATTTTGTCAAGCCATACAATTCAGACAGGCAATACAAGAAATAAAACCGCGTTTTTTTTAAAATTCCGACATTATCTAATCGGCAAGTTCGTGAAGGCTGTCATACGGATAAAGTTCAGCTAAAGTTGTTCTGACAAGATTCTCGATTTTAGGCCCGAAAACAACAGGAACATCACCGTCACCAAATTCAGTGAGAACCTGGCGGCAAGCTCCACATGGTCCGACAGGATAATCAGATTTTGGAGTGGCAATCGCAACCGCAGAAATTCTTGTGGCTCCTTCGGTAACAGCATTGAACATTGCAGTCCGCTCCGCGCAGTTCGTAAGCCCGAAAGAACGGTTCTCAATATTGCAGCCAGTAAACACACGTCCGTCGCATGTAAGAATCGCCGCCCCTACCGGGAATTTTGAGTACGGAGAATAAGACAATTTTGAAGCCTGCATCGCGGCCTCGAACAGCTCATGAAGTTTTTCTTCTGTAACAATGATTTTTTCCATACTATGCCTCCTTATCTGACAATTGCAAAATCTCAAAAAGTCTTTAACAATAATCTAATATTCTCTATAATATCACATTATGGATAAAAAGGTAAAAATAATTGCGCCAATTTGCATAGCTTTTGCAATTTTATATATCATCATCGCTTCAAAGCCTCTCTCACCAGAAATTCAATTCGTTCCTGTGTGGACAATCGACTTAGAAGCATACACAAAAGGCGAAGGAGCCGAAGTCTTGCCCGAAGATTTCAACAATGCTGTCTCTTTCAAGCTTGGCCAGAACCTCGGTTACTTCACTCCCGAAGGAAAACTTCTCAGCTATATTACTTTTCCATACAAAGCTACGATTTCAGACAATTCATATACTCTTTACGGAACATCCTCTCAGGAAATGCAGATCAACTCTCCTTCAGGAAGCAAAATCGGGGCAATCAACGTAACCGGCTTTCCATATTTCACCGAAGACCGCAAATTCATTTTTCTTCCGGGCGGATCGTCTTTTTCAAAACTAAATTCCGACGGTTCGGTGGCATGGACATACGAAGGTTTCACACCGCTCACGGCATTTTCATCATCAAAAACAGGAATTGTGACGGGTTATGCCAACGGTTCTGTCATCGCATTTGACAACGAAGGAAACATCAAGCAGCAATATCAGCCGGGCGGAAGTTCATACGAAGTCATTTTGGGCGCGGCGATTTCCGAAAGCTCCAAATACATTGCGACGCTTTCAGGTCAGGGTGGGCAGCGTTTCGTAATCTCCAAAAAGACTGATGCAAGTTACGGCTCTCACACTTCAATCGTATTCTACAAATCAATGACCGGAGAATTAAACCGTCAGGTTCTTATCAAATTCTCAAAAGACGAAAAAAAAGTCTTCTATAATAATGCAACCGGAATCGGTATCGTAAACACCCGCAATTTCAAGAATACAGAGATTCCAATCAAAGGAAGGATTCTTTCAATTTTGGAATCAGGCTGCAATAACGAAATTTTCATTCTCAGCAAAGAAGGCAAAACTTACACCGTTTCCACAATCGAATCATTTGACGCTTTCGCCGGCTCGTTCTCATTTGATGCCGAAAGCGCGTGTATTGCCGTCAAAGATGAAGCTCTTTTTGTCGGACGTGACGGCAAGATTTCCAGAATCGACATAATTCACAGATAAGGATTTTTTATGAAGAAACTGATTATTACACTTGCAGCAACTCTTGCAATCTCAACGATTTTTGCATTTGACTGGCCTCAGAACGAAATTCTTTCTGATTCATTTTATTCTTATTTTGCACAGCTCAGGGGCGGCACAATCGGAACTTCCCTCGTTTTTTCAGAAAGCAGGGAGGTAAAGGCTGCGGACGACGGCAGGATTCTTGCTGTAATCTCAGAGCATGATGAGGATGAGCTTTTTGAAAGTACGCTCGGAAATGCGGCAATTCTTTCTCACAAAGATTCACTCATCACAGTTTACGCAAATCTTGATGCAGAGAATCTTCCTTCACTCTACTCTATGACAGACATCAAAACAGGAACTTCATTCGGCACAACCGGCACTTCAAGCTGGCAGCAGGGCGAAGGTTGCCTTGAATTTCAAGTTCTCGACATTAAAAACCGCACTTATGTAAATCCTCGTATCCTCATGCCTCGTGTCGGAAAGGAACTTCCGCTTTCAATCAAAGACGTAACAGCAATCAGCAAAAAAGGTGTGAGCTATGATTTGGGCACAGCAAAAACAATGCCTTCAGGAATCTACCAGCTCTATCGCGAAAAGCAGGATATTGCGATGCCCTATAAAACAACAGTATTCATCAACGGAGTTGTTTCAGAATCACTTTCATACGACACACTTTCAGAATCAAACGGAAGAATTTGCGTAAGCGGCAAAAAAAATTATGACGTAAGCGTAATGTATCCGAACGACGAGCAGCAATTTTTGGGTGAAGTCACACTCACCAAAGGTAAAAACTCAATCATGGTTGTTGCGGCTGATATTCTTGGCAAGGAAAAGCAAATTACATATACGGTGGAAGTCAGATAATGTTCAATTCGCTAACAGGGATCATAACAGGTAAATTTCCGCAAAAATTATTCCTTGAAACAAACGGAATTGAATGGGACATAATAGTTCCTGATACAACGCTCGACGATCTGCCAAAGCTTGGAGAGACGGCACGTGTTTTCACATGGATGCAGCATACTGACACTGCGATGAATCTTTTCGGCTTCGCTTCGAGCAAAGACCGCGATTTGTTTTTTGACTTGAACAAGGTCGAGGGCGTTGGTCCAAAATCAGCGATCAAAATCATGAGCAACATTCAGCGTGACCAGCTAATCCAGAGCCTTGAAAGCGGGGATCTTGCGGCACTGGAGAAGATTCCGGGGCTTGGCAAAAAAACAGCTCAAAAAATGCTTCTCGCCCTCAAGGGAAAGCTCACGCTGGACGAAGATTTGCCTGGCGTAAAAGTTGTGGTGAACCGTGGCGGCGAATATGCGGATGTAGTTTCTGCTCTCGCAAACATGGGGTACGACAAGCGCGATGTCGAAAGCTGCATCTCAAAACTTGTCGAAGAACTTAACGGGGAACTTCCACAGGGCGGTGAAGTCGCATTCAAGGACAAAACGCGCGACGCAAAAGAAGAAATCTTGTTCAGGCGGGCGATTGTCGCACTGGCACAGTAGAAAAAGGATGCCACACGGATTCGAGATTCCTACGGAATCTCCATAAAAGAGGCTTCAAATACTTTTTTTCTGATTTTGCGTAGCAAAATCGAATCTGTGTGGCAAAATTAAAATATGGCTTTTACAAAGAATTTAGTTACAGATTTTGATTCAGACATAAATGAATTTTCTCAGCTTGCGTCTCAAGCATCGCTTGCCAATCAGGCCTCAACCCATATCGTTCGGGCGGATGTGCCTAGTGACGAGGACACTGCGGACGGTTCTTTGCGACCAAAACTGCTTGATGAGTTTTTGGGGCAAAAAGAGATTAAAGAAAATCTTTCTGTGTTCATTCAGGCAGCACGCGAAAGACGAGAGCCGCTCGACCATCTTTTTTTAATCGGGCCTCCTGGCTTGGGCAAGACGACACTTGCAGAAATCACGGCGCATGAGCTTGGTGCGGATTTTAAGGTCACTTCAGCCCCGGCTTTGGACAAGCCCAAGGATCTTGCAGGCATTCTCTCAACGATTTCTCCGGGAACGGTTTTCTTTATCGATGAGATTCACCGTCTCAAACCTGCGATCGAAGAGATGCTTTACATCGCCATGGAAGACTTTGAGCTTGACTGGGTAATCGGTCAGGGAGCGGCAGCCAGAACGGTTCGAATTCCGATTCCAAAATTCACGCTGGTTGGAGCTACGACAAAGGCAGGTATGGTTTCAAAGCCGTTGCAGACCCGATTCGGAATTATCCAGAGATTCAATTTTTACACGCACGAAGAACTTGCTTCTATTATAAAGCGCAGCGCAGCCATCCTTAATTGCAAGATTGATGATGATGCGGCCCTTTTGATGGCAAGGAGCAGCCGGGGAACTCCCCGCGTGGCAAACAGAGTCCTTCGCCGCATGAGAGACTTCGCCCAATTCTACGGAGACGGAAGAATTACGCTCAAAATCACAGAAGACGGGCTTAAAAAATTACAGATTGATTCGCTGGGGCTTGAGCATTACGACCGCGAAATTCTTCTTTCGATTATCAAGAATTTTGGCGGAGGGCCAGTAGGAGCGGAAACGCTTGCAATCTCAATTGGCGAAGCTCAGGATACGCTCGAAGACTACTACGAGCCTTATCTTATTCAGTGCGGTTTGATACAACGCACACCACGCGGGCGAGTTGTCACGGCAAAGGCATACCAGCATCTTGGACTGGAATACAGCACAAATGCCACAAGCAGCCAGCCCAGCCTGTTTGAATAAGAAATAATTTATTAGTATTTCAACAAAAAGCAGTTATAATTAAATTTTATCAATAATATCAGAGGTGTTCTATGATTTTCAAAAGCTTAAAAGCTAAACTCATGCTTTTACTTATTTCAATCGTTGCTTTGTCAAATATCATTTTGGGAAGCATCGCTTATACAATGTCAAAATCGTCTCTTGAAAATTCGGTCGAAAAGACTCTCACAACAATTTCTGAAAAAGTAGCATCAGAAGTAGTACAGGCAAATGACCGTGAATTTCACCTTCTTGAAGTGCTTGCTAACATGCCGGCTATCAAAGAACCAAACACATCAATTCAAGAAAAAAACTTTATTCTCTCAGAAGCAGCCAGAACGGACTCAAATTATGAGAACATCGCATTTTATGATGAAAGCGGTACCACCATCATGACTGACGGAAAAACAATCAACCTTGCTGACCGCCAGTATTTCAAGCAGGCTCTTTTGGGAAACCGCTACGTTTCAGATCCTACAATAAGCCCGGTGACAAACCAGCTTCTTATGTTCTATTCTGTTCCAGTTTATAATCAGTATCGCACACACATCATCGGTGTTATCTGCGCTGTGTTCCACGGTGATACACTTTCCGCAATGTGCCGGAGAATCTATATCGGCAAGGACAGCCATCCGTTCATCATCAACATGAAAACAGGAAAAACTGTCGCGGACTCAAACATCGATTACGTAATTAAAGGCCAGATTCTCAAAAATGACACGACAGGTGGAATGCAGGAAGCAATCATTGACGCAATGAGCGGCAACACGACTTACAAAACATTCTTTGAGCCTTGGCGTAAAAGGACAATGGTCGCTTCGTACCAGCCTGTCGGCAAGAACTGCGACTGGGCCGTATTCTGTATGGCTCCTTACAGCGAATATTTCGGCGTAATCAACAAAATGTTCGTTTCTATGACGGCAGTTCTTTCTGGAATTCTTATTATTGCAGTAATTCTCTGCGCGCTCATTATTTCCGTAAGCATAAAGCCTCTCAAACTCGTTGAGGCATCTATCACGGAGATTGCAAGCGGCCACGCTGATTTGACAAAACGAATCGCCGTAACTTCAAATGATGAAATCGGTAACGTGGTCAAAGGATTCAACCTCTTTACCGAAAAATTGCAGTCAATCATCTCAAAGGTCAAGTCGTCAAAAGAAAACCTCGGAACTGTCGGCTCGGACATGAGTGCAAGCGTTGATGATACTGCAAGCTCAATCACGGAAATCATCGCTAACATCGAAAGCGTTCATAACCAGATTTCAAACCAGAATTCAAGCGTTCAGCAGACAGCAGGTGCAGTCAATGAGATTGCATCAAACATCGAGTCCCTGGAGCGCATGATTGAAACTCAGTCTGCTGGCGTCTCACAGGCAAGTGCGGCAGTCGAACAAATGATCGGCAACATCAGCTCCGTAAATATGTCTGTTGACAAAATGGCAGCTTCATTCTCTGAACTTGAAGAACAGGCAAAAAATGGTTCCGACAAGCAGCGTGACGTAAATGAAAAAATCGAGGACATCGAGCGACAGTCAACAATGCTCCAGGAAGCAAACGTTGCAATCGCATCAATCGCAAGCCAGACTAATCTTCTTGCAATGAACGCAGCAATCGAGGCCGCTCATGCAGGTGAGGCTGGAAAGGGATTTGCCGTAGTCGCTGATGAAATCCGAAAACTCTCTGAAACCTCAACAGTTCAGTCAAAAACAATCGGAGATCAGCTCAACGGAATCAAAGATTCAATCAATTCAGTTGTCTCTGCTTCCGAAGAATCAAGTCTTGCATTCCAAAATGTATCGGAAAAAATCAACGAGACAAACCAGCTCGTGCGTCAGATTAAGGCGGCAATGGCAGAGCAGACAGAAGGCTCGGCTCAGATTAACGATGCTCTCCATGCTATGAACGACAGCACTTCCGAAGTCCGCACAGCATCTCACGAAATGTCAGTCGGAAATCAAGCAATTCTTGATGAAGTACGAAATCTTCAGGACGCGACATCTACAATGCTGCAGAGCATGGATGAAATGTCAATCGGAGCAAAGAAAATAAACGAGACTGGAGCCGCATTGAACGGAATTTCTTCAAAAATGAACGATTCTATCACAGAAATTGGCTCACAGATTGACCAGTTTAAGGTTTAAGAATAAACTTTCGTTCTATGAAACTTTCTGACTTTTACTTTGATTTACCAGAAGAACTCATCGCGCAAAAACCGAGCGGAATTCGCGGGCAAGACAGGCTCATGCTTCTCAACCGCGAAACAGGCGAAGTCCAGCACTTAAAGATGGACGATCTGCCAGGATTAATCTCACCGGACACGCTCATGGTTTTTAACAATTCAAAAGTTCGCCGAAGCCGATGCTACGGAATCAAACTTTCCGAAGTTGAAGGACAAGGTGGCCGCGAGCAGGAGTTTATGTTCCTAAACCAGATGACACCAGAAGGCAACTTGTGGCACACGATGGTCAAAGGGGCCAAAAAAGTAAAAGCCGGGAACAAATACCGCTTCACGGACGGCTCAGTCGGCACGATAATCGAGCACGAGAACGACAATGGAAGCGAATTCCGAACAATTCAGTTTGATTCTCGTCTTGATGACGACTGGTTTGGCAGAAATGGTCACATTCCGCTTCCGCCATACATCCGCCGTGAAGACGACGACACCGACAGCGAGCGATACCAGACAGTCTATGCCAAAGAAACTGGCAGTTCAGCCTGCCCCACTGCGGGTCTTCATTTCACCGAAGATATGTTCCGCCGTCTTGATGAAAAAGGAATCGAACGGGTTTTCGTAACATTGCATGTTGGATTGGGCACTTTCCTGCCTGTTCGCACCGAAAACATCGAAGAGCATAAAATGCACGAGGAAGTATACACAATTCCTTTTGATGTTGCCGAAAAAATCAATCAGGCCAAACGCGATGGCCGTCCAATTCTTGCCGTAGGAACAACGAGCGTGCGTACATTGGAAAGTGCGAGCGATGAAAACGGATTCGTAAAAGGCGGTTCGAGCGCGACACATATCTTCATGTATCCGGGGTACAAGTTCAAGTGCGTAAACCAGATGTTCACGAACTTCCACACACCGGAAAGCACGCTGATTATGCTGGTAAGCGCATTCGCAGGCCGCGAGCACATTCTGAACGCCTACCAGAAGGCCGTAGAAGAAAAATATCATTTCTTTTCATACGGCGACTGCATGCTGATCAAATAAAATTTCCACACGGAATAAAAATTTAAAGAAATTGCGTAGCAATTTCGAATCTGTGTGGCAATTTCAAATCTGCGTAGCAACTTTAAATCCGTGTGGCAATCCTAAGTAAGCTGCTCCAGCGAATATTTCACCAAATTCCAGAACTGACTCTTTAAAATCGGATTCAAGTTATTGTCTTTGGTTGCTTCGTTAAAGAAATCTTCGGCTTCGAGCATGAAATTTGAAATTGCCGTGGCAGAAAGAGGCAGATGCGCTCCAATCAGCTTGTTTTCCAAATCAATGTCACGGAATTTAAAGCTTCCCGTCATCGCAATTCTCAAATCAGAAATCTGATTTTTCTGGGAATTTGCAAGGAACGCGAATCCCGCCGAAAGTTCATTTATTGTATCTGATGGCCCAAGCCGCCTGAACACAGAAATTTCCCACTCTTCGAGAGGCAGCCGCACTTTTGACAAAATCATACCGTGAGGAATTGAATCAAATCTCATGATTGGCTGAAGGTGTGAATCATCTTCTTCCATAAGCTCAAGGTGTGCATCCAAAGCAAGCAGCGGCGCATACAAAGTGTTGAAAAAATCTTTCGTGCAGATATTCCCGCCAACAGTCGCAATATTCCGTACATTTCTGTTCGCTATTGTAGTTATTGCTTCATAAAAAATCTTCGGAAGATTGGCCTCCCCCAAATCTTCGATTTCTGAAAGTGTAAGAGCAGCTCCCAAATCAATATAACGCTCGTGCTTGTCAATCACTTTTAAATCAGAAATATCTCGAATGGAAAGAGCCTTTTCTGGGAGTTCCCTGCTGACAAAACTTGTACAGCCACCGACAATATTGAGTTCAGAAATATTTTTGAGCTGATAAAAAACGTCATTCAGATTCTTTGCGTAAAAAAAAGTCTTAGATGAGGGCATTTCTTCGTCCCTCCCGCTCATGCTTGTTTGCTGTTGCATAAATCACGCCGTTTATGAAAGATTTTTTGTCCGTGCAGTTACATGTTATTGAATCCGCAAGCCTATCAAGATCCTCAGAAGAAGGTCTGTAAACTTTTTTTAGAAGTTCATAAGTTGAAAAAATCCGTGCGCTGTTACAAAATCCACAGAGATTGAGCCCAGCCTGCTTAAATCCGGCAGCAATATCCTCACCTTCTTTTGTAAGCAAGAAAAACTCTAGAGTTTCAATCGAAGCATTTCTGACAATTCCCACAGGAATTATGCAGCTAGGGACAGGTTTTTCATCAAGAAGAACCGTACAAGAACCGCACTTTCCTTTGGTACAGCCCTCTTTGACCGAAAGAAGTCCTTGCCGACGAAGAACCTCAAGAAGAGATTCGGCAGGTTTCGCATCGAGAATCACTCTTTCGCTGTTAAGTATCACAGGAATTTTCATTCTTCAACCTCATTTTTTATGATATTCACAAATCTTAAAGAGCGAGTCCGTCTGCAATGGAAGCTCCGAAACTGTAAACGCAAGGGCCTGTGAAAGAGCCGAAGTGTATGCGGCAGGCAAGACTGAATAAACAAGATGTCCGATTTGTTTGGGCTCTTCCTCCGACTGCATGAACTGCACGGAAATCGACGGGCAGCGCAAAGAATCTTCATCAACGAGCATGGAAAGGCATCGCAGAATTGAACGATGCACTGCATTTTCAGCCGATTTTGGAGAAAGAATCTTGCCTCCATCGATAATCACGCATATTCTTTTGATAACTTCGCGGTATGTACACGAATCTAATTCCAGCTCAACGGTACATGTTCCAAACGCGGTGTTGTAATATGGCGCTCCAGAAAATTCTTCCTGATTCCAGAGTTTAAGACGAGACGGTGAAAGAGATTTTTTTACAGAAAAAGCCGTGCCGTCTATTTTCTTGCGTTTTATTGAATCAATACATTTTTTTAGCAAAATGGTTTTTATGCTGACCGTACCGACAAGCGTTTCTGGGATTACAAGAGCAGAAGATTTTGTTTTTCCAGTCTCTTCAATTGTTTCATTGGTAAAAATAATATTGCGCTTATCGATTTCAATGTTATCGGTGATAAGTTTTATCCAAATTTCGCGGATTGAATTTGACGGTGGATAAGCATGAACAATCAGCTTTTTATCTTCACTTACTGAGATTTGCATCGAAAGATTGGATTTCTCAAAAAAAGAGCCCAGATAGCCGCTTCCATCAAAAGCACAGGCCATGCCAATTCCTCTTGACGGGGGAGAATAAATCGAACCATCTGACTGCTCATACCTGTTATGCTCGGCAAGGCGTGAAACAGCATATTTTCGCTTGAAATCACTTCTTATGGCAACTGCATTGATTGCGTCACTTGAACGACCAAAAGAAAAGGTGAATGGCTTGGTAGATTTTTGTAATCCGCCAGCTTTGTTCATTTGTCTAAGATCCACTGGAGAAAACCCCGTAACTTCCGCAATTTTTTGAATCTGATTTTCGACAGCAAAAAAAGAATATGAATCAATCATCGCCAAATGCAAAGATGCAGGCGGATTGTGAGTTTTAAAAGCTTTGGCAATCACACGAACATTTTTGCAATTGTAAATTCCTGCAGCTGCAAGCGTGAGCCTGTCAAGGATATCCTGAGCACAAGGATTGTAAGCCCCGGAATCAAATTCGATCGAAATGTCCATGGCAGTTATAATGCCTTTTGAATCAACTGCCGTTTTATGTGAAATTAAAATTTCTGGCGGACGTTCAAGAAGTTCTTCCTGAGAAGCACGCGAGAGAGAATATTTCACCGGGCTTCCAGTTTTTATTGCAGCAACAGCCGCCTGAGAAATAATTATCCCGGAAAACCACAGATTATTTGTCGTTTTATGAGAAACAAGCGTTCGCGTAATGAAAATTTTTTCTTTTGGGAAGCCCGTTGCGTCAGAAACAGTCTTTGAAAGCTGGCTAATCCATTGACAAGGAGTAAAAATGTGCAGATTTCCGCCTTTTACATAACAAAGACATCCTTCAGTTTCTTTATTTGATTTATAGCGAATGTGATTGTTCCATTTTCCTTCGACAACAAAAGCAGCTTTTTCTTCATCAGAAAAGACTTTTTCGACATCTCCAACAACCAGCCGTCGTTTTGCAATGATTTCACGAGGTTTTGAGAAGTCTTTGAGTGTGTTGCGCAAGGAAATTACGCTCTGTTCTATCGGGAAACCGTCTTTTAAGGACACAGAAAGATAATTGTACGCGCTTGCAAATCTTGACTCATTTTTTTGAAGTTCAGTTTTATCCAGCTGAACGCGAATTGCATTTCTCAGCTCCTCAAGAATTTCCTTATCAGGGCCGACAAGAAGAGCAAGAGGTTCACCTTTGTAAGAAACTTCTCCAGTTGAAAAAACAGGTACTTCCGTATCAAGGATTTTTATTTTTTTTTCACCTGAAATATCTTTGTAAGTGATAAGATAGAAATTTTCAGGAATCTTTGTGTTTGGAGAAAAGTCAATTGAAGCAATTCTGCCACAAGAAAAAGGACTTGTGATTGTGACAGCGTAAAGCATTTCCGGCACACTCATGTCGGAATAAAATTCATCAGAGAAAATCACCTTTTTTTTGGCAGCAGACTTTCTCTTAGCGCACATGATGCTTTTCTCCGACAGATTTTACAGCTTCAATTACAATTTTTGCCTGTTCTTCGGTCATGTCCGGGAAAAGCGGAAGCGTAATCGTGTTTTTGGAGTGCTCATCGGCGTTCGGGAAATTTTCTGGCCTGAAATCAGGATATTTTTGGCGCCAGTAAGTGAAATTGAAGATTGCGATGAAGTGCATTGAAATTCCGATTCCGAGCGACTGCAATTCCTGCGCGAAAGTGTTTCGGTCACAGTCGAGTTTTGATGTGTTGAGATGGAGAAGATACAAATGCCATGCGTTTCCCTCACCGTCCGGCGGAAGAATCACGAAGTCCAGTTCCCTGAAAGCGTTGTTGTAACGTGCTGCAATTTTCTTGCGTTTTTCGTCAAAAGACTTTGCCTTTTTGAGCTGGACACGCCCGATTGCACTGAGCACATCAGGAAGATTTGACTTGAATCCCGGAGCTATGATGTCATATTCCCAGCTTGCTTTTGGATTTGTATAGCGGTCCCAGGCATCGCGGTTCATTCCGTGAAGACGCATCTGGCTCATTCTCTTGGCAAGAGAGTCGTCGTTTGTGGTAATCATGCCGCCCTCGCCGGTGGTCATGGTCTTTGTGGCGTAAAAACTGAAAACACCGATATCACCCAAAGTGCCTGCAAAACCATCTTTTGTGGGGCTTGGAAAAGAGTGAGCCGCATCCTCAATCACGTAGATTTTGTGCCCTGGAGTGGAATATTTTTGGGCAAGCTCATTGATTTTTTTCATGTTGCATAAATTGCCCGCGACATGAACAGGAACGATAGCGACTATTTTATGCTCACTATCTTTTTTAAGGATTTCTTCGATTTTAACCGGGTCAATTGAATATGAATCGCGCTCAATGTCGGCAAAAAAAACATCTCCACCCAAGTGAACTGCGCTCGCCGCCGTGGAAACGAAAGTATAAGGCGTTGTGATTACGGCTTTTCCTTCACGCACTCCGCACGCTTCCATCGCAAGAATCATTCCGCTTGTGTTTGAATTGACCGCAAGCGCATGTTTCGAGCCGACGTATTCTGCAAATTCACATTCAAAATCATGGGTAACTTTGCCCGTGGTGAGCCAGCCTGAATCAATCACATCGCAAACAGCATTTTTTTCTTCGTCAGAAAATGACGGCTTAAAAAACGGAACTTTTACTTCTGCCATAATGTGAATATTATAACGCAAAAATAAGGAAATATAAACAAGATTTTGTTGCAGAGTTAAAAAACGACTTCCGGTCGTGAAAACGACTTATCGAAGGCTAGGGAACGACGGCGTAGCCGGCAAAATGCTCCGATGGAGCATTTTGAGTGACTCTCCGAGCAGCTATGCTGTGAAGGCTTGCTAGCCTGCTACACGCAGTTTGTGCTTGTAACTATATACGTTTACCGCTTACGCGGCAGCACAAACAGAGTGTTTTCGTAAGTCGTTTCACTCCCTCGCGTCGTTTTTTAACTCAACTATAAATTTTTGGAATTATCTTTCTTCGTGATTTTATAATATTCATCGAGTGTAGGGACGTTCTGGCGCAGAATTGAAATCAGCATTTCCTTGTTGCGGAATTTTTCTTTGTCGCCTTTGAAGAAGCAGATTGGCTCAAGCTTTGAAAGGAGAGAATCCAGCTTTTCATCACCGAATTCGATGTTTTTGAGGACAAGCAGCTTTTCGTAGTCGGTTTTCTGAGGATTTTCTTCTTCAAGCCAAAGCGGCTCGTAGACACGCTCACCTTCTCTGGCACCGATAATCTTTATTTCGATGTCCTTGCCCGGCTCAAGGCCTGAGAATCTGATAATCTGCTGGGCCATTTCGATGATTTTAAGCGGCTCGCCCATATCAAGAAGATAAGAACGGCTGTTTTCTCCGACTCCACCAGTCTCCAGTACCAACGAACACGCTTCTGGAATCGTCATGAAAAACCGTTCCATGTCCTTGTCCGTGACTGTGACAGGACCACCACATTTTATCTGCTGCTGGAAAAGCGGAAGGATTGAGCCTCGTGAGCCAAGAACATTACCGAAGCGAACGAACATGAATTTTTGGTTTGAAGCCGCCTTTTTTGCGTACTGGAGGATAAGCTTTTCACAAAGCATTTTGCTCGCACCATAAACGCTCACAGGACTTACAGCCTTGTCTGTCGAAATAAGCACGAACCGCTGGACACCGCTCTCTATTGCCGCATCCAGAAGATTTTTTGTGCCGAACACATTGTTTTCGATAACCGCGACAGGATTTTCTTCCATCATGGGAACGTGCTTGTAAGCCGCACAGTGGAAAATCACATCAGCATGAGTTTTTTCGATGATGTAGCGGACGTATTCCCGGTCTTTCATGTCACCGATAATGGGAACGACAGTCGCCGCCTCACCGACACCTTCCTGCTGCAGGACATGAAGTTCCCGGTAAATCTGAACGATTGAGTTTTCGCCATGACCAAAAAGATAAAGACGCTCTGCCCCGCCGCTCAAAAGCTGACGTGAAAGCTCCGAGCCGATTGAACCGCCGGCCCCAGTAATCAAAACGCGCTTTCCCCTCAAATACTGAAGGCTTTCGTGCAGGGGAATAATCACCGGAGTGCGGCCAAGAATATCAAGAGGGTCGATTTCACGGGTTTGGACAAGATGAGCCTTACCGTCAATAATCTGACTTACGCTTGGCAAAATCCTGATATGGGCAAAACCGCCCTTTTTTAAGTTTTCGTAGATTTCACGGATTTTTTCGGTAGGTGCGCTAGGAATGGCAATAATGGCCTCGTCCAGAGGACCGCAGCGCAAAAGCTTTGCAACCTCAGAGATAGGACCGAGGACAGGAATACCTTCAATCTGCTTTCCGATTAAATTTTTGTCGTCATCAAGAAAGGCCGCGACCGAGCCAAAAATCTTTTTGCGGAGCAAGTCACCGGCAATCATCTGTCCGGCAAATCCCGCTCCAATTATATAAATCTGTGAATCACACTTCTGTAACATAATTCTCTTCGTAAATCTCGCAGCCGCGCTTGCCCTTCTCCTTTACGATATACAAAGCTTTGTCCGCCTTTTTGAACAAATCATCCGTAAATCCTTCATCAGAGAAAGCAACACCGACACTGACCGAAACCGGTTTTATATTGTCCTTAATATTCAAAAGTTTTTCGTTTACATTCAAAATCTTTTGCTTAATGATGTTTGATGCAGACCTTGAACAGTTTGGAAGGATTACGACAAATTCATCACCACCGATTCGGGCTACATAGTCATCAGTTCGGAAGGTTTCAGAAAGAATACGCGCAAGTTCCCGCAAAGCTGTATCTCCGCCCGCATGACCATAATTATCGTTGATGTACTTAAAATTGTCCATATCAATAAGAAGAAGGGCCATCTGCTGTTTCTTTTCGGAAGAAGAGTGACAAATCTGATCGAATGCCCGGCGGTTAAGAATTCCTGTCAGAGAATCATATTCAGCCTTTTTGAGCAGGGATTTTTCATTCTGAGCCTTGAGGTCATAAATCTCGTTGTAACTCTCGGCAAGGTGCTTACATTCAAGGGAGCCGATAACATTAAGCCGTTCGTCATTTTCAATTGAAGTCTTGAATCGTTCAAGAGGAAGAATTATGAGATATGCAAACGAAATGAAAAGAATCACATTCAGGAGCAGCAATGCAAGGAACAGCAGGCGAAGTCTTGAAATATTCGTACCAAGCTCATTCGCATTGAGGTTAAGCTCATTTTTTATCTGTTCTTCGATCGCAGCGATTGTGAGGCGGCAGTTTTCATTAATTCGTGTTTTGTAAATAAGATAACCTTCACCAAAAAGATTATTGATGGCAGTTTCCTGGAGCTTTTCTTTTGAGACGTTCAAATCAATGGCACGAATAGGAATTTCACTGATTTGCGGAGGAATTTCATCGATTTCAAGGGTACAATATGCCAGACGGATGGCATAAAGCTCCATGTTAATCAGGCTCTGCCCCTGCTCCAATGCAATTTTAAGACGCTGCAAGGCCAGATCCTTTTCACAGCACACTTTTTCAAGATTTTCAAGGGCTTTGTGCTGTCTTCGATTAACATTTATTTCTTCAAGATAGGATTTTACATAATCAGTTTTGTGAGTGACAACAAAAAGACGCGCCTGATCCGTGAGATAAGAAGAGCTTTCTTTGATAAGCTCGGAACTTTGCTCACATACTATGAATTTATCAAGCGCATTTTTAACTGCAAGAAAGCGGTTGTTTACGGCATTTGAGATTATAAGAATAAAGCAGAAGACAATCGCCGTAATAACAATAAAAAAAACATTGAGAAGCTGTATATTAATTCCAGTTATAGAATGTTTTTGAACAGATTCCTGATTGCTCTCCACAGTTCGTTATCCTTATTTTATTTTTCGGACAAATGAATCCTTAAATCCATAATCCTTAAATTTTTCACCGACAGCACCATACTCATCGATGTTCAAAGGACCGACCATCACCTGATAAGTAGAAGAATTTCGAACAAGAACCACAGGATATTTTGCAGAATATTTATCTACGAAACTCTTTATGTTGTCGGTATTTCCCAGCGAAGCAACCTGAACGTAGTATGAGCCGCGACGAAGATTTTTTGAAGAAGGAACTACATAGTTTGTCCAATCATTTGAAACGACAACTTTTGGAGCTTCTTCTTTTACAGGTGCAGCTTCTAATTCTACAGCAACAGGGGTACTTTCCTCAACTGTTAATTCTTCAGCAGCAGGAGGATTTGGTTCAGCAGGAACAAGAACAATCGGCTGGTAAGCATCAGTATTTTCTTCCTCTACAGGAGTTTCGTTCAGGACTACAACAGGCTCTGTCTCAACACCTGGAATTTCTTCAATTTCGACAGGTTGTTCAGATTCGGCAACTGTTTCAGCGGCAGGAATTTCTTCAAGCGCAACAGGCTGCTCTGACTCAGCATTTACTTCAGAAGCAGGAATTTCTTCAACTGCAGCAAGACTTTCTGTTTCAGACTCAAGTTTTGGCTCTTCTTCTTCAAGATTGACAACTACAACTTTCTGAAGCTTCTCATCCTTTGGAAGAGGAGGAAGCTCTTCATAAACAGTTTCTGGCACGACTTCATCTTTTGCAGGCTGTTCTTCGGCCACAGGCTCAGCAGCAACTACAACAGGAACTTCCTCAACAGGTTTTGTGGCAACTACAGCAGTCTCCTCAACAGCTTCTTCCTCTACAGGAACTTTCTCATCTGTTTTTTCTGCGACTACAAGAGTTTCCTCAACAGGCTCTTCTTCTGCAACGACAGGAACTTCCTCAACAGCAGGAGTCTCTGTAACGGCAGGAGTTTCTGCAACAACAGGAATTTCCTCAACAGGCTCTTTTTCTGCAACTGCAGGTGTCTCTTCTACAGCAACTTCATTTTTAGCAGGTGTTTCTTCTGCAACGGCAGGAGCCTCGGTAACAGCCGGAGTTTCATCTTCACCTTCTGAAATTACAGCAGAACCATTCGCATTTTCATCAAGGCTTCCTGAACGTTTTGTAAGCTTGACCTGAACATTTGAATCAGGCTTGATCCTTAATCCATCAGCAGCTTCCGGAGAAAGAAGAATCGCAACGCCTTCGCTAGGATCAATCGCGCCCAAAATAAGAACATCAATCGTGCTGCCTGTAGCAGGATTTGTCACAGTCACGCTGTCTCCGGGCAGATAACCAACCGTGCGGGCAAAAAGACCTTTCGGCATTGTTCCGCCTTCCGCAACAACAGCACGACCATCAAGAGAAGGACGAGCCGCAGCAAACAAAGTACCAACAGTAAAAATCGTAAGAATAAAAAGCGTAATTTTTTTCATAATCCCCTCTTTTAGTTGTATCTCATCTGTGTATTGATTTCATAAGCGACCAAACCAGCGAACTGGCTCAGCCCCATCTCGTTATTTGTTTTGTCAGTAGGCTTTTCAGGAACCGCACTTCCCTCAAAAATTTTTACACCAGTCGAAACAGCATAGGCTTTCCACTGAACTTTTTTTATGTTTTCAAGAAGAAATGCTTCTGGATTTGACGAATCATTTGTGTCGTAGATAAGTTCTACGCGGACAAGAACGTCCATTCCGCCTTCAAGATTTTCACGAAGAGACGCTTTGAGCGCGCTGAGATTTTTTTCATCAGAGTCAGAAATCCAGACCGGAGAGCTGGAAACAATGTCCCCCGCATCAAAAAAATAATCCGTGATATTCTGCTCAAAAAGATAAGAAGTCGCCCACACCTTTTCCTGTCCAGGATTGTTCTGGATAATCTGAATCGAAAGCGATTTTGCAAAAGCCCCCGATGAGAAAAGAGAAGCGAACAAAACTACAATTGTTGATTTTACCCACCTGTTCATAAAAACCCCAACAGCAAAATTTTTCACTGTCTTTATGAATATCGGAAATTGAAAAAAAAAGTTTAGAATATAGAAAGTTTGGATTCAGGAGTTTTTGAAGGGGAAAGCCTTCCCCTTAGTGAGCGGCACTGCATAGCAGGGCAAAAACGCTTGAGAAGCGTTTTTAGCGAGTCTCCCGAAGAGCTATGCTCGTAGGGCAAGCCCACTTCGTTGGTCGCTACCCCTTCTGCGGACTCAAACGCCGTCCGCAACGCCTGCTAAAAGTCAAAGTACTGAGGCAGATCAATCTCAAAAGTCTTCGTCTTACCGCCGGCTGTTGGAATCGTGAGTTTTTGAGAACATAATAGAAGATTTTTGATTTTGAGATGCTTTTTGGCCAGTTTGTTGAGCTTGAAATTTCCGTGCTTGTCGTCGCCGCAAATTGGCGCACCCACCGACGCCAGATGGATTCGAATCTGGTGCATTCGCCCTGTTCCAAGCTTGAGGTGGATTTTTGAAAATGTGAGCGGAATCAGTTTACTAGCCTCGTCTTCTGGATTCTCTGAGAAAACAGGAATTTCGACAGTCTTTACTTCTTCAACAGTAAAGTTCGTAACAGCCGACTGTTCCCGCTCATTCTTGCCGTTTTTTTTGATGACCGAGCCTGAAATTGTGCCTGTTTTTTGTTTTTTGCCATTAATAAGCGGCTCCCCGAAGCAGACCGCAGTGTATTCTTTTTGAACCTGCTTTGAGGCAATCAGTTCAATCCATTTTGAAGC
>CACZYY010000001.1:73996-84675 GCA_902785455.1 uncultured Spirochaetaceae bacterium
GCGATTCCCTCACCGCCCTGCACCGCGACTCCGGCAGGCTTGTTTATCACGAAAATTTCATCATCTTCAAAAAGGACTGGGATTTCTTTCATGAGGGTATAATATAAAAAAAATAAATTAATTGCCACACAGATTCAATTTTGCCAGGCAAAATCAAAATGAAAAACTGTGATTCCGTAGGAATCTCGAATCTGTGTGGCAATTCACTGATTATGTGTTATACTAAAAACATGCGTAAAATTTCAATCATTTGTCTTCTATATTTAATTACTTTTTCTGCTTTTGCGGAGATTATCACTTCCGAAAAGTTCACTTATTCTATCGACTTTCCGGAAGGCTATGAAATCACCGACATGGAACAGGATGAAACTACTGTCATTTTCAAGAACAAATATCTTCTGGCCCATGCTTTGATTCGTGTGTGGCCGGAATCAAAATTCAAATCAGCGGACGCAGCCCTCAAAGACACGCTTGCACGCATAAAAGCCACCGCCGATTATTCAGATGCAATCTGGAGGCGGCAAAAATGCTCAATCGCATCTTTTGAAAGTCCATTGCTGCTTCCTGACGGGGCGGCAAAAGGCTGGGGCGCATGCATTCCTCTTCCACAAAAAAAAGGCTATCTTTCGCTTCTTTCCTACAGTCCGGCCGAGCATTATGATGATCTGGCACAAGTTCTGATTTCGGTCGTGGATTCAGTTCTGATTGACGCAGGAAGTTTTCGGGAACCAGGGGTGATTACAAGCGCATTCTATCCACGAAAATCACCAAAATCAATAAATCTTACAATCAGCGGAAAAACAATTCCGACTCAGGTTGACTCAATCGACAAAGAAGCAAGCCAGTTCGTAATCGACAGAGAATTTTCTGTGTTCTCGTTCTATGCGGCAAACAATCTCCCGGAAATGTACGATGCATGGGTTCGCTTTTACAGGCTTCTCGCCCGCGACTCAATGGAACGGGTCAAAAAAGTGAGCTTCGATATTTATTCTGCTTTGCGTGAAGACTGCGAAAAAAAAGATCCGACAAGCCCGGAAGCGGCTCTTGCCCAAACGCTTCTGTACTGGTCCCAGGATTTCCATTACGAGCGAAAATCTTCAAGCTACGACAAAGCCGACATTGAGAGCATTCCGGCGATTCTGGAAGGCGGTTCAAGCGACTGTGACGGGCGCTCCCTTCTTTTGATGTGCATTCTCAAAAACTGCTCTCTCGACAGCTGCATGTTCATCTCGGCTCAGTACAGCCATGCGCTTCTGGGAGTCTATCTGCCGGGCAAGCAAGGCCAGACTATCAAAGTCGATGACAACGAAGGCGGCAAAGATTACATCGTCGGTGAGACAACGGCAAAGAATCTCACGCTTGGAATGATAAGCGCAAGCATGACCGACCGCAAGAACTGGATGAGCGTGGAGTTGCCATAACGAGCGGATTTGTGCTACACTTTCTGTCATATCGGGCTATAGCGCAGCTGGTTAGCGTGCTTGTCTGGGGGGCAAGAGGTCTCGGATTCGAATTCCGATAGCCCGACTAAAGCGGATTCCAATAAGGAGTCCGTTTTTTTTTTCGAGTCTCGGAAAAATCTGGGATTTTTCCGCGGTCGCGCTAGGGATTGTAGGGGCGGCGAAGCCGTTCGCGAAGCGAATGACCCCCCGGAAAGCCCGACCCGAAGGGTAGCGCCCAATTTCTAATTGCTAATTTCTAATTATTTCATTATAATGGTAGAACTATGTTAGACAAAGTTTTATCCGTTATTTTCGGCTCGCAGAATGAGCGCGATGTAAAAAAATTAATTCCAATCGTAAAAGCTGTAAACGACAAAGAAGAATGGGCAAAATCACTTGCCCCAGAAGATTTCCCAAAGCAGACACATATTTTTAAGGAACGCCTTGCAAAAGGTGAGACTCTTGACGATATTCTGCCGGAAGCATTTGCTTTGTGCCGTGAGGCTGCTTTCCGTGTACGTGGCGAGCGTGCTTATGACGTTCAGCTCATGGGCTCAATCAACCTGCATCAGGGTAAAATCACCGAAATGAAAACTGGTGAAGGTAAAACCCTCGTTGCCGTTGCCCCGGCGTACCTCAACTCTTTGAGCGGAAAGGGCGTTCATGTCGTAACAGTCAACGATTACCTTGCCGAGCGCGATGCAAACACAATGCGTCCGGTTTTCTCATATCTTGGCGTTACGGTCGGAACAATTTTGTCTAACATGGATAATGCAGTAAGGAAGGAAAACTACAACTGCGACATCACTTACGGAACCAACAACGAATTCGGTTTTGACTACCTGCGCGACAACATGCAGATTGAGCTTGCACGAAAAGTTCAGCGCGGATTCAACTATTGTATCGTCGATGAGATTGACTCTATCTTAATTGATGAAGCGAGAACACCGCTCATCATTTCTGGTGCAGGTGAGGACGATACTTTCAAATTTTACGAAGTTGACAAATATGTAGGCCTGTTCGAAGAGGCCGAAAAAGATCCAAAAACCAACGACTACTATGATGAAGTTGATTTGACTCCAGAGCAGAGGGCTGAGCTTAAAGGTGACTACAAAATTGATGAAAAATCAAAGCGAGTCTCTTTCACTGACAAAGGAATGAACAAAATCGACTCAATCCTTCACCAGCACAATTTGATTGCGCCAGAGACAACAGTTTTTGACGAGGAAAACTTTGAGTATGTTCACTACTTCACTCAGGCAATCCGCGCTCACCGTTTGTATAATAAAGATGACGAATATGTAGTCCGTGACGGAAAGGTTGAGATTGTCGATGAATTCACTGGCCGTATTCTCGAAGGCCGCCGTTATTCAGACGGTCTGCATCAGGCAATCGAAGCAAAAGAGCATGTAAAAATCGCTCAGCGAAACCGCACAATGGCTACCGTAACTTTCCAGAACTTCTTCCGAATGTACACAAAGCTTTCGGGAATGACTGGTACGGCCGCAACAGAGGCTGTTGAGTTCCAGAAAATCTACAAGCTCGACTGTGTTGTAATTCCAACAAACCTTCCAGTTGCCCGTGTTGACGAGCAGGACGAAGTTTACCTCAACGAAGAAGACAAATGGAATGCAATCGTAAAAGAAATCCGTGAGGCACACGCTAAAGGCCAGCCTGTCCTGGTCGGCACTGTTTCTGTCGAAAAATCTGAGCATCTTTCAGCCCTTCTCACCCGAAACGGAATCAAACATGAAGTTTTGAACGCGAAGAACCATGCGCGCGAAGCTTTGATTATCGCTGAGGCAGGTGCAAAAGGCGCGGTAACAGTCGCAACAAATATGGCTGGTCGTGGTACCGACATTAAGCTCGGCGGAAGCTACGAGCAGCGCGCATTGAGCCGCGTCGGAACAGAGGCAACTCCAGAAGAATATCAGGCAGCAGTCAAAGCCGAAAAAGAAAAATGGCTCAAAGACTACGAAGAAGTCAAATCTTTGGGCGGATTGTACGTAATCGGCTCAGAACGCCACGAATCTCGCCGTATCGACAACCAGCTCCGAGGCCGAAGTGGACGACAGGGTGACCCGGGAAGATCTAAATTCTTTATCTCAATGGACGATGACCTCATGCGTCTTTTCGGTGGCGAGCGAATGAAGAACCTCATGACTCGAATCGGTATGGAGCCAGGCGAACCAATTTATCATCCATGGCTCACAAAGGGCATTGAAAAGGCTCAGAAGAAGGTCGAGGAACGAAACTTTGAGATCCGTAAGAATTTGATTGACTACGATGACGTTCTCAACGAGCAGCGTGAATTCATATACCAGCAGAGAGACGACATTCTGGCAGATGAAAATCTGAGCGAGCGAATCATGACAACTGCCAAAGATTACCTTGACGAATGGTTCTATGACTATGCACATTCAAAGAAAGGCGAAGGAATCAAAGTTCTCACCGAAAATATCAGGAATAACTTCGGTGTAATGCTTCCGCCAGAAATGCTTGAAGAGCAGAAAGTTCTCTCACTCTTGCAGAATGACATCACCGAAAAAGAAACTCTTGTCGGACACGAGCAGTTCAATATGTTTATCCGATACCAGTATATTCAGGCAATCGACCGAAAATGGCTTGATCAGCTCGAATATCTTGACAGCTTGCGTGAGGCAGTACACTTGCGAGGATATGGCCAGCACAACCCTCTTACAGAATACAAAATCGACGGCTTCAACCAGTTCGATGCAATGATTGAGAAAATCCGAATCGAAATCGCAGGCCGAGTATTCAAAGTACGAATCCAGATTACACCGGCTGCCCAGCCACCACGCCAGGCAATGCAGGGCAACGCACAGCATTCAGAAGCACAGAGCATGAGCGAACAGGCACGCGGTGCTCAGATGGCAAGAAACGCCCAGCAGCAGGCAGGCCGAACAATGGCAGGAGCAAGCACAGGCCAGAGCGTCACAGTAGTACGAAGCGGTCCAAAAGTAGGCCGAAACGATCCATGTCCATGCGGTTCTGGTAAAAAATATAAGAACTGCCATGGTCGCTAGAGCATGGCAGTTCTCGTGAATCTAATGCGACCTACGGGAGCATTTTCCTTGCATGGTCGTTAATTAGAAATTAGCAATTTTATTTCATTCATAACACGCTTCTTGTCCGTTGTCCATAACGGCGCAAGGAGCGTTTTTTTTGGCGGATCGCCGGTGAGGCGGTGAATCACGCAATTCTCAGGGAGTAAGGCGATTGCCTTTTTGAGCAAGGCAAAATAATCTTCTTTTGAAAGCGGCATGACTTCTCCGCTCTCGTACATTTGTGCAAGCTTTGTATTCTGCACGATGTAAAGAGTTGTGATTTTTATTCCGAATAGGGATTTTAAATTTCTCACAGAGGGCACAGAGGGCACAGAGTTTATTTTGTTTAAGTATGTTTCTTCCAAACACGCAATTTCTCTGTGTTCTCCTTCGCTCTGTGAGGAATTCTTAGTATTTTCCCGCACAACAAATCTCACGGATTCAAGCATATCTTCCTCAGTCTCGCCGGGAAGTCCGAAAATCAGGTGCGTGACGATATGGATTTTTTTGTTCGCCTTTTTGATTCTTCTTACCGCGTCTTTATAATCCTCGTTCGTGTAACAACGGTTAATCAGCCCGCCAGTTTTTTCGTTACTGGTCTGTAAGCCAAGTTCTATCTGAACGAAATGATTTTCAGCGATTTTTGCAATTTGAAAGAGGATTTCATCTCCCAGACAATCGGGACGGGTTGCGATTGCAAGCCCCATAACATCCTCACATTTCAAAGCCTCATTGTACTTTTGAACGAGAGCTTTTGTATCTCCGTAAGTAGAAGTAAAATTCTGAAAATAAGCGATGTATTTTCCTTTTCGGTTGCCGCTTCTTCCCCTGAGTTTTGATTCCACAAGTTTTTTGGCGGCTTGGACCTGCTCTTTTACCGGAAGATTTCGGTTCGCCGCAAAATCCCCGGATCCATTTTCTGAGCAAAAAATGCAGCCCCCAAAACCTTTTGTACCGTCGCGGTTTGGACAGGTGCATCCTGCATCAAGTGAGAGTTTGTAAGTTTTGGCAGAAAAATTTTGCTGATAAAATTCACTTAAAACAAGCATCGGCTCATTTGCTAATCCTTAAATCCGCTCCATTCACGTAATTTTGCCACATTCTCAATCAGCGCATCAATTTCTTCCTCTGTATTATAGAAGTAAAGGCTTGCACGGGCGGTTGCGGTCTCCCCAAGATATGCTCCGAGTGGCTGGGCACAGTGATGACCGGCACGGATTGCGATATTCTCCTCGCTAAGAAGTGTTGCGATGTCATGCGGGTGAACTCCGTCCACAGTGAATGTGACTATTCCGCATCTTTTTGTGCCGTCTTTGTTTCCGACAATGTTCACATGAGGGATTTTTTTCATTCCTTCGATAAGACGGACTGCAAGGGCATTGTCGTGCTCAGTGATTGTGTCCAAGCCCACAGACTGAATGTAGCGGATAGCAGCAGCCATTCCCACGGCATCACCCGCGCTCACGGTTCCAGCCTCAAATTTATGAGGAACTTCTGCCCAGGTCGCGCTCGTTTCGGTCACATATTCAATCATCTCTCCGCCACGCAAGAAAGGCGGCATTGCTTCAAGAAGCTCCATTTTGCCCCATACGGCTCCTATTCCCATCGGTCCGCAGAGCTTGTGGCCGCTCATCGCAAAGAAATCCGCTCCCAAATCCTGAACATCAACTTTGATATGCGGCGTTGACTGCGCTCCGTCCACGACCATTACGGCTCCGTTTTTGTGCGCAATCTCAGCGATTTTTTTGATTGGGTTTGTCGTTCCCAAAACGTTCGAGACATGGGTAAGCGATACGATTTTTGTTTTTGGAGTGATTTTGGCATATTCGCTCTCTGGAATTTCGCCAGTCTCCTTATCGACATACATGAATTTCAAAGTCGCGCCCTTGGTCTGGCAAACGAACTGCCAAGGGAGGATGTTCGAATGATGCTCCATAATCGAAATGACAATTTCATCGCCAGCGTTCACGTTCGCCATGCCATAAGTGTTTGCAATCAGGTTCAATCCCTCAGAAGTATTGCGGGTAAAGATAATCTCCCGGCTTGAAGGTGCGTTAATGAACTTAGCCACAGTTTCCCGGGCATCCTCATAAGCCTTTGTGGCGCGCTCGCTCAAAGAATAAAGCCCGCGCAAAGGATTTGCGTTCTGTGTCGCGTAAAAATGAGTCATCGCGTTAAGAACAATATATGGCCGCTGTGCAGTGGCAGCCGTATCAAGGTAAACAAGACCTGAATTATCTACAGAATTTTTTTCATCAATCGCCTTAAAGAGCGGAAAATCATTTCGATATTTGTTCATAAGTAGAATTATATAAAATTTACTAAAAATTGAGAAGTACTTTCCTACTAAATTACTAGGAAAATAAAAAAAATGCGCCCGCCGTGTAGCACCTTTAGTTGCGGAACAAAGTGAAGCAATGAGGGTTACCGAAGTGCGAAAGGGCGGATTTGCGCCCTAAAAAACTGCAATCCGCTAACTGCTAACTGCTTACTTTTTATCCGATAATTTAATATGAAGAAAATAATTTTTCTGCTGCTCGCTCTTTTAGCTACGCACATTTTTGCAGATTCCAGCATGACACAAATTAAGCATAATCCCTGGGAACTGATAATTTACCGTCCGGAAAATAAAACTGACTTCAACTATATTCGCTGCTATGTAAAAATCACCGATGAAAACGGAAACGATGTGTCTAAAACAAAAGTCAAGGCAACTTATGAATGGGCATCAATTCCGAACGTAGTAAACCGCTACAAAAATCTTCTTTATCTTGACGGCGGAATGGCAATGCATTTAAACTTAAAACCCGGAAAATACCATTTCTCAGTTTATACGCCAATCGACAAACAGGCAGGATTTGAATGCACCAAAAGCATCGCAGGCAAATTCCAGTGGGAATCAAACACATTCGAATACGACACAGAAAATCCTGCAAAAGTAATCTTTGTAACACCTGTGATGGACGACAACGGATTTTTCAATGGCAGCTGGTGGATTGACCATAAAGCCCCAAGATTTTTCAAATGGAGCGAGATGAAAGGAAGCCGGTAGCCACAAGTGAACAATCAGTGAAGGCTATGCCTGAACCGCCTCAATAATTGAGCGAAGCGGTGATTCCGTAAGCAATTCGTTTTTCATTGATTTTTGGGTTCGGCCGGTACAACATCGCATATCCCAAAGAGAATTGAAAAAAATTAGCAAGAAAACCGGTATTCGGAGAAATTATAAAATCAGCGGCAATTTTTATAGAATCCGAGTAATCTTCTTTTTTAACATTCTCAAATATTTCTTGTGTTCGCTTGCAATCCCAAAATTCATCGTGAATATACGAAATTTTTCCTGAATAAGTCGCAGAAACCAACAATCTCTGAACAAAAAGAGAAACAGCAGGAATTCCCTTATTAATTTCAAAATCAAAAAGAATCGCTTTGACAGAGCCAGATGCAACATAAGTTTCTGTAGGGAACAAACTGGCCGTAAATATAAAGGGAACCAGGATAGGAAATCTAACCTGAGCAGTCGCCCCGGCATTTATATATTTATCCACATAAAATCTATTTTCTGTATCACGGTATGAATTAAGCAAAAATGGCTTAAGAATAAATCCTGCAGAATTATAAACAGCAGGTGAAATTTTATGGATATTTGAGAACTGAACAAAAGCAATCAAGTCCTCACTTCTTCCAACAGAATCATCCCGCCCTTTTTCGAGCTCGTCATCACAAATCTGCTTACCATAAAGGCATTTCCAATCCATTCCGACAGAAAGACTACTGACCTTACCACTCCACAGGATTTTGTTAAGCAACAAAGATTCCGAAGTCTGCATGAATTTATCTTTATCAAAAACACATGTTCCGCTCAATGAATATTTGAAGCTGTCATCTCCGCCTTTTAACAAAATAGACGAGCCATATTTATCATATAATAAATCATATCCCGCTGAAAAAGTAATTTGTCTGTCTCCCCATGGATTTGTTGAAATAAAAGTGAGGCCAAAGATAGTGTTAGTATCCACTTCAAAATCATGACTATAAACAGGAACCTGACCAACTAAAGGCAAGAAAATTCCCCGTCTGTAATATCGGAACGGGTTGTAACTGATTTCTGAATAGTTTTTAATCTCAGAATTTGCATCTAAGTTGCTTTTCTGAACAGGATTTATTGAATCACTACGAGGAAGTGAAATATCTTCTTCCACAAAAGCCTTAATTTCAACTTCTTCAAAATCATCAATTTTCATATCAAAGCGATACAAAGGATTTTTATCATATTCGGCGGCGCTCACATAGACCGTAAAAGATTCAGAGTCCGAAGAAAAATTTGGAGAAACAATATCCAATATGCCGGCAAAACTATTTTTTTTCTGGAGGAAAACATTTGCTTTTTTTGAAACACGGTCAATTTTCACAAATCCTAATCGTGAAAGCATTTTTCCGCCTTTACCAAGCTCTGCCCATGTAAATGAAAGAACGATTGAAGCAGAATCGCTCGGAACAAGGTGAAGATTATGAACAATCAAATTCCGTTCATTTTCATCACCAGCAATTTTTGAAAAATCATATTCACAAAATACATTTTTCTCATCAAAAAGGCGTAATTTCCACTTCAAGCAGTCTTTTATAATCGCTCCGTAAAGATTATTATCAATCGCAATGGGGCTAAAAGGAATTTCTTCATTGTTAAGAAGAAGAGCTGCATTTCCTCTGGCCTCAGCCCCTTCAATCCGAACGCCAGCAAGTTCTTCGTTTCCATTACGCAGCCTTAAATATCCATCTTTTAAACCGTTCAATGAGTTTTCTTTATATTTTCCTTTTTTGATGTCGTATTCAGCAAGAACACACTTTGAATTTTTGCGGCTTATAGTTCTGCTCAAAGCAAGTTTTTTTCCGTCAGAAGAAAAAGCCAGGCGTGAAATTCCCGTAATTGCAAGCAGTTTTTTGTTTTTTTTGACTTTCCCATCAGAATCAATCGTAAGAAGCCTGACCGAAGAAGACAAGGAATCAAAATAAGCAATTTTCAATTCTGAACATTCTTTATCAAAATAAGAATCCATTGCTGTAACACGAGATTTTTTCTTCGAAAGCAGCTCGGCATTTTTTTCATCGGCGTCAATGTAAAGAGTCTTTTCAAAATCATTCCAGGCATCGCTGATTTTGAATCCATAAGTTTTTTTGAAAACACCAGCAATTAAACTCAAAGGACAATTTGTACCGGCATTTTTCCAGAAATCAGCGTATTTAGACATTCCATAAGTTTCTTGTAAATACGATGCAAACAGCGCACCAAAAATATAAGCATCCGTACCACCAGGATAGGTATCTCGACTGCCTGTTACATCACGCCATGAAGGAAAATGACCTTCGATTACAGATTGATTCGCAAGCTGAGTAGAAAAAGGATCATTCAAACGCCCGCCCTTACCTTTGCTTTCAAAAGAAACTGTCGCACCCTCAGCCCAAAAAGTCGTGATTGTGAGCCATGGGAATGGCGGATTAAACGCGTCACCTATAAATGAAGCAATTTTATATCTTATGCTTTTTTTATATTTTTCATCTCTCATATTGTAAGTGACAGCATGAGTCAATTCATGATAAAAAATTTTTTGAATTGTATTTTCGTACATATCAAGGCTTTCTTCTGGTAAAGTATCGTATAAAACAATGCGATTATATGGAACAGCCGCATAGTAAGCGTTCAGAGCCTCCACAGAACGGGTAATTGTCACAGGAAAACGCCTGTCAGCCTCAGTCTCAAGGATTTGTGTTATTTCAAGATAATAGTCATCGCATACAGCTGCAATTTTTTGGGCCGATTCGCGACATTCCGCAGGGAAAATTATATCAAAAAACTCTGTACGAATAACATGAAGCGGTGAGGAAGAATCAGCAAGAACACCACCTAGTGAATAAACAGGCAAAAACAAGAATAGAAAACAGAAAGTCAAAAAAAACTTACGAAACATATCTAAATATACCTTATATTAAGATTTAAGAAAATAATGCACATGCCTGTGCAGGCGTTCCCCGCAGCGGGCAAAAAAAAGCGGGCCGAGAGCCCGTGATGATGGATTTAAAAAGAAAAAGCCGGCGGCTCCCTACTTTCCCCCGTATCGGAGTATCATCGGCGCGGGGGTGCTTGACTTCCGTGTTCGGAACGGGAACGGGT
>CACZYY010000002.1 GCA_902785455.1 uncultured Spirochaetaceae bacterium
GTTGAAGCTACCATTGAAGAAGAAAAACTCTCCGCATCTTTTGAAATGATTGAAATTCCTGGCAAAAATTATGCGCTGGGCAAAACTGAAGTCACTTGCGAAGTCTACGAAATCGTCATGGGCGAAAATCCAAGTTCTTATGCAGAAGGAAACTTCCCTGTGAATACGGTCAACTGGTACGACTGCATCGTATTCTGCAACAGACTCAGTCTTCTTTTGGGGAAAAGCCCGGTTTACAGCGTGAACGGAAGCGTAAATCCAGACGACTGGGATTATTCACCGCACGGAGGAAGCGCAATCCCTGGCGAAATTGTCTGTCACAGCAGGGCGGACGGATTCCGGTTGCCGACCGTGGAAGAATGGGAATATTCAGCAAGCGGCGGCCAGAATTTCAAATATTCAGGCAGCGACAATCCATACGAAGTTGCGTGGTTCAAGGACAACAGCGAATACAAATCCCACGAAGCAGGAACAAAAGCCCCAAACGCTTACGGACTTTACGACATGAGCGGAAATCTCTGGGAATGGTGCTGGGACCGCTTTAAAGAAGACTCAAACTATTACCGAGTTCACAAAGGCGGTTCATCAGCAAGCGGAAAAGAACTGTGCGAAATTCAATTCACCGGCCACCATTACGGCTCCCGCTACCAGCCATGCTATTCATACTACACATTCGGTTTCAGGATTGCGCGGAATTTGCGATAGGAGATTTATTATATGAAGAAATTAATTACTTTTTTATTAACGACAGTATTTCTTATTTGTGAAGGTTTTTCTCAAGTTCAGCAAATGACTTTTGGAATTCGTGGAAGTATCGGAACTAGTCATCTGTTATTTTCTGATGATGATAAAGATAAATTTGGTAGAATATGGTCGGAAGCAATACGCAGAACCACTAGTTATTCAACTTCATACAATACCGAAGATGATTTTCTTTTTAACTATGGTTTTTCAATATACACTAATTATAATTTTCAAAGCAAGCCAAATCTTGGACTGCAAACAGAATTAGGCTTTCTTTTTAATAATGGGGCAGAACTGACATGCAGAGCAACAAATTCAAATCAACAATTTAAATTATCAGAAAAATATTCTTATACATCTTTAGAAATTCCAGTTCTTTTAACATACACTTTTAATAAAGGTGGATTTATTGAAGTTATTCCACAAGGTGGATTTTATTTATCTTTTCCTTTTGGTAAATGTAGTTGTGAAACTAATATACATGAAAGATGGGGGACAACAGACTTTAGTAATGAAGAGAAATATGAAATTAAAAATTTTTGTATGTTAGGTTTTGCAACAGGTTGTGATGTTGCGATGAATTTTACAGAAATTTCTGCCCTCGTCTTGAATCTTCGATATATGTTTGATTTCAACAAAACTGAGATTGAAGAGATTGGAGAACTTGCTCAACGTTCTGTATTTTTATTTTCAGCAGGTTATCGCTACACTGTAAGGTAGTTTTATTCTAGAAGTTGCTTTCATGTGCTAGGGATAGTAGTGGCGCGAAGCGTTGCCGTTGGTGAGTGAAGCGAACTGAACGGCAATGAAGCGAATAGCGGAACCACGGATAGCCCGACCGACACGAAGTGTCGGGAGCACCCAATTGCTAATTTCTCATTGCTAATTGCTCATTTTAATAAGTTCCGGGTGGTACTCAAAGTGCATGTTGTCGAAGATGACCCAGTAGCCGCCCCAAATAAAACCTTCTTCTTCAAAGATTTTTCGGACTTCGGCGGGCGGCATCCAGCGTTTTTCGAGCGGAACAAGCATCCATTTGTCGCCGAGTTTGTCTTTTTCCCAGCTCCAGTAGATTGCCTTGCGGTTAAGCCTTTTTGGAAGAATGTCAATTGCGATTCCGTAGGAATGAAATGATTTTCTTGATGTTTGCACGATTTCACGCCAATGGTAGGCGTCGCATGATTTTAAATTTGCGAGAAATGCGCTGATTTCGGGGCTGGATTTTCTTGCGAGAATTCTTTTTTCTACATTTTTGACGTGGTCGTAAATGCGTTCGTGGATTCGGGTAGATTTTCCTAAAAATGTCGTTTTTATGATATGGTCTTCGATGATTTTTTGCGATTGTGCCGAATAAAGCCAGTCAAAAAAGAACATTGGAGTGCCCTGAGTGTTCTGGCGGCTTTCTTTTGAACCGAACTGCTTTATTTTTTCGATTTCTTCTGGCGTGTAAGTTTTGGGGTCGCGGAGCTTGTTTTCGTATTCATATTGAAGAACCCAGTAAATTTCTTTGTTGGCAAGTTCTTCTTTTGGCAAAAGTCTTCCGCCTGCCCAGTAAAAGCTGGCAGATTTCTTTCCTTTGGGCTTTTGGGTGCGCTCAAAGTACAAGTCAGCGGTCATGTCGATTTTCCAGTCGTTCAGCTCAAGGTCGTAAGTTGTAGTGTACGCAATGTCTGGATAATAGCGCATGAAAGTTTTGATTTCAGCAGGAACAAATGCTTTGTTTGCAATCTGCGTCTGTGGAGAAATTTGCGCGAAAAGCGGAAAAAAAAGAAATATGAGAAGAAGAGGAAAAATACGTTTCATCAATTGGATAATTATAGCACAGAATTGATTTTCTTTGCTGTCTTATCCAAAAATTTTCTTAACATTTGCTTTAAATTGATTTCCGCGGTCGAATTCATTCTTGAACATGCCGAAACTTGTTGCGCCCGGCGAGAATACGATTACCTGAACTTTTTCGCTGCTTTCTGATTTTTGTAAATCAGCTTTGAGGGTGGAAAGAAGCTCTTCGAGTGAATTGAAAGGCCCTTTGTATGCGATTTTTTTTGCATTGAAGTCTGGAATCATTTTGTCGGTTGCACTTCCTGAAAGCAAATAAACTGCCCGCGGAACGATGTTCTTGCCGTTGTCACAGATTCCATTGGCAATCGGGCTTAAATCAAGGCCTTTGTCCGTGCCGCCTGTGAGAAAAATTACCGGCTTCCCGAATGCCTGGGTTGCTTCGGCGGCAGCTTCGGGCACTGTGGCGGCTGAGTCGTTGTAGAATCGGTAAGTTGTCCCCCCGATTTTGCACTCGTGGAAGAATTCAAGCCGGTGCTCGATTCCGTTCCAGCGGCCGAGGACTTCGATAATTCGTTCAGGGGAAACTCCCATGATTCGGAGCACGAGGGCTGCGTTCAAAACATTGGCGCGCATGTGCTTTCCGGGAACGATTAAGTCTTTGAGGATTGTTTCGGTTGTTTTTTCGTAATCCTGAGGGAGCGTGTCCAAGATTTTTGTGGAAAGGCGGGCAAATCCCGTGCCTTTTTTGTCCTGCCAGACGCCCAGAGTTCCTTCGGGAAGGGGCTTTTTGCTGTAGCGGAGGATTGTTGCCTTGCATTCTTTGGCAAAAATGTCGCCCCAGTTGTCGATTAAAGTGCCGCCGTCTGCTGCCGGGTCAGAGTCGAAGTCAAAAATTGCAAAGTCTTTTTTGCTCTGGTCGGCGTAAATGAGCTTTTTGTCGTTCACATAGGCCAGCATCGAGTGGTAGAAATTCTGATGGTCCGGGATGATTTTTGTGATGATTGAAACTTTTGGTTTTAAGAGTTTTCGGCCACGAAGGTCGGCAAGCTGCCAGCTTGAAAGCTCCAGGACGACCGGTGTTGTTGAATCGGTTTGTTCAAGGAAGGTGAGCGGCGAGACTGTGATGTTTCCGCCCAAAAATGCGCTGAATCCAGATTGTTTTAGTCCGTAGTAAATTGCGCTTACGGTTGAAGATTTGCCTTTGCTTCCCGTGACGGCGATAATCGGAGCCTTGCTGAATGCCAAAAAGAGCGAAATATCTGTTTCGATTGCTTTTGCGGCTGCGAGATATTTGTTTCCGTCGTATTTTACGCCCGGATTTTTGATTACGCAGTCGGCCTCTTCAAAATCTTCGATGCGGTGCTCGCCCAAACGGTAAGTGAGCCTGCTTTTGTCCAGGCTTGTGTCGTTGTTGAGCGAATCGACCGTGGTTTGTAAGTCAGATTCGGATTTCATGTCAGTTGCGATAACGTAAGCTCCGTGATTCAAAAGGAAGCGCACGGAAGCCTCACCTCCGCCGTTCAGTCCCAGCCCCATGACAACGACTTTTTTGTCTCGGATGTCATCGAGTGATTTGAAAAAACAGCCTTCCGGGTAAAAGTGCGGAACTGGTGGAAGCGGTTCGTGTGCGTCTGACATAAAAATTCTCCTATCTTGATGTTTGCAAATTTCTTGTTTTCTTGAAGCGTGCGATTGCCTCGTCAATCAAAAGATTGGTGAGGCTGGTAAAATCAAGCCCGAAAGCCTCGCACATTTTTGGGAACATACTGATTTGAGTGAAGCCCGGCATTGTGTTGATTTCGTTGAGGTAGAGCTTGTTTGTGTCCTTGTCGATGAAGAAATCTACGCGGCTCAGACCTGCCAGATCAAGGGCTGCAAAGGCTTTTTTGGCCAGAGTTCGGACTTCTTCGAGTTTTTCTTCTGGAAGATTTGCCGGAATCAGTAAATCTGCTCCGTCCGGGTCGTTGTATTTTGCATCGTAGTCGTAGAAGTCGTGCTTTGGTGCAATTTCGCCGGGGCCGTAAGCTGTGAGCTTTTCTGCCGGGCAAGAATCATCGTCTACAGTCGGGTTTCCTGTGACAGAGCACTCGATTTCGCGTGCATTTACAGCCTTTTCAATCAAAATCTTGTCATCCCACAAGAAAGCTTCGATAATCGCGCCGTTGAGATGTGCCAAATCCTTTGCGAGTGTTGCGCCGTCTGAGCTGCCCGCTGCGCAAGGTTTTACGAAAAGCGGGAAGCCGAGCTCTTTTTGTGCTCTTTCAAGAATTGTATCGTATCCGTTTGCTGTGGCTAAATCTGAGCGGCGGACACAAATCCCTGGGACGACAGGAATTCCTGCCTGAGCGAGAGCTACTTTTGTCTTTTCCTTGTCCATTGTGATTGCGCTTCCGAGAGTGGTGCAGCCAACGTAAGGAACATCGACCATTTCAAAAAGCCCTTGAATCGTGCCGTCTTCGCCGAATGGTCCGTGCAAAACAGGAAAAATTACGTCGCTCGAAAGGATTTTGCTTCCAGCGCGGAAAGTTCTTTTTGAGCCACCGCCAGGAATTACACTGACTTCCTGAGATTCGTCTTCGATGATTTTGAAAGAAGCTTTTGAATCAGTTTTGATTCGTTCAAATTCGCTTTGTGGCTGCAAGAACCATCTTCCGTCTTTTGTGATTGCAATAAGCTGAACCGTGTTTTTTGAATCGATATTTCGTGTGACCGCTGCGGCTGAAACCAAAGAAATTTCATGCTCGCCAGATTTTCCACCATAAATTACTGTAACTGTCATAATTCCATCCGAATTTTTAAAATCAGATAAATTATAACAGTTTGACAGAATTTATGGTAGATATTCTTTTTTAACCTTATCGCGACCGGCTCCCTACCAGCGTTCAAAGAACAATCCTGCTAGCGGAGAAAGAACAATCATGATGCACGAGAATGTGAACGATTCTACGGAAATCAAAGTTGCTCTCTGCTCGGATGGGAACATATCCTGAAGACGTGCATTTGTCCGAACTTGGAGCGCATCGTCTGCAAGTGCCGCCAGAAATCCGCCCAAAGTCATAAGGACATAAAGACCGGAATGTTCAAGCGCAATTCCCGAAAGAATTATAATGGTAGAAAGTGCAAAAACCGTGCGATAACGGAAATTTTTTGCATAAAGAATTATTTTCGCACCGATAACACCACCAGCCTGCAGCACAAGAAGTGCAATTCCGAGTGCCCAATTTGGAATTCCTGCCATCGGAAGCTTTGCCTGCAGGAAGAACAAAAGCAGAATGTCCATTGCACCCACAAAGGAATTGATGAACATCATCGCGAGTGCTTTGCGTGCATCTTTAAGAAAAAGAAGACTCTGCTTAAAGCACTTGCAAATTTCCTTCCATATATAGAATTCTTTTGCAGGTTCTTCAATCCGTACTTCAACAAGACCTGCGAGCAGGAAAAGCTGAATGAAAGACGCAAGAACACCAGTTGAATAGGCGATTTTGTAGCCCAAAACCAGAGCAAAACCTGCGGTCAAAGTCGAAAGACCTTCACATGTACGGTAAATGACAAGCTGATTCGAAGCATATTTTTCAAATCGTTTTTCTTCCCCCACGGATTTCAATGAATCGTAGGCAAGTGCGTCGCCTGAGCCAGAAGCAAAATTGTAGCATAAGGCATGAAGCCCGATTGAAATACATACCATTGCAAAATTGTTCGAGAAAATCATGACAATATCTCCGGCCATTCTCATGAGGCAGGAAATAACGAGCGTCTTTTTGCGACCGAATACGTCAGCCAGAACACCCGAAGGAATCTCAAACACAATACTTACGATATGAAAAATCGTTTCAGCAAAGCCAATCTGAGCAAGAGAAAATCCGCGGGAAGCAAGAATCGCAACCCATGCGCCCGAAAGCGAAAGTTGTCCTAAAATTGCAGACGAATACAATCGCCCGATCTGTTTTTTAATGTTTAACATAATATGCCACCTTTTTACGGTAAAAAATAAAATTTGAAATGAAAAAACGTAAAAAAGGGGTGAGTGAGGATGTAAATGTAATTGGATTTTAGAAAAAAGGACTTAAAGAACCACAGTTTTCTGAAAAAGGCCCACTACCCCTATCGAAGGGTTGAGTAATAGCATTTTTCTAACAATAAAACTGGTGTCTTCCACATAATAAATCTATTTTAAGAAAAGAAAACTGAATTGTCAAGAAAAAAGGACATCGTTTTGGAAAAAAAAAGGATTGAAAGGGAAAAAGAAACCTTTTTAAGGTTGCGTTTTCTCTTTTTTATTCTTCTAAAATTTTGTATAATCTTGAATAAGTGAATTTACGGGGCAATCCCGAAGAGAATTATTTTAAAAAGGAATATATTATGGATAAACTTCGTGTATTGTTGGCAAAAGGCAGAATTTACGAGTCTGTTTATGAACTTTTGAGCGACGTGGGCATTTCCCTCAAACTTGCTGAGCGTACATATTTCCCAAGCACAAACCAGGATGACCTGGCTTTTCAGGTTGTAAAGCCTCAGATTGCAAGCGCTTTGCTTGCTTCAAACAAGGCTGACGTTGGCTTCTCTGGCAAAGACTGGGTTTACGAGAACGGCGTTCAGGATGAGGTCGAGGAAATCATGGACTTGGGCTTTGATCCTGTCCGAATCGTAGCCGCTATTCCGAACACTGTTGATTTCGATGCGCTCATCAAAAAGCCGATAACAATCGCAACAGAATATCAGACTCTCAGCAAAAAATGGGTCGATGAAAAAAAGATTGACGGAAAAATCTTCCGCACATGGGGCACTTCAGAAGGCTTCGTTCAGGACAACGAGGATTCGCTTGCCCAGATTTTGATTGACAACACTTCGACAGGTTCAAGTCTCCGCGCAAACAACCTCAAAATCGTCGATACTCTCATGACTTCTTCAACAAGAATGTACGCATCAAAAGAGGCTCTCAAAGATCCTGCCAAAAAGCAGAAAATCATGGAGCTTAAAATGCTCTTCGAGTCAGTTTTGAATGCTCGTGGCCGCGTAATGCTCGAAATGAACGTCGCAAAAGACAAGTTCGACGGTCTTATCAAGGCTCTTCCGTCAATGAAAAGCCCTACGGTCAGCCCGCTCTTCGGCGATGACGGCTACGCAGTAAAAATCGCAGTCAAAAAAAGCGAAGTCCCAACCCTCTTGCCAAAATTGCAGGCACTTGGAGCTACGGACATCCTGGAATACGCGCTGCGTAAGGTTGTGAGATAAAAATCCACAGATAGGCACAGATTTCCACAGATTTAATGCGATATGGAGATTTCGATGACGAGTGAAAATGATCCTGAGACTTATGCAATAATAGGCGCAGCAATGAAAGTTCATTCTGAGTTGAAATCCGGGTTTCTTGAAGCCGTTTATCAAGATGCACTGGAGATAGAATTTAAAAAACAGGGAATTGTCTATGAGCGAGAGAAAAAATTACCTATTTTTTATTCTGGAGTGGAGCTTGATTCTTATTATAAGGCCGATTTTGTTTGTTATAATTCAATAATAGTTGAATTAAAAGCTTTGACAAAATTATCAGGAACCGAAGAGTCACAAATTATAAATTACTTAAAAGCATCGGGACTAAAAAAAGGATTGTTGCTGAATTTTGGTGCAAAAAGTTTGTTCTATAAACGATATGTTTTGTAATCCTTTTATAAAATAGTAATCGGTGATAATCTGTGTGAATCTGTGGATAAAAGGGAGGAATTTAAATGCGAACGGCTACAATTGAACGAATTACTGGCGAGACTCAGATTTCGCTTACTCTTAATCTTGATGGTACGGGAAAGTGCAGTGTGGAAAATCCAATCGGTTTTTTTGACCACCTGCTCCGCTCTTTCTGTAAGCACGGGCTTTTTGATTTGTCCGGCTCAATCAAGGGCGATTTGAACGTAGACCAGCACCATACAATAGAAGATACTGGCATCGTTTTGGGCATGTGCTTTGCTAAGGCTCTTGGCGATTGTGCAGGCATTTATCGAAGCGGCTCTTTCCTTTATCCGATGGACGAAAGTTTGCTCCGTGCGGCAGTTGATTTTGGCGGTCGTCCTTTCCTTGTCTGCAATGCAGAGCTTTCAAATATTCCTCTCGTGAGCGTACAGGACGGAAAGCAGGGCACTTTCCAGACAGATTGCTTTGACGATTTCTGGAACGGCTTTGTTCAGGCGGCAAAATGCAACCTTCACCTGGACACTCTCCGCGGCAGAAGCGACCATCACAAAATGGAAGGTCTTTTTAAGGCTGCTGCCCGTGCAATCCGAAGTGCGGTTGAAATTGATCCTCGGCGAAACGGTGAAGTTCCAAGCACAAAAGGCGTTATTGTATAAAAAAATTAAAAATACCTTTAAATAAATTTGGCTTTTTATTAAAACTGGGTTAAAATAGTCATATAATCACCTTAGCAAAACCTGGCAGGGCGGGCATGTTTTTGCAAGTCTTCTGGCGCAGAGTTTTTACAGGAGTTTCTATGACACAAAAGACCAAAGCCAGTTGTGGCTTCAAAAGTATCCGTACGCAGCTTGTTCTTACAATCGGCCTTTTCCTGCTTGTGCTCCTTGCACTTTGCTCTGTATTCATTTTGCGCAATGTTTCCAGTCGGTTCCGCAATATTTCCGACAGTTATCTGCATGAAATGGCTTCTTACTATTCCGAAACAACAAAGGCGATTATTGCACATGAATATGCCACTTGCAGCGCGCTCAAAACTGTCGTTGAGCAGGTAGAAAATGTTCCTCCTGCCCAGCGGCGTGATTTTGTGAACGCTATTTTAAAACAGGCTCTAATCGCCAACGAAAATTTTGTTGATACCTGGGTAGTTTACGAGCCGAACGCATTGGACGGCCTTGATTCTCAGTATGCGAACACTGAAAATCACGATTCCACAGGCCGTTTCATTCCTTATTGGACAAAAGTGGGCTCTACGATTGAATGCACACCGCTCACTGATTACGAAAATGGCTTCTGGTATGTAAATCCGCTTAAAAGTCCCACAGGTATTCTTATTGACCCGAATCCTTATGAAATTGGTGGCAAAACTATCTGGGTTTGTGGCGTCGCGTTCCCGATTCACGGTAAAGACGGCAGGCCAATCGGTGTAATCGGCCTTGATATGTCGCTCGACACTCTTTCTTCACTTCTCAAGCAGGTCAAAGTCTATGATTCCGGCTATCTCTCGCTCATTTCCGATTCCGGGCTTCTTGCGGTTGATTATGACTCGGAGAACGAAGGTCAGAATCTTGCGGCTTATACTGATTCTTCGACAGGCCCGCTATTTCAGTCCAGCAAATCTTCTCTCCAGCCTTTTGGCATGACAGTCAAAGAAAAAGGCGAGCATGTTTACAAATATTATCAGCCATTTAAAGTTGAAGATGCAAAAGAAGTCTGGTTCCTTGGTCTTAATGCAAAAGAATCAGAAATCACGGCGGCAGCAAAGGCTGTTTTCTTCATTTCGACTGTTGCCTTTGTCCTCACCGCTCTTGTAATTCTTTTTGTTCTCTTCCTGATTATTCAGGGTGTTGTAAAAGAAATGAACAAAGGTGTCTCTGCAATGCAGAATATCGCGCAGGGAGACGGTGATTTGACTGTCCGCATGGAGGTTAAGACCGACAATGAGCTTGGAAAAATGTACAAATTCTTCAATCTCACTATTGAAAAGATTCAGAATTCCATTGCGCAGGTCAAAGATGCGGCGGCGCACCTTACTGAACAAGGCGCAACTCTTGGTGACAGCATGAATGACACGGCGGCAAGTGCAAACGAAATCACGGCCAACATCGATTCAGTTAACAAGCAGGTTCAGCAGCAGGGGCGAAATGTTCACGAGGCAAAGGACGCGCTCGGCTCAATCAACAGCAGCGTGAACGATTTGGTTTCAAATATCCAAAGCCAGAGTTCAAGCGTTGTCGAATCTTCTTCGGCAATCGAAGAAATGGTCGCAAATATCCGTTCTGTCACTGGAATTCTCGAAAAGAACGGCGTCACAATCAAGTCTCTCGAAAATTCTTCTGAATCTGGAAAAGTCAGCATAGCCAATTCGGTCGAGTCAATCAAAAAGATTCAGGAACAGTCGGGCACCCTTCTTGAAGCAAGTAAAATCATTCAGGCAATCGCGAGCCAGACAAACATGCTTGCTATGAATGCGGCGATTGAGGCGGCTCATGCGGGCGAGAGTGGCAGAGGCTTCTCTGTCGTTGCCGATGAAATCCGTAAGCTTGCAGAAGATTCAAACAAGCAGGGCAAAAACATCACGAGCAACCTCAAAGTTGTCCTTGCAAGCGTCAAAGAAGTCACAGATTCTTCGGTTCAGCTGCAGAATCAGTTCAACGAGATTTATGATTTGACTCAGACTGTCGCACGGCAGGAACTCACGATTATGAACGCAATGCACGAGCAGTCCGAAGGTGGCGAGCAGATTCTTGAGGCAATCAAGCAGATTCAGGATGTAACGGCGAGCGTAAAGGGTTCCAGCGATGCAATGGAAGATGCGACCCGCGATGCGAACGTCAAAATGGACAACCTCATGCGCCTCACAGAAGAAATCACGGCAAGTATGGATGAAATGTCAATCGGAATCGAATCAATCAACCGCTCGATAAACGAAGTCAACGATATGACTCACAAAAATACGCACAGCATCGAGTCTCTTGGTGAGGCTGTGAGCAAATTCAAAGTGTAAGGAAGGGGCTGTCTAAAAAGCTTGCTGCGTACGGCCACTGAGCGAAGCGATGCACTGAACTTGTCGAAGTGACAATCACACTATCTATGGTGGTTTCGACTCCGCTCAACCACCGTTTTCATTCTTTTTAGCCTTTGTTCTCGTGCGAGTTAAATGGCATGTGATGAAGGCCGGGGCTGTGCTTCCTTTATTAAAATATAATTAACTAACTATTAAATTCTTCTTAAATTTGACTTGATTTATCCTAAAATTATGTTAGACTAAGGCTATGCACAAAGCTAATTATTCAAAATCTTCCTTAATTTATTCTTCTCGCATTTAACCGCAATGTTGTGTATTTTCGCAATTCATTGAGGTCTTTTTATACATTGTGGTGGCTTTATTGAATCTTTCTGATTTTAATCATTTCACTGCAAAAATTAGGAGTTTCCTATGAAAAAAATTTTTCTTACCCTGGTGGCACTTTTTTCTTTAAGCATACCGCTTGCGGCTGAGAAGTCGATTGATTTCTTTGCAGATGAGGTTCCTCGATACGAAGGATTTGCTTTGGGTGCCAGTTTCATCAATCAATGGGCATTGGGTGAATATTCAGATTATGCCTCATGCAATTTTGGTGGTGAAGTAGATGCGGAATATACACTCCCACTTGTATTACCGAATAATCTTGATTTGGGCATTTCGGCGAGGGCTGATTTCCTTGTCGTTTCCCCAAAATCAGGCAGCACGCTTAAAAGTGAAAATGAAATGCGTTTTTCTGGTGGTCTTTGGCTCAGAGTGCCGTTTGCTCTCAAAGGTGCATGGTTTGCATTCCAGCCGGAACTCAGTCTGGGAGCATCACTTTTCAGCACGGAAGCACAGAATGGAGCAAAAGCCAGCGGATCATATCTTGGTTCTGTGATTGGTCTTGCACCTGGTTTCCGGTTCATTCCAAAGGCAATTCCCGATTTGGAAATCGAAGCGGCTCCACTTCTTACAGTTACTCCAGAAGCAAGCTCTCATATTACGACACAGGTTGGTGTAAGGCTTGGCTTTGTCTATCACATCCAGAATTTCATAACGAAAAAGCTCAAAGAAAGCAAAGAAAAGAAAGAAGCTGCGCTCGCCGAGCAAAAAAGGCTTGAAATCGAACGTCAGGAAGCCGAGGCAAAGCGTTTGCGTGAAGAAGAAGAAGCCCGACGCAAGGCAATCGCAGAGGCCGCAGATGAAGAATCTCGCCGTGCTGCCGAAGAAGAATTGCGAAAGGCCGAAGAAGCCCGCAAAGCTGCCGAAGAAGAGGCCGCACGAATCGCTGAGGAAGAGCGCAAACGGGCCGAAGAAGAAGCTGCACGTGTTGCCGCCGAAGAAGCCCGCAAGGCAGAGATTGCCGCATGGCCTGCTCCAGAAGCCGTTCTTGCTGTTATTGGCGGCACAAACTTTACGCCGGACGGAGACGGTCAGCATGATACCGTTACCTTCCAGCCAGGCATTAAATATGTAGAAGAAGCTCCGGAAAGCTGGATTCTTGCAATTGATGATCCGCAGGGAAATCCATTCCGAACGTTCAAAGGAAAGGGCGCATTGCCGGAATCAATTGAATGGGACGGTTTGAGCGACAGGGGCGAGGCCGTTTATTCACGAAACGTTTACAAGTCAAAACTCACTGTAATTCCATCTCGACATGACCGAACTCGAAGCGGTGCAAAAAATGCTGAGACAAGCACAGAAGTTCATACAGGCTTGCTTTTGCAGGTAATTGTTCCAGAGCATGAATGGAAAATCGTCGTCAATACAATTTACTTTGCTGGTGGCGGCGCTTCATTCGATGGATTGAATTCTGAGCAGCTTAAAGCCAATGCCGAGACTCTTGACGAAGTTGCGGAGCAGATTACAGCACATCCGGGCTCAAATGTCGTGGTTGAAGGCTATGCAAACAACATCAGTGGAACTGCAAAAGAAGATACGGAAGAACTTATTCCTTTGAGCCAGGAGCGCGCAGACTTTATCGTAAAAGAACTTGCAGCTCGTGGAATAAATCAGGAGTCACTTTCGGCTACAGGAAAAGGCGGTGCAAATCCGATTGCATCACGCAAAGATCGTGCGAACTGGTGGAAGAACCGCCGCATCGAATTCATAATCAGGAAGTAAGGAGCTGAATATGAAAAGATTTTTACCATACACAATTGCCGCGGCCCTGATTTTTGCGGGGTGCAGCAATCATATTGAAGATTTGATAGCTCCTTCTGCTCCGGAGCCTACCATCGATGTTGATGTTGAGGTTGAGGTTGAATTCAAGACTCTGCTTCTCGGCTATGACTCAGAAACTTCCACAGCCACTGCAACAGGCCTGGGTGATGAAGGCGTTGTATATTCATGGTCGATGGACGGAAATGAAGAGTCAGATGTGTTCAAAAGCAAAAACGGCGCAAGCTGTGTTCTTGACGCGGAAAAACTTTTGGTTGGAAAAAATTATACTTTGCTTGTGGTGGGAACGGTTAATGGCGTTTCTTACAGTTCTGATTGCAAAATAACAATAGAACCAGCAGATTCATCAGAGAGTGAGTAAGGAGGAGCTTTTATGAAAAATCGAATCAGATTTTTATCAGCGGGATTCAGCATATTGATTTTTGTGTTGGCTCTGCTTTTTGCTTCATGTTCGGATATAGTTCAAGGCGATTCTGGAGATGAAAACATTTCTTCATCAGAAGCAAGTGTTTCTTTCAGAATCACCTCAAAATTCGCTGCAAATTCAAGAACGGCTTTGCCAAGCATTGATTTTACCAAGTATCTTTATGAGATTAAGGCAAAAAATTCAAAATCAGGGGCCGAAAAATCTCTGGCACAAAATCTTACTGTAGATGATTTGAGCAGCCAGAAATTTGCAATGACCCGTTCAAAATGGATTTTCTATATTCTTGCCTATGCAAAAAACGAAAGTGGCGAGCCCGAGGGTGAATCTGTCTTTGAAGGCGAAAGTGAAGAAATTGACCTTGCAAACTCTGCTACCGCTACAGTCACCATGCCTCTCAGAGCAAGCACTACCGGTGTCGGAAGTGTGCGGATTCCTCTCAAATATGCTGCAAGTGGCGTTGCAAAAGTAACCTGCGGACTTTACACAAGCGCAACAGGTGGCGAGCTTGTTGATGGAAAAGAATTAGTGACCTTTGAAGGTTCAGAAATAACAAAGGGCGATGACGGATTCTATTCTCTGGTTTTTGAAGATAATGAAGTTCCGAGTGGCAGCCTCGTTTATGCACGCTTTGTCCTTTATGATGAAAATAATGTCGCTGTCGGATATTACACGGAGGCAGTTTATGTTGCAAAAGATAAGGTCAGTGAGCCGAAAATATTTGTTAAAAACGAAGATGGAACTTACCAAAAAGATGAAAACGGCAATCCTGTACCAGATACATCAGAAAATGCATCTGTTGAAGTTGAGCCAAACCTTTTCCCTGCAAGCGTCACTGCCCAAAAGGACAAGAAGGTTTTCGCTGAGACTACCATAAAAGATGCAGACGGAACTGAAAAAACTGTAGTCTACGAGTTGAATGATGAAGATGGTGATGGAATCTATGATACAGTCCTTCCACCTGGCGATTACACTATCAAAGTTGGTGAGTCTACTGACACCGCAGAAACTGCAAAACCGGTCGAAGATTCAAGCCTTGATGTAAGCACAAAGGGCGGAAGCGTTGCTGCAGAAAAGCTGAATGAAGTCACGCTGTCTGGCCAGGCAAAAACAGGCGCCACAATCGAGGCAAAGGCAATTTCCTCAAAGAATGTTGATATTTCTGATTCTGTTAAATGGCAATGGTACAGAGATAACGAAGCAATTGAGGGCGCAACTCAAAACACTTACAAAGTCACAGCGGAAGATGTTGGCAAAGTCTTAAAGGCCGTTGCAAGTCAGGAGTCAAAAGGAAAAACCAAAACAAAAGATGGAACTTCCGAGAAGGTTGAAAAAGGAAGCCTTGTCAGCAAGGATTTCACGATAAGCTATGATGGAAAAGAGTTCTCTGTTGCAGACGGAAAAGCAAGTCCAAAAGCCGGAGAATTGATTTTCACAAAGGGGTCTGATTCTTTAACTGTCGAGAGCGCAAAATTAAGTTCAAGTACTCTCAAAGATGAAAGCGGAAATGTAATCACGCCAGAAAAAGTTACATTCGTAAATGCAAACGGCGATGAAGTCTCTTCCGATAGTCTCGTCTCTTCAAAGACTCTCACAGTCAAGATTGAGGCACAAGGCTATGAACCAGAACTGATAACGCTCTATGCCACGGTTAAAGCTGGTGTTTTGAGTCCAGAACCAAAACTCAGCACGGATATCGAAAATCTTCATCATGGAGACATTGCATTTGCAGAGCCAGTTCCTGATGGTGCTGAATATTCAACTGACGGCGGCAAAACATGGACTGATTTGAGCACAAATTCTTTCGCGCCTCCGGAAAACGAAACAGGCAAAATCCTCGTAAGGACAAAAGCTGTGGGCGAAGAAGGCAAAGACGGCTATATTGCTCCAGGCGATGCAAAAGAAATTCCTTTCTCATCTGAAAATAAAGGAACAAAGGTCGTTGAAATCAAAGAAGACGGCATTACGCTGAATGGTGCTTCAAAAGAAGATGAAGTTCTTTCCGTAAAAGTTATCGGCAAAGATGAAAGTGACCTCACGGATAGCTCTCTGATTGAATATCAGTGGTATGCGGCAGATGACGCTACTAGCGAAGGAAGCCCAATCGAAGATGCTACCGGAAAAGACTTCACTCCGGGCGAAAACGAAGTCGGCAAAATTCTTTATGTTAAAGTCACTTATACAAATCCAGATACACACGCTGAGACTGTAAAAGATTCTCCTCGTACAGAAAAGATTGTTGCTGTAAAAGTAAAAACTCCGACAGAAGACGAAATTCCTTCGTTTGCAGAAGACAAGTCAAAAGTCCAGGAAGGAAAGGTTCAGTTCAACCCGACAGAAGAACAAGCCGGCAAGTTCGAGTATTCAACTGATGACGGCAAAACTTGGAAAACTCTTACAGATGAGGCAATTGCAGTTGACGGCGACTCAATTCTCGTGCGTGCGGCAGCCCAGGGCACAGAAGGCGAGGAAGGTTATCTTGCTCCGTCAAATCCTGTAACAATTTCTGTAAAGGAGCAGAAAGGAACCTTCGCTTTGGATGATCTCACGGCTGAATATACCGGCGGAGTTCTTGCGGGCGAAAAACCAGATGTAAGCAAGATTGTTCTCAAATATCCAGACGGAAGCTCACCTGATTCAGAAAGCGGATTCACGGTCACATTCAAAGAAGATAAGGCAATCACGGAATCTTCAAATGTGGCTGTAATAATCAGCAAAGAAGGATTTGAGCCTTATGAAGCAAGCGTTTACGTTCCTGTTAAGGCAAAATCTCCGCAGGAAAGCGAAATTCCTTCTTTGAGCACAGAAATTGGTAGCATCAGTGGCGGATGTCTCAAATTCGAGCCAACCGAAGCACAGACAGGCAAATTTGAATATTCAACTGATGGCGGAACTACATGGAAAACAGTTACAAACGAAGAATTCAATGTTCCTGAATCTCCAAACAAACTTCTTGTACGTTCTAAAGAGCAGGGAACTTCCGGTGAGCCTGGATATATCGCACCTTCTGACGCTGTTGAAGTCGCTTATAGTGCGGATAACATCGGTCAGAAACCTGTGATTACAGTAAAAGTCAATTTTAGCGGTGATATTTCAGTTGAAAAGACTGAGACTGACTCAAATGTAGATCTCACGGCAGCAAGCGGATATTCATCTTACGAATGGAAGATTGACGGAAAATCACTCACTTCTTCTACCTCATGGGCTACGGCTTCGGGCCGCACTCTTACATTGACCAAGAGCGACATGCAAACGGGTAGCTACACAATCACTGTCGTGGGCAAGAAGAACGGTATTGATTACAACACAAGCATCACTGTAACTAAGGAATAAGGAGAAGTAGAGTATGAAAAGAAAGATAACTACAAGCTGCTTTGCTTTTATGACCGCACTTGTTGCTTTGCTTGCATTCTCCTGCAGCAATATGAATGGAAGTTCTGGTGATTCCGAAAATTCCATCGACAACAAAGCATATATTTCTCTCAGCGTTAAAAATGAAGTGGTACGAACAGCCCTTCCTTCTTACGAGCTTTCTGAATTCAATAAATTTGAGCTTTTTGGAAAGTTTGGCACTGGCGCAGAATCTTCTATTAAATCATGGGAATCTGACACAACAAAGACGGCCTATGATTTGATGAAGGATGACCGAATTGCAATTGAAGTGGGCGAATGGACTTTCCGCTTAAAGGCGACAAATGCGAGTGGCACTGCTTACGAAGGCTCTGTCACAAAAACTCTTTCGCTTGGAGCAAACGATATTGAATTCAAAATTGATTTGATTACGATTCCAGAAAGCGGAAAAGGCAATCTCTCAGTTGCCATAAGCGTTACAACTCCGGGCGAGCTTAACGTTGTAAAAGCCGCTTTGTACAAAAACGACGAGACTGGCACTCTTGTAAAGCCCGAAGCCGTAGTTACAGGCGGAACAGCAAGTTTTGAAAATCTTGACGCTGGAAGCTACAAAGTCGTATTCAATTTTTACGGTGAAAACGAATTGCTTTTGGGCACTTGCCCGGAATATGCGATTGTCGTTCCTGGAAAAACAAGTTCTTCAAGCGTGGAATTGGAAAGTCTCGACAGCACTTATACAATCACTTACCACGACGGCGAGAATTCAAGAACGGCAAAATATACTCGTCATACAAAAGTCGTTCTTCCAAATCTGGATTCACCGGCTGTTTCAAAAGAAGGATACGAATTCTGTGGCTGGTTCGCAACGCTTGCAGATTCTCAGGGATATACAGCTACAGCAATTACAGAAATTCCTGAGAACACAGTGGGCGCACAAGACTTCTACGCAAAATACATGAGCCTTGCCGACGTAACGCCAATCAAGAGTGTAAAAATTGAAGGCGATGTCAAAGTCGGAAAGAAAGTAAAAGCCGTGCCATATACAAAAGAAGGTGAGACCACCGAAAATAACAAATTTACAGGTGCAGTTGAATCTTACAAATGGTACCGGGGAAAAGATTCTGACGAAGACGGCACTATTTCTGATGAGGAATGGCAGCTAATCGATGGTGCTGCAACGGCCGAATACAAGATTCTTCCGGCAGATTTGGGAAAGAGCATCCGTGCGGAAATCGTTCAGAAATACACGGTTGAACAGGACACGGAGAAAAAGATTTATGTTGTAAAGACGGGAAATGCGGCGGTTTCTTCTGTGGCAACAGCGGATGTTGGAAAGGGAACTTTGAATGCAGAGGATGTTAAAGAACTGATAAAAACTCTCAGAATTCTCTACGATGGAAACACAGCCGAATCCCACAATTCTCCTGCGATAATCGGTTCAACTTTGGATAACACAAAAGTTTCTGTAAGTCCTGCAAGCGGAACGGTTAAAGATAATGAAGAAAACAATGTTGCGGTTTCTGTTGCCGTTTCTCTTGTGAGTGGGCAGACCGCTCCAAATTCTTCAGATTATGTTCCTGTCAAAATCAAACTGACTGCAGAGGGGTATAAGGATGTTGAGATTAGTCTTGGAGGAACTGATGAAGAAGCAAGTCCGCTTTTCGTTTATGTGAAGCGACCTCATGTGGAAAGCACAGAGAAACCAACGCTTGTGACAGAGACTTCAACAAATCCAACAATTACAGGCGGATATGTAAAATTTACTGCTCCAGTTACAGAAGGACTGGAATACACGGTAACTGATTCAAGTGCAACGGCTCCTGCCAGTGGTGCAAGCTGGAATAAACTCACTGACGCTGAGTTTAAAAATGGTGAAAATGAGTTTGCTGGCGGTGAAAAAATCTTTATCCGAAGAGCAGGTGCTGCCGGTACGTCAGACGGAAGAAACCTGGTTGGTTATATCGAGCCTTCTGAGGTTTATTCTGATGAGGAATCAAATCCTTTGCCTATTTTGGTAGCGACTGGAAATGTTGGTAAAAAGAATGCGCTTAAGATTGTCAGTGTTAAGTTTGAGCCTCAAAGTGACATAAAAATCACTCAGAGTGGAACAGGAAATTCAATCACGCTCACCGTTGAGAATGCTCCTGAAGGCGCAGTTTTTGAATGGAAGACGGAAGCCGAAATCTTTGGCTATACAAACAATCCTCCGCTCACGATAACTCCAAGTGGCAGTTCGGCAACTGTTACTGTTGCGAACGCTCTTCCGGGCGTTTATGGAATTGTTGTTACGGCTTCAAAAGATTCGATAACTTATTCTTCGACGGTGTACATCACTGTGGGAACAAACTAAGAGAGAGGAGAAACGGCTATGAAAAACAAACTGAATAAATATTTCTTAGTAATAATCACGGCTTTTGCCCTTCTGTTTTCTTCTTGCTCGGACTTTTTCGGTTCTGATTCAAAAGAAGACGAGGTTGCAACAATTCGAATTTCTCTGGGGGAAAACGCAAGGACCGCACTTCCTTCTTTTGAGAAACCCGAAGAAGTTAAGAAATTTACGCTTTCTTATAAGAAAGGCAATGAAACTGCACAGACTAAAACTTGGCCAAGCGAGATGACTGAAGGCGACAAAAGTGCCTGGGAACTGATGTCAGCCGATAACAGTATCACGGTTGTACAGGGAACTAGGTATTCTTTTGAGCTTACAGCTTATTTTGATTCCGAGGGCGGAAGCGGCTATTACAAAGGAAGTCTTGCTGATGTTGAAATGCACACTGGTGCAAATGAGCTTGAATTCACACTCTCTCTTTCAACTTTGGATGCAAGAGTTAGCGGCACTGGCAATCTTTCTCTCACAGTAAAAGATTCCGGCAGCTCTTTGAGCAAAATCGAAGCCATTGTTTACAAGAATGAATCTGGGACTTTCACGGAGCAAACAACTCTGAGCAAAACAGGACTTGGCGCCATTGCCTTTACAGCAGGGGATGCCGGAACAAAAATCGAATGGGCTTCCCTTCCGACAGGCTTGTACAAGATTCTTCTCAAATTCTACGATGCGAATGGCGTTCAGACTGGCTACAACGTTCAGTATGCAACGATTGTAAAAGGCGCAACGAGCAGAAATATAGAAGAAATTGATGCAAAAGACAGCAAGAACGATGTTTATGAGATTACTTATGCAGAGAAAGGAAAAGACTATGTAAATGAAGCCAATGAAATTTCTTGGAATCTGCCTGACAATGCGACTTCATATGGAACTTATTCCCGATTCAGCAATATCACTCTTCCCGTGGCTGTTGCTGAGGATAATCTTTTTTTGGGATGGTATTCGGACGGAACTAAAATCACCAAAATCGATAGCGGAACAAAAGCAGAAAATCTTTCACTCATTCCAAAGTTCATCAGCAAGAAGGAAATGCCAGAGCTTACATCGGTAGAAATTACTGGCAGCACTGGCGGCTCGGCACAGGTTGGCGATAAACTGACGGCTGTTCTTAAAGACTCTACAGATGCTGATTTTACTGGAACTGTCACATATAAGTGGTATCGCGGAAATGAAGAGATCTCTGGTGCGACAAGCAAAGACTACGTGCTTTCAAAAGATGATGTAACAAACGGAGAAGGAAACAATAAGATTTCCGTTAAAGTTACTCAAAAGTACACAGTCACAGAAGAATCTGAAGGGCTTTATAAAGTAACAGAAAATGAGCGAACGGCTAAAGAACCTGCAAATCCTGTAACGGTAACTGCCGGAACTTTGAGCGGAAACCTTTCTACTCCACTTAAATACAATAGCGGAAATTCTGTTCTCATTGATTCTGCTCTGTCGCTTACAGACAAGACTGCTACATTGACTGACCAGGCTGGAAATCAAATCACTGTAAATCTCAATTTTGCTACTGGCGCAAAAGCACCGTCAACTTCTGGTTACATGAACTTGATTGCTTCTGCGGACGGTTACGATAACAAAGAGCTTTCTAATGCAATCTTCGTAACTGTAAAGGCAAAGTCACCATCAGCAGATACAACAGATAGCTTGCTCAGCACAGACAAACCTAATATTCCAAAGGGAAGCATCGCATTTGCTGCTGAAAACACAACACTTGAATACACAACAACAGGAAGTGTCGAAACTGCACCTGGTACAGATTCAACCTGGAGCAATATAACAACAACAGCCTTTACACAACCTGGCGCACTTTGGGTTCGCGTAAAAGAAATTGCAGGAACAGCAGATGCTAGTGGCAACAAAGTCGGATTTGTTGAAAAGTCAGAACATGCACAAGTTACTATTGCTGAAGGAAACCAAGGAAGTCTCGTCATAATCAACGGCGTTTCATTCGGTGATACAGCACTCAAATTCGGCAACACTATTACTGCAACAGTCTCGTATACAGAAGTTAATCATACTCACGATGTTTCAGTTGACGGAACACTTTCTTATAAGTGGTTCTACGGCTCTGGCGACAGTTGGACGGAGATTTCTGGTGCAACGGCGGCTTCTTACAAAATCGGAACTACTGAAGCAATCGGAAAGAATTTGAAGGTTGAAGTTGAGCAGAGTCATCCAAACGGTAAAAAATATCCTGCATCAACAACAAGTAGCGGCACGGTTGAAAAAGGCAGTCTCTCTTCAAGCGGAACCTTCATATATTCTGTAACAGCTGTTCTTGGTGGCACTCTTGATGCATCAAACCTTACTGGAGTTACATTCACTGACCAAGCAGGAACTTCTGTATTTCCAGAACTTTCATTTGTAAGCACGACTGTTCCAAGTGGTGGAAGCTCAGTTGATGTAAAAGCAACACTTGCTGGTTACAACGATTTGAATCTTTCTGTTCCTATTAGCGTTATGTCGCCAACACCAACAGCAATCGGAACATATTTGAACACAACACAAGGTGACATTCCTCTTGGATACATAAAATTCACAGAGACTGCGGCAAATGCACATGTTCAGTATTCAATTGCGGATACTGCTCCAACAGAAGATTCTGATTGGACGGATGCTGCTACAGGAAAAGAGATTCCAAAACCAGACCACTTGTATTTGCGAATAAAATCATATGCGGGTACAGCTGGCACAATCCTTGCTTCGGCCGCTTCTGCTGACTTGGCAAGTGAACTTACTTCTTACGTTGGAATTCGCAGCGTTGTAATCAAGGACGTTGATGCTCAAACTCCTGCCATAACGTTCGATAACAATGATGTTAAGGTAACGGCGTCTGGTAAAACTCTCACCGCAACTGCACCAACAGGCGTAACAATCTCTGATTGGGAAATCCCGGGTGAAGAAACTCTTTCTGATATTGCAACTGTTTCAGAAGATAAAAAAACACTTACCTTCAAGGATTCTGCACCTGCCGGTGTTTATCAGGTAATTCTTTGGGCAACTCGTGGATCGAACAAGCTTTCTGCGACATATTCCGTCAAAATTGGAAGCGGCAACTAGAGGAGGTGAATTATGAAAGCAAGAATAAATAGATTTTTACTTGGTGTACCGTTGATGCTTTCTCTGCTTGTGACTTCTTGTAACAATTTTGGCGAGGAGTCCGGCAATGAAGAAAAGAATACTGTCTCTGTGCCTACAATTGTCGTGTCTGTCGTTGATGAAAAAGCACGAACGGCTTTCCCGGAAATGGATACTTCTAAAATCACTGAGTATCATTTGACAGGAACTACATCGACTTCCGGGGCGGCAATTGCTTCAATCGATAAAACCTGGGAGAAGGACGAAACAAATTCTGCATATTCGAAAATGACCTCAGATTCCCTTGCAATTTCTGCGGGTGATTGGAATTTCAAACTGACAGGAAAGGTTAAAGATAGTAGCGTTGAGCTTGCAACTTATGAAGGCACACTTACAAAGACAATCGGCTCTGGCGAAAACTCTCTTCAATTTGTACTTCTTCTCCAAGAAGTCAATGTCGGTGCTGATGCGGGCACGGGAACGCTCGAAATTGCTATTGAACTAAAGGATGCTGCCAGCACTCAGGTTAAGGCAATCACCGGAACGCTTTTGAAATCCTCTGATAGAAGCTCGGCAGGATTTCCGATTGCTTCTTACAATGTAACAAGCTCTACCCCAACTTATACATATTCGGTATCAAGTGTTCCAGCCGGCGTTTATATCGCGCAGATTGATTTTTATGGCGACACAAGCAAAGAGGCTCTTTTGGGAACGTGGCTCGAAGCCGTAAACATCAACTCGCTTGGTGCAAAAGCTTCTATTTCTATCAGCGATGTTGACAGCATTTATAGCATTACATACATGGTTGGTGTGCTTGGTGAAAGTTCTATCCTTGAAAGCTCTGCATTTACCACAAACACTAATCCGACTCAGTTCACAAGGCGAAATGAAGTTAGTCTCAACGATCCGACAATGACCGACTACAAATTCATTAAATGGGTTGATATTTCTTCAAATTTTGATATTTCTTCAAATTCGACAAGCGTTACTGGCGATGCATTCATTACTACTTCGGCAATCACAGGAATCCAAAAGAAAACTGTCGGAAATAAAATTTTCTGCGCTGTTTTCATAAAAGATGCTGATGCTGCTGAGATTACAGATGTTGCAATCACAGGCTTGGACGGAGACGGAAAAGCAAAAGTCGGAAGCACAATCACTGCGACTGCAAAAGTTGGAGAGTCAAATTATGCTGGTGCTGTCTCAAAATGGATCTGGTACTACGTTGACGATAGCGGGGAAACTGCAATCAGGACTGATTCGGCAAATAGTACATACACCGTTGAGCCAAAATACTACGGAAAGAAGATTAAGGCTCGCGTTGTACCAAAATATGATGCAAGAAATTTAAGTTCTGGCTCTGTTGTTTTGAATAATTCAACTTCGGATTATGTTTATAAGGACAGTGAAGAAAAAGAAATCTCAAAGGGAACTCTCAATGCAGGTGATGTTGTGCTTAAATACACCGAAACGCCTGTGCGTGGAACTGAACTTGGAAATCATTTTGCAATAAAGGAAGGAACTCTTAAAGATTCTACAGTCGGAACATGGACTTTGCCGAATGGCGAAAACTATCAGGTCACTGTAACTTACAACGATTCAAAGAATGCGCCTGACGTTTCTTCTGGAGAAGTTTCTGGCATTTCTGTGAAATTTGATGTTAAGGTAAAAGATGTTGACGGAAATTTTGTTGAAGCATACGAAACTTTGAGCACAACAAAAAATGTATTCGTCAATGTTCAGTACGAGGCAAATACTTCGAATCTTGCTGCACTACCAGCTCTTGATAAGGAGAACGACTACGCAATCACTTACCGAAAACTCAAATTCACCTCTGCTTCTACAAGTTTGACTTCTAAAGAACAGAGTGCAACTATGCAATATAGAATCGGCACTTCTGGAACCTGGAAGGATATTTCGGCTTCTGAATTCGATGGATTTACGGCAGGTCAAGACATTGTGATTCAGCTTCGTTATAAGGCAACTGGCACTGCAGATACAGCCGGCTACATTAAGGAATCAGATGCATTTGATTTTGAAACAATCTCCTGGAGCACAGCTTCTGACAAAGAAACTACAAAGTCTGGTCTCGGAAAGAAAATAGTGCTGGATAAGGTTGAGATTTCTGGGGACGCAAAAGTCTGTGGCACTCTTACAGCAACTGCAAAACCAACGTTTACAAACGGAGATGGCATAGACTTTACCGCAGAAGGCTACGGCACAATCACATGGAATTGGAAAGCCGGAAGTGATGTTCTCAAGACAGAGGCTGATACTCACAATAAAACTTCAAGCCTTAAAATCAACGAGGCTCTTCGAACTCGATGTTTTGGCAAGACACTCACAGCCGAAGCTGTCTACACTTACTCAAAGGTAGATCCTGCAGCAACTATCACAAAATCTGCTACAAGCTCATCAATTGGAGCGGGTGGTGTAAGCAATAGTTCTGGAATTAGCCTAACTTATGCAGAAAAGGAACTTTCGGGGGCAGATCTTTCAGAGAGCAAACTTTCTGTAACAGGTTCATTTGTGAATGCTTTGAACGAGACAGTTGATATAGAAGGAAAAAGTCCGACCTTTAATTTTGATGGCGCCAAGGCTCCTTCTTCAAGCGGAGACGTAAATGTCAAAGTTACCGTAAATGGCTATGACACGATGACAGTTCCAGTAAAAATCGACGTCAAGGCGGCTGCACCAAGTATTGGTGGCGGCGGAGAAGGCGGCGGTGGTTCTGGTTCGTCTGCTGCAAATACACTTCTCAAAGAAGATGTAGGATATATTCCATACGGCCATATCAAGTTTGATGATACCTTTAGAGATATGAGCATCAATGGGGGTAATGGTCCATCTCTTGCATTCTATGAGTACACCGCAGACGGTGACGGGGCGGAGCACTGGTATCCGATTATTCCTCAGAATGATAAGCCGGATTCTTTGGGTGCTTACGTCAAAAACAAGGGTGATGGAAGGCTTTTTGCACCAGATAGCGGAAATGGTGGATCAGAACAAACGATTCGTATTCGCTACAGAAAGCGTGCTTTCAAAACTGGTGGTTCTGGAATTGGTGATTATGCATTCTATGATGTAAATAAAAAACTTTGGGTGTCTCACGTTGGTGAAAAGATTGGGGATGGGGATGGCTATACAACGGATGATGATCTTCTTGAAAGTGGTTTAGGCTATTCTGGAATTACAGAGGCTTCGGATTCGATACCGGTTGATTTGACAGATCATGTCGGTAAATACAGCGGAAAGATTACAGACATCACAGTAAACAACGACAGTGAACTAAAACTTACCGTCAGCGGAAAGACTGTGACTGCATCAAGAGAGGCTGGTTTAACAGGCTTCACATATCAGTGGTATCTGGATGATGAAATTGTTTCAGATGCGACTGCAATCAAGTTCACTCTTCCTGATACTGATACATACAGGCTCCATGACAAATATGTAATTCGTCTTGAGGCAAAAGATGGCGATGGTCAAATTTATACCGCAACTGCAACAGTGACAGTTGGTAATTAAGGAGATTTAGACTATGAAAAAGATAAACAAATATTTTTTGGCACTAATCACGGCTTTTTCTCTGATTCTTTCATCATGTGGCGATCTTTCAGATGATTCTGGGGAAAAGACAGTTCAGAAGGAAAAATCTCCTTTCGGTGGAATCAGCTGCATCAAGGTTCTTTTGGATTCGGCTTCTGTTGAAGAGGCACGAACGGCATTCCCGGACTTTACGACTGAGGATGCCAATGACAAGGAATCTCGTTATGCCGGCTTTACGCAGTTTTATCTGGAAGGTACTAGAAATGGCGGAAGCACAAAAGTTTCAAAAACCTGGACTCAAACAGTAGAGGATGGAACTGTCACGAAAACGGCATATAAATCTTTGATGGACGATCAGTATATTCCGCTCACATATCCTCCAATGGAGCCGCCTGAAAATTGGGAATTTACCCTCAAAGGCTACTACGGCGGAACTTTTGACACAGACGGAAATCTCACAGAAGACAGCTATATCTTGTTTGAGGGCAAAAAAACGATTACGACTGCTCAAGTGGGCGAGGTTAATGAAGTTTCTTTCGAACTCAGCCGTACAAGCAAGTATGTCTTTGACGAGGAAAAAAAGGGTAGCCTTGCAATTACTCTTAATTGCGGAGAATCCAGCGGAGTTTCGATAATCAAAGCAAAACTCTATAAAGCTGGTGATACGGAAAATCCTGTAAATGAATCAACACTTGATTACACTACAGAGAAAAAATATGAAATAACCGAGCTCCCGGAAGGCCAGTACTACGCAGATTTTGAGCTTTATGGAAAAGATTCTGCCAACAGGGAAATCTTCATATGCTCGACAAGGGAATATGCGTATGTCATTAACAATCTTGCCAGCAAATCAACACTCAATATTGATCCGAACGGAACATTTACTATCAGCTACGAATATAACGACGGCACTTCCGATGTTGATTTCGAGCTCTTTGCCAGCGGTTACAACGCACCTTCGCACTATACACGTTTGAGCGACGAGACAACTTTGCCAGTTACAGGTAATTTTGATTCAGAAAATGATTTCATCAAAAATCACATTTTCTTGGGCTGGTACGAGTCAAGTGACACTTCTTTTGCAAACAGAATCACAAAAATTGAACAAAAATCAAGAGTCGGAAATCTCGACTTAAAGGCAAGATTCGTTCACATAAACGAAGTTCCAACGGTTTTGGGTGTTCAGTTCACTTATGATGATGGAGTAACTGCTGACGAAACTGAACATCCTCTCAGCGGACTTTTGAAGGTTGGTCACAAAATCACTGCAACTCCTTACTATACTGATGGCTCTTCTGATAAAGACTTCCTTGGCACAATCGCAAAATGGGAATGGTATTATGGCGATACTTTGATTGCAGCAAGTAATGTCACCACAACCGATACAAGTGCAGAGGACACAATTGCCGCAACTTCTTCAATCTGGCTCAAACCGGATTATGCAGATAAAAAGATTACTGTAAAGGTTGTACAGAAAAATACGATTACAGAGACTTCTGCGGATTCTGGAATTTTTGATATTTCAGAAAATATTACCGGCGGGCAAGTTGCAGATGGAAAAACAAAAGAAACAGAAGCCGGAACGGTTGCAAAAGGAACTCTTTTTGTAAAAGATGATTTTAAACTTCAATACAACAAAAGTATTGCTGTTCTATGCGGCTCTACTTTAAGTAATGATGTATTGAATCAGGACGTTAATAACGTTGTAAAAACTAATGTCTGTGATGATAATAACCGCACTTCAGACAACTGGACTCTTAGTGGTCTTGAAATTACTCCAACTCTTACCTTTGCAGAAGGTGTAACGCTTGTAGCTCCAGATGAAGAAACAGGTTCTAAATGTTATGATGTTGTGCTTAAAGCAGATGGTTACGAAGATTTATCTTTGAGTGGAGATAATGGAGCCTATATTTCTGTAAAATACAAGAAACCTACAAGTGCAGTTCTTCCAGTTATTCTCTGGGGAAAAGCAAATCTTGGTGGGGTAGCAGAAGGTACAATTCTTGATTGTATTGATAAGGGTAAGGTTGCCTTTATGAAAACGCAAGTTACTAATTATTATAATACAACCATCTGCAATAAAACGCTAACTCCGACGGCATGTGCCACTCCAGAAACAATGGCTGCAACTGGCAGTAAATGTCAGATTGTTTCATCAGACTTACAACTTGGTATAAAAAATAATGGGGCTAATAATCCTAATTCTAAAGGTTATAATATTGGATATATCGCAGATTCTGACACATATGTTCCAACTGAGTCTGATCTTGTCGGCTATATCGGTACCCGCGAGATGATTTCTAAAATTGCATTAGTCAGCGACAGGCAGGTTGGTAAAGCAATTTCGTTTAAGATGCTTGATTCAAGTGATAAACAGATTACACAATATACAGACATAGGTTGGATTGTGGAGTTTTTGGGAGCTGAAGTATATAGATCTACAGGTGCAACTTCTGAATCTCATACCGTAAAACAGGCAGACTGGGGTGAAAATGGAAAAGGTAGAGTAACTGCTTACAGAGACTATCCTTATATTGACAGAAAAACAATTGAGCTCGGTAGCTTTGACCTTCAAGCCGGTGAAATGACTCAACCAAGTTTCAGCTATGCAGGTCCTGCCAAAAAATCAGGTGATTCTGTAACAATGTCTGAACTTAGCCCAAACACATTTGCTTCAAATACAGATGCAAACAGCAGGGATACAATTGTTTGTTTAACTTCTGTTGGCACTGTAATTGCAGAAGATGGTGCTTCTACTGGCAGCGTAAAAGTTACAGTTTCGGCAAAAGGATATGATTCAAAAACAGTAACTGTTACTGGAATCCCAATTAAGCCAAATCCTCCAGCTGTTGGTGGTGAAACTTCTTTCACAGATCCAACAACAGGAGAAATTGTTACTCTCAAAAGAAATTCCCTCAAAGAAGGCGATGCACTTAAAACCGTAAGCATTGGTCATGTCGCATTCAATGAAACTCTGGCTCCAACTTATGCTTATGAGTATACCCGCACATATTTTGAAAATCTTAAAACTTACTATGAGAGCATGACCATGGATCAGTTGACGGCTGTTTATATAAATAAATCTTCCGAAGATGAGAGTACTACTGAATTAATAAATCATATTCAGCAGGAATTTGACCGCTGCCACGAAACAGGCTGGCATTCAATTGTTGCAGATACAAACGGAGACGGCTGTTTTGAAAAACCTCTTGTAAGCGAGTATTATACTACAAGCATTAGTCAGAGTCAGTTTATTTCCCTCAGATCAAAGATGAAAGGCCTTGTTGATGGCTTGTATGAAAATATCGTTTATTACGACACTGGTACAAACACCTGGCACGATGCTGACTATAATAACAAATACACTGCAATTGAATTCTCTAGCGACGGAACTACATGTACTGTAAAAGATTCTGAAGGCCACGAGCATACAGTTAACATCCAACAGCATGCTTCTGAAGTTGTGAATGTACCTTACGACAGCTTAACTAACGACGGTATCCGTGGTATCAAAAATGCTATCGTAACTGTAGAAAAGGCTGATTTAAGGCTTTCTGGTACACGAAATGGTGGTACAGTCACATTCAAACTTGCAGATGGTCTTACAAAGAAGTTTGTAATCACTCGCTGGAAGGTTGACGGAATGAGCGTTGCAAATTTCATGGATGCTGAGGACATTCCAACTGGCGTTGTTGAAGTTCACGGAAGTTCTGGAACAGAAGCAAAACTGGAATTCAGTCTTTCGGATTTGAAAGACGGCACATACCAGATTACTGCTTACGGCACGGATGAATATGGCATTGAACATATCGGTGGCGCAAGCATTGTTGTGAGCAACTAAGAGGGAGGTAAATTATGAAAGCTAAATTGAAGAAAAATATACTGTTTTTGATTTCAACATTCGCATTGCTCTTCGCTTCGTGCACGGATTTTAATGCCGGTGGAGACGATTCTGAAAAGGTTGACTTTGGCTCAGGCTACGGCTCAATTCGAATCTCTCTCGATGACAATGCCCGCACGGCATATCCTCTCATCAATGATTATGATGAATGGACATGGACACTCAAAGGCACGACTGACGATGCAAACTGGGTCACAATAAAGACTTGGGAAGCCGGAACTTTCGGTATTCAAAGTAAGCTCAACACAGAATCTATTGGTGTTCGCTACGGAAGATGGCACATGGTTTTGTCTGCCGAAAAAATCGTCACTGTAGATGATGGAAACGGCGGCACAGAAAAAAAGACTGTCACAAAATATTCTGCAACCGGAAGAGATGACACTTCTGGCGAATCAGATAAAACTATAATTGTAGTCGAAAATGATGAAGCAAGCGTAAATGTAACATTCCATCTTGTCCTCACAGAAATTGATACCCAGGTTCAGGGTAACGGCAATCTGAACATTGCTGTTGAATATACTTCTTCTGCAGTAAAACGAATTGAAGGCGCTTTATTCCAGGTTCCTTCTGCAGGCGGAGACTTAGTTCTTGTTACAGAAGAGGATGGTGAAACTCCAAAATATCCGTTTACAGTTCTTACAGGCAATAAGTATTCGCTTGAGAATGTTCCTGCTGGAAAATACGTTGCCGCATTCAATTTCTACGACGCACTTACAGGCGGAAACAAACTCAACGCAAATCCTTACGAAGAGTACGTTTATGTCGTAAAGGACAATACTTCTGAATCAACTGTAACGGTTCAGAGTTTGGACGATGTTTATTCAATCACTTATGTTCCGGCTCCATCTGTGAGCGCAACAGGAAGTTTTACTCGTCATTCCGAAAAAATCACTCTTCCTGCTGCGCAAAAATCTGATGGCTCAAACGAACTCGATTCTGCCTCAAAACTGTTCTGCGGCTGGTTTGAAACTTCGGATTATAGTGGAACTCCAATCACAGAAATTCCTGCCGGAAGTCGTGGCAACAGAACTTTCTACGGAAAATATGTTAATGCCGCTGAAGCAGAGGCTTTGCCAGAGCTGACTTTGAAGTATTTGGACAGCGGAATTGCAGAAACTGACACCACAAATCAGAATAAACCACAGGTCGGAAACACAATCATTTTGGGCACAGCAATAAATTCAACTTGTACGTACCAGTGGTATTCTATTGACGGTGAAACTGAATCAGATATCAGCGGGGCAACAACAAATTCTTACAAACTCACAAGCGACAAAATTGGTAAGAAAATCGGACTTAGGGTTTCAAAAACTTATTCTGTAGCTGATGTTACGGAAGGAAGTCAGGTTATCTATCATACGGTTGCAGCTGGAACTGAAAATGCCTCTGCTGTGTTACAGTCTTCTGGTGCAGATGCCGTTATCACCGCAGGAACTCTCGACCTCGCCGGAATTAACATTCAGTACGGCGGAAAAGTAATTGCAGGAAACAAACCAAGCAAATCAAGTCTGGTTCTTTCTGGAATCTTAAAAGATATTTACGGAAATACAATCAGTAATAGTTTGCTCAAAGGTGATTTCGAGGATTATTCGGCACTTTCTGCATCAAAGAAACTTAATGTAACAATCTCGGTAGACGGTTACACAATTACAAGTGGCACAGATATAAGCGTTTATGTAACAGTTCAGAAAGCCGCTCCGAGTGGTGTAGGCCTTAAAGACTCTACAGGTCTTGGAACCGGAACAGTTGCCTTTAACGATGCAACTGTTGCAATGGAAGGATTACAATATTCTACTGATAGTGGCTCAACTTGGAACCCTGTTACAGATTCTTCATTTGTGGCCGCTGCCGGTTCTTCTATCCGATTGCGCTATGGAGAAAGTGGCACAGTAGGCCAGGAAGGCTACACAATGGCTTCGGAATATATTGAGATTACAGTCCTTGCAAAGAATGTCGGCGGAAATACAGTTCCAACAACTGACAGGGTTGTGCTTATACCTGGTCCTGAAATTAATAAACTGATAAAAAGTAGTTACGTATTAAAAAGTTGTCGAATTTTCAAATTCAGCACGGAACTCCCTGAAGGAACTATTATTACTATTTCTGATAGCAGTTCTTCAACTAAGGAAGTCAAAATCTGGAAGAGCGGTAGCGGTTCAAATACAACTCTCAACGTATATACAGAGGGCTATACTGGAAACATTATTCTGAATGAAGACTCTTCTGGAATGTTTGAAGGCCTTAGTAATTTAGCCGATATTGATTTGAGTAGATTCACGACAAAAGATGGTGATACGGCTGTTGTAACAAATATTTCTTCGATGTTTAAGGACTGTACTAGACTCGCAAAAATTAATTTTGGCGAGAATTTTGATACAAGTGCCGTAACGAACATGAGCGGAATGTTCAGCGGAGATGAAAGACTTGCTGAATTGGATTTGTCAGGCTTTAACACTGAATCCGTAACCGACATGAGTGAAATGTTTATGCGTATTGCTGTTAGTGAACTTGATTTGTCAAACTTTAGCACTACAAATCTTACGAATATGAAAAATATGTTTACTGAGTGTTCAAGCCTTGAAAGTCTGGTATTTGGTGATAGTTTTGACACATCTCATGTTACAGACATGAGCGGACTTTTCCAAGGTATGGAAAATATTTTTGAATTAGATTTAAGCAAATTCGATACAAGTAATGTTACTGACATGACAGCAATGTTCGAAGGTGCAGGAAGAACAGGAGGGCTTGAATCTCTCGATCTTTCAAGTTTCAATACATGCAAGGTTACAAGGATGGCATCAATGTTTAATTCTTGTGAAACACTTATGACAATTTATGTCGGAACAGGATGGAATACAGCTTTGGTTAGCGATGAAGATGCTGGAGGTGATTTTGGTGAAGATATGTTCACTTCTTGTTCAGAGATTACAGGTGGCAAGGGAACTGTCTGGACCAATTCATGCACTGATGTAACCTACGCCGTAATTGATACTCCAGAAACTCCGGGCTACCTTACAAAACTTGGTGAGTAAGTTCCAGCAATAGAAAAAGATTGCTAAAACTTTTCCCCGCCGTTATTTGTCTTCCCACCGGCAGTGACGGCACTTTTTTCTCCTCCTTGGCGTGTAAATCGAAAGGTTTGCACGTCTTTTTTTTGTCCATGATCGCGTGACGGCACGCCCAATGAGGGGAAGTTATTTTAATCCGGTAAATTCTTTCTTTTGAATTGGTTTTAAGAACTGTTTTTTTAAATCTTTAGGATTATGGAAAATAAGCAACTCTGATTTTGAAAGTTCATTCTTTTTGTGTTTTATTCCCAGAAGTTGCAGTGTACAAATCAAATCGGCAACCTGAAATAGTTTATAATCTTTTGGGGAGACCTTACGAACATCATATTTTGAAAGTTCTGTAAAAAGTACGGAGTTCAGGATTCGATTTAGATTACGCTGTCCGTTATCGTAATACAAAATGACTTCATCAAAAGTCTGGAAGTATTCGATGTTTTCTCGTATAAAAAAAGACATTTCTTTTGCCATACGGCCTTCGAGCTTTAATAAATCATCAAACTGTCTTTTTTCAAAAATAAATGTTTTGTAGCTGATATCTGATTTCATTACGAAATAAAAAAGCTTAGAGAGAATTGCACGGCGTTCGTTGGGACTCATGTTTTCATAGATTTCTTCACGGCGGATTATTGGCTCTGTGTGAATTGCAAAATCTTTTCCTAAGCCCATGGTTTCAAGAGATTCGTTGAGATGATTTATATTTTGCTGAATGTCTTTGTTCTGGTCATGGAAAATCATTGTGATGATGTAGTATGGCGAATGTGTGCTGTATTCTCCGAAATCGCCGCTTTCATCTACAAAGATACTGAGCTGTCCCATGAAGGCTCCATAAAAAGAAAATGGCGGGTCAGTTTGCCCGCCGTCGTAGGTTGGACCAGGGTCTTTCGACCAGCCCATTTATTATTATAGTGGTTTATGTAAATTTGTCAATGAAGACATTCTTCTGCGTGAGGGCGTGGAGCCACGCCGAAGGCGGCCACTGGACTGAGCGAGGAACGAAGTGACGAGCGAGGGAAGCGGCTGGAGCGCCAGCGCAATGGCGGAAGGCCCGACCCCGCGCAAGCGGGGGCACGCCCTAAAAAAAGGGGGCTGTCTAAAAAGCATGAAAACGGTGGTTGAGCGGAGTCGAAGCCACCATATATAGTGTGATTGTCACTTCGACACTTCGACAAGCTCAGTACATCGCTTCCCTAGACTAAGGCACTTTTTTCTCCTCCTTGGCGTGTAAATCGAAAGGTTTGCACGTCTTTTTTTATTTTCTACTTTCAAAATCATCTGAAATTGGATAAAATATAAAAATCAGGAGTAAACTATGGACGGAAAAGAAGAAATCTTGGATTTGTTGCGTGAGAATGCGCGGCTTTCTGTTGAAGACATTTCGGCGATGACAAAAAAATCCGCCGATGAGGTTAAAGCCATTATCAAAGGTCTTGAAGATGAAGGTATCATCTTAAAATACGCCGCCATCGTTAACCCGGAAAAAGACGTGAACACAAAGGACAAAGTTCGTGCCGAAATCGAAATCCAGTGCCAGCCAGAGCGTGAGCACGGTTTTGATGCGCTTGCCGAGCGAATCTACCGCTTTCCGCAGGTAAAGTCTCTTTATCTGATGAGTGGCGGATACGATTTAAAGGTCGTGATTGAGGGCGATGATTTGCGCGAAGTGGCTCTTTTTGTTGCCCAAAAGCTTTCAACTTTGGCAGGTGTGCGCTCAACAAAAACTCACTTCCTGCTCAAAACATACAAAGAAAACGACGTTCTCTATGTTGAGGACGAAAGCGACCGCCGTGAAGGAGTAATGGCATAGAAAAACATCCTTGCTTTTTCTATGCCTGCGAGTTTTCACAACTGAAAACACGCGGATTTTATTTGCTTAATTATTGACGCGGCTTTCTTGCTGCTATTTTAAAATATTGAACGCCGGAGACGAATGAGATTATCTTAATTGACAATTGCTCTGTGGGCTCCGTGCACTCTGTGAGGAATTTATGAACACACGAGAAGATAGACTATCAAAATCAATGCAGAATATTCCGCCATCGGGCATCCGTAAGTTTTTTGAGATGCTGATTGGCCATGACGATGTTATTTCCCTTTCGGTTGGTGAGCCGGATTTCCCGACTCCTTGGGTTATCCGTGAGGAAGCTTACTATCATCTTGAAAAGGGGCACACTTCCTACACTTCAAACTGGGGCTTGATTGAGCTTCGTGAAGAAATCGCCAAATACATGGAGCGATACAACCTTTACTACAATCCCAAGAACGAAATTCTGATTACTGTGGGTGCGAGTGAGGGCGTTGATGCTGTTCTTCGTGCGATTTTAAACCCTGGCGACGAGATTATTGTCGTTCAGCCTTGCTACGTAAACTACACGCCTCTTGCCGAGCTTACGGGAGCCAAAGTCGTTCCAATCGACACGAGCGTAAACGGATTTTACCCCACGGCCGAGCAGATTGAAAAGGCAATCACCCCCAAAACAAAGTGCGTGATGATGTGCTCGCCCAACAATCCAACTGGCACAATGATTCCAAAAGAAGAGCTTGAAAAGATTGCAAAAGTCGTGGTTAAAAATCAAATCTGGTGTATCTCCGATGAAATTTACTGTGAGCTTGCTTACGACGGAGCAGAGCATGTTTCCGTGGGTTCTTTCCCCGGCATGAAGGACTATGCGATTATTCTCAACGGTTTCTCAAAATCTTTCGCGATGACAGGCTGGCGAATCGGCTACATTGCGGCTCCAGCAGAAGTTCTTGCTCAGATTGTAAAGCTTCACGGCTACAACACAATATGTGCTCCGATTTTCAGTCAGTATGCGGCTGTCGAAGGTTTGCGCCACGGCTGGAAGGATGTCGAAAAAATGCGCGTTAGCTACCAGCAGCGCCGAAACCTCATGTATAAGGCTTTCTGTGACATGGGGCTCGAAGTTCCTGAGCCGACTGGCGCATTCTATATGTTCCCGAGTATCAAAAACTTAGGCATTTCAAGCGAAGAATTTGCCACCCAGCTTTTCCAGAAGCACAATGTAGCTGTCGTTCCGGGCAGTGTCTTTGGCTTGGGCGGAGAAGGCCACATCCGCTGCTGTTATGCGACGGCCGTAGACAAAATGAAGGTCGCTCTGGACAGAATAAGTGAGTTCGTTGATGAACTGAGGAAATAGAAGTCCCGCATGGATGCGGGATAAAAGCAAAGAGAGAATTTTCTGTAAAGAAAATTCTCGTACGAATCAAGAAATCCCCGGATGGATTTCTTGTTCGCAGAGTTCATTGAGGAATTAAGGAAATAATAAGAATCTGCCGATAATAAAAAAGATATGAGTACTTTAATTGGTGTTGTTATTGTAGCTGCTTTTGGCGCACTTATTCTCTCGATAGCCACCCGCAAAAAGTCGGGCAAAAAGGGCAAGCAGAAGTCTCGTGCTCAGATTTTAAAGGAGTCTACTCGAAAACTTGCTCAGGATCCTCACAATCCGGATGCTCTCATGGCTTTGGGTGATTTGTATTACAACGAGCGTGCATGGGACAAAGCGTATCCGATTTACGAAACCCAGATGAGCGTGGCTCCAGCCCACAAAGAAATTGACGTGTTCAAGGCATCGCTCAGGCAGGGAATTTGTGCGGTCAAACTTGACAAAATTCCCGAGTCGTTCAAAGGTTTGAGTACTGCTGTTCAGATTAATCCGAATGATTTTGAGGTCAACTTTTATCTTGGCCTGGCTTTCTATAAAAACAATGAATTTGACAAGGCTGTTCCCCGGTTCAAGCGTGTTGTGGTCGTAAAGCCAGAAGCTACCGGAATTGCCTCACCGCTTGGATTATCTCTTTATAAAGCAAAACATTACAAAGAATCCCTCCCGTATCTTAAACGTGCTTTGGACGAAAATCCAGAAAACAAAGAGGCTCTTTTTGCAATGGCCGACAGCATGAACGAAAGCGGCTACGGTGAAAAGGCAATGAAAGTCTTTATGCACTTGCGTCCTGATCCGGAATTTGGAGCGAGGGCTTGTCTTGCGGCCGGCATGTTTCATTTAAAGCTTGGAGAGGCAGACAAGGCTGTTCAGGATTTTGAAATCGGTCTCAAACATCAGAATGTCGCGCCGGAAATCTCAATCGAAATCCGGTATCGTCTTGCGCTGGCTTATTTTGCCCAGAAGATTATCGGCAAGGGTATTGAATATTTGCAGTCAATTCAGGCTGTTAATCCGCAGTACAAAGATGTACCACAGCTGCTCGCGCGTTATTCTGAACTCAATCAGAACAAAAACCTTCAGACTTATCTCATGGCAAGTTCAAGCGATTATGTTGCTCTGTGCCGAAAAATCGTACTTAAATTCTATCAGAAGGCAATTACAAAAATTGTTGATATTGCCGTAAAACCTGAGAATATCGAGATTCTGGTGAGCGTTGAATTTACGCGTTCCGAAGAGACTCATATTTTCAGATTCTACCGGACGACTGGTGCTGTTGCTGATTTGTATGTGCGCGAGTTCCATGCACGTGTTACTGAAGCAAAGGCCGACAAGGGCGTATGTATCACAGCCGGTTTGTTCAGTGAAGAAGGCCGTAAATATGCAGAAGGCCGGCCTATTGATTTGGTAGATAAGACCGGCCTCGTTAAGATTTTGAAAAAGATTGATTCTTAGCGCAGAAAAATGCCCTGCAGGATGCAGGGTAGAAGCAAGGAGAGAATTTTCGTTAGAAAATTCTCGTAGGAATCAAAAAAGCCATGGACGGATTTTTTGTTCCATGCCCTATCGCTTAGCGCAACTTTTCGATTTTGTCGTGCTGCTCGTCAAAAATTTCCATGATGTGATCGATTACCTTTTGTTTTGGATCCGGCTCGTTCTCTGGGAGAGTTGCGAGATAATCCTTGCGGAACTGTTTGCAGTCAATAACCGGGCTTGCAGTGAAAATCTGAACGTCCGGTGCAACCAGGTCTGCGAGCATATCATCCGGGTTGTTCATGTCGATTGTGAGCGCGCTTCCGTTGATTGTTACCAAAATCATTATGTCAAACATTCTCAGGTATGAGTCAATTTCGCGCAAACCTCGTTTTGTCTCCGGGTGACCAGGGCGGTAGCGTGTGCCGCTTGGGAATACAAGAATAACTTCGCCGTCACGCTTGCATTTGTCCATTGCGCGCATTGCTGCGAGATTGATTGTGCGGGCGCGTTTTTCTTCTTCGATGCGTTCCTCTTCGGTCTGTGCGTTTGCTTCGGCTTTGTCGAGTGAGCGTGTAGGGTAGATTACGACTCGTGTAAAGCTTTCTGCAAAGGCTCGTACAAGCGGATTGGCTTCGTTGAGCTTCATGCCGGCGATTGCGACGATTCGTTTTGAAAGGTCTTTGCCTTCTTCGCCCAAATCATGCTCCAAAAGATAGCATAGTGCTGGCAAATCGGTGTTGGAATAGTGCTCCATGAGAATAAGACCATGCTTTCCGCCTTTAACAGCGTCCAGGAATGCACGGAAATTTTCTTTGCCTTCAAGACGGCTTCCTTCTGCCATGTTTTCTGCAACAAGAGCATCCATGAATTTGCGTGTCTGCGGATTTTCTTTTTGATAAACATTTGTCTCATCGATTTTAGCCGCTGCTACTGAAACATTTGCGAGCGACTTGAACATGTCTGCGTATTTTTCGCGGATAGAAAGTGCCATAAATTCCTCTATAAGATATAATCCCTTTATTTTAAATCTGATATTGATTTTTAGCAAGTAAAAGGAAATATTGCTTTTAAAATAAAAAAATCCTGCTGACAACAGGATTTTTGGAGACGACCGGACTCGAACCGGCCACCCTTTGATTGCGAACCAAATGCTCTACCAGATGAGCTACGCCCCCACGATGTATTTTTATAGTATAGCATCGGAATGAAAAATTCAACTGCCATTCCGAGCCGGCTTTGTGCGGGCTTTACAGCTTTAACAGGCAATTGGCGACATCCATGTCGTGACAAGTTTTTGACAAGCAAAAACTTGCGGATTTATTTTCTTTGTGCCGCCTCCATGCGGCGCATTAACTACAACTTCATTAAACAATTATGCTCCAGGTCAATGATTCTCTGGTTGCGGCTTCCTCGGAAATTCAGCGTTAAGTCGCGCTCTTTTTCGATGTACGGGCCGTCAATCAGAATGTTTATACATGCAAGCATTCGGTTTGTGAATGGCGTGTGCTTGCGACCGTCGGCTGGGAGCAAATCTTTGTCGTAGAGATAGCCTGTGTAGCACCAGATATTTTTGTTCGGGAATTCTTTTTTGACGCGTTCCAAAAACGGTGCGAGAACTTCCTGATTTTCTTCTTCAAATGGCTCGCCGCCAAGCACCGTGAGACCTGCGATGTGATCTGGTTTTAAGGCTTCGATGATTTCAGCTTCGGTCTCTTTGGTGAAAGGTTTTCCGAAGTTGAAGTCCCATGTAATCTGATTGTGACATCCCTTGCAGTGGTTTCGGCAGCCAGAGACAAAAAGTGAAACACGAACGCCCAATCCGTCCGCAATATCGATTTTTTTAATTATTCCGTAGTTCATGACAAAAAAAATGCCGTGCCGCACTTAGACTTTGCTTAGTGACCGCACGGCAATCTCCTGATTTTTATTTTACAAGTGCAAGACTCGCTCTTTGATTTCCTGTGTGCGACCCTGATTCCAGTATTGTGTGCCGATGTAGCCGCATGTTCGGCGGGCTACGTTCATTGTGGCCTGGTCTTTGTTGCCGCAGTTAGGACATTGCCAGACGAGCTTGTTGTCGCTGTCGGTTACGATCTGGATTTCGCCTGTGTAACCGCATTTCTGGCAGCAGTCACTCTTGGTGTTGAGCTCGGCGTACATGATGTTCTCGTAGATGTGTTTGAGAAGTGTCATGACGGCAGGAATGTTGTTTTCCATGTTTGGAACCTCAACATAGCTTACGGCACCGCCCGGAGAAAGCTCCTGGAACTGGCTCTCAAAGCTGAGTTTGGTGAATGCATCCATCTGCTCAGTAACGTGAACGTGATAGCTGTTCGTGATGTAGTTTTTGTCCGTAACACCAGGAATCTCACCGAATCGCTTTTTGAGGCATTTTGCGAATTTGTATGTGGTTGATTCAAGCGGAGTGCCATAGAGTGAGAATGCGATGTTTGACTCTGCCTTCCACTCAGCGCACTTTTCGTTGAGGTGCTTCATGATTTCGATTGCAAAAGGGGTTGCGCTTGGATCTGTATGCGGCTTTCCTGTCATGTAGCGTACGCATTCACACAAGCCTGCGTAACCCAAAGAAATTGTTGAGTAGCCGCCAAAAAGAAGCTTGTCGATTGTCTCACCCTTTTCGAGGCGGGCAAGGGCACCGTGCTGCCAGAGAATTGGAGCAACATCGCTTGGAGTGCCGAGCAATCGCTGGTGTCGGCGCATAAGTGCTTTGTGGCAGAGTTCAAGACGTTCATCGAAGATTTCCCAGAATGACTTGTAATCTCCGTTTGAAGAGCAGGCTACGTCTACAAGATTGATTGTGACTACGCCCTGATTGAAGCGGCCGTAATATTTTGGTTTGCCATGCTCGTCGAGATATGGTGTGAGGAATGAGCGGCAGCCCATGCAAGGATAACAGTTTCCTTTGCCGTTTGCATCGACTTTGAGTTCGAGCATCTTCTTTTCGGAAATGTAATCTGGAACAAGGCGGCGTGCCGTACATTTTGCGGCAAGTTCTGTGAGTGAATAGTATTTTGAGCCTGGTTCGATGTTGTCCGGTTCGAGAACGTAAATGAGTTTTGGGAATGCCGGTGTGACCCAGAAGCCCTTTTCGTTTTTAACGCCCTGATAACGCTGTTTGAGCATTTCTTCGATAATCATGGCGAGGTCGGCCTTTTCCTGCTCGTTCTTTGCTTCGTTGAGATACATGAAGACTGTGATGAACGGAGACTGACCGTTTGTTGTCATGAGAGTGACGACCTGATACTGAATTGTCTGAACGCCGCGGGTGATTTCGTCACGGATACGCATTTCGACGATTTTTTTGAACTGTTCGTCTGTGAATTTTACGCCTGTCTGCTCTTCGACGCGCATTGTCTCACGCTGGAACTTTTTGCGGCTTACTTCTACGAATGGAGCGAGGTGAGCCAGAGAAATTGACTGACCGCCGTACTGAGAAGAAGCGACCTGTGCGATAATCTGTGTTGCAATATTGCAGGCTGTTGAGAATGAATGAGGGGTATCAATCTTGGTGCCTGAAATAACTGTGCCGTTCTGAAGCATGTCTTCGAGATTGACCAGATCACAGTTGTGCATGTGCTGTGCGAAATAATCTGCATCGTGGAAGTGGATGAGACCTTCGTCGTGAGCCTTTACAATGTCTTCGTCCAAAAGGAATCGTTTGGTGATGTCTTTTGAAACTTCGCCTGCCATGTAGTCACGCTGAACTGAAACGACAGTTGAGTTTTTGTTGGAATTTTCCTGTTTGACTTCCTCGTTGTTGCATTCGAGAAGAGAAAGAATCTGTGAGTCAGTGGAATTTGCACGACGCATGAGCTGATGCTGGTAGCGGTATGTGATGTATTTTTTGGCGATGTCAAATGCGCCTGCCTTCATGATTGCTTTTTCGACCAAATCCTGAATGGCTTCAACGTTCATCTCGTGATTTTCTGCAGCACACTGCTTTTCGATATTCTCAGCAATGCTGTTGATAGTGCTGCCTGCCAGCTGCTCCGACGGTGGAACCTCATTGTTCGCTTTTGAAATTGCCGTGATGATTTTTTTAAGATCGAAGACGACTTCTTCACCGTTGCGTTTAATAATTTTCATGCCGTTTCCCCTCCAGACATCTCTAAGAGAATTTTTGTTTTTTTGAAAAAAAAGCTTGACAAAATTGAATTTGTGTGTAGTGTCTGACACCGTAATTATCGGCTGAATATACACTACCTATAGCGTTTTTTTTATTAACTTTCCAAATCATAATTTTACATGCAAATTAAGTCAACCGGTTTTTTGCAGAAAGTCAGTAAAATCAAAAAATGTCGCTTTTTTCTAATCAAGTGGAAAACAGAAAAAAAATAAAAAAAATCCCCGCTGTTTTTTTAATTTCAGCAGGGATAAGAATTTATGTTTATTCAAAAAGATTTGTTGATTTGAGCCATCGGGCGACGGTCTCGGCTTCTTTGTCCAAAGGCCTGTCATCCTCAACGAACGCATTCATTTTTCGCACCTCGTCATGAACTTTTTGGGTGAACGGCGCAAAGTCTTTGATACCCGCAAGATCGACCGCCTGCATTGCCGCAAGAAGGTGTGTCGCGAACTGGAGGAAGACAAGCTCAATCTGCTCGGCGAATTTTCGTGCCGAGATTGTGCCCATGGAAACTTTGTCCTGATTGAGTGCTTCGGTTGGAGCCGAAGTGAGTGAAACCGGGAAGCAGTAGGTGGCAACTTCGCCACGGATTGCAGAAATCGTAATCTGAGCCGCCTTGAACCCCAATCGTAATCCCGCGCGCGGATGGTCAGCCGGCGTGTAAGGAATCAGGTTTTCGGTGAGTCCGTTGAATTTTCCGTCGATGATGATTTCAGCCTGCTTGTCGCTCAAATCCGCGATATTTGCAAGTGCAGTCCTCATGTAATCGCAGGCTGCACAAATGTGTCCTCCGTAGAAATTTCCTGTGTTGTAAAGACGCTGTGCATCAATGTCCACAAGCGGATTATCGTTGGCGGAATTAAGTTCTTCTGTAATCATTTCGCGGGCAAAACGCAATGTGTCACGGTAAACGCCGTTAATTTGCGGTGCGCAGCGGATTGAATATCTGTCCTGGATTTTATTCTGCTGGGCAACAAAGCCTTTCCCGTCAAGTTTTTCAATCTGATTCTTCAAAAAGTCTTCGTATTTCCAGACCCGTTTTGATTCTGAAATGATATTGTGGACGTAAACCGCGCTTTCCATCTGGCCGCGATGATTTTTAATCTGGCTCACTTTGGTGACGAAAGGCGTGTCCTTGCCACGTGTGATTTCTGATGTTACCGCCGTGAGGAAGTCGGAGATGTTTGCAAGACGCTGGGCCTTTTTCCAGGCGAGGCAGGCAACTGCTGTCATGACGCTGGTTCCGTTCATCAAAGCAAGTCCTTCTTTTGCTTCGATTGGGAGCGGTTCCAGACCTTCGGCTTTAAGTGCCTCTGCTGCGGGAACAATTTTTCCTTTATAATAAGCTTCCCTCTGACCCATAATCACGGCCGCAAGATATGAAAGAGGGGTGAGGTCCCCGGAAGCACCCACTGAGCCGAGCTGTGGAATCACCGGGATTATGTCGTGGTTCAAAAGATTTACCATCATGCGGGCAAGTTCCGGCCTGATTGCCGAATGGCCGCCCTTTACGTTTCCGTTCAGGCGGGCAAGAATAACGGCACGGCCTGTCTCATGATCGAATTTGGGGCCGAGACCGATTCCGTGATAAGCACAGATAACGCGCTGTAATTCTCCGGCTTTTTCAACGCTTATCTGGTTATGGCAGCTGTCGCCAAAGTCAGTTGTTACGCCGTAAGTGGGCACGCCGGTAGCAATATAGTCTTCAAGGAATTTTCGTGATTTTTCCAGAGTCTCCCAGAATTTTTTGTCAGTCGGGAGTGCGACTTCTTCATTTTTATAGGCAACGTCGCAGACATCTTCAATAGTAAGTTCATTTCCGTTGATGGTTTTCATAATGCTTTAAGTTTAGAGATTTTTTGTTAAGTGGTAAATTGTTTTTATGGATAAAATTCTGCATTTTTGCTACAATTTTCGAAATTATCTTAAAACTGAGTACGGAGTAAAATATGAAAATAGCAAAAATCCTTACAATTACAGCAGCATCGCTTTTTATGATTTCGGCTGTTCCTGCGTTTTCTGCAAAAAAATCTGATTCCGCTTCACAGAAAGTTGAAAAGTCAGCAAAAGACAAAAAAAAGGCAACAAAATCTTCTAAAAAAGAGGCAGAATCTAAAGTGGATGATTCTAACGAAGAATTTGCGGAAGCTGGAAAAGCTGTAGGCAACGCCGGAAAGGAAGTCGGCCATGCTGCCAAAAAAGCCGGAAAGGAGATCGGTTCAGCAGCAAAGTCTTTCGGCAAAAGCTTCAAAGAAGCATTTTCTTCTGATTCATCTGATTCTAACAAAGACTAGCTTGTCAGGCTCTTCCTGACAATAGCAATCTTTCAGGAGATTTTACATGGATATTCGTTACTCAACAGGAAAAGAGCCGTTCAAAAGAATGACTACAGAAGAAATTCGTGATGAATTTCTCATCGAAAACATTTTCATCAAAAATGACGTTACTGCGGTTTACAGCCACATCGACCGAATCGTAACTTTGGGCTGTATGCCTGTTGACGAGACAGTTAAGCTCGACAAAAACATCGACGCAATGAAAGATTTTGGCGTTGACTTCTTCTTGCAGCGTCGTGAGCTTGGCATGATTAACATCGGCGGTGACGGTGTTGTCGTTGCAGACGGAAAAACTTACGAAATCAAACACTACGATGCACTTTATCTCGGTGCCGGCACAAAAGAAGTCACACTGGCTTCAAAAGATGCAAAAAATCCAGCAAAATTCTACATGAACTCAACACCGGCTCACTGCACTTACCCAAGCCGAATCATCACTTATGAGCAGGCAAATCACGTTCACATGGGAAGCCAGGCTGAGTCAAACGACCGCACAATCAATCAGTACATTCACCCTTCGATCCTCGATACATGTCAGCTTTCAATGGGCATGACACACCTGGAGACAGGCTCTGTATGGAACACAATGCCGGCTCACACTCACGAGCGACGCATGGAAGTTTACTTCTACTTCGACTTCCCAGAGGATCAGATTGTATTCCACTTCATGGGCGAGCCAAACCAGACACGCCACATCGTAATGCACAACAACGAGGCTGTAATCAACCCAAGCTGGAGCATCCACTCAGGCTGCGGCACAAGCAACTACACCTTCATCTGGAGCATGGGCGGCGAAAACCGCACCTACACAGACCAGGACTGGATCCGCACTCCTGACCTGCGATAGCAGGGCAGGAGAAGTTCAATAACTTCCTTGCAGACGCGGCGGATAGGATAAGTACATTGTATTTATATTCCAAAAATGGCGCGAAGAAATAAAACGGCTTACGAAAACACTCGTTTTGTGCTGCCGCGCGAGCGGCAAACGTATATAGTTACAAGCACAAAACGCGTGTAGCATGCTAGCATGCGGTTTCGATAAGCCGTTTTCATGACTGGGAGCCATTTTTAATATGGAATATTTTATAATGCAGTTCCACTAAGCGCCCAGAATTTTTCTATAGCCAAGCCCTTGTCTTTCCGATATAATATTTAAGTCGTTTTTTGCTTGTGGGCAAAATGCGGCTCTCTGGAGAGTTTCCATTGCACCAAATGGAACACCGAAGGGTTAAGGTTATTAAAACCGATATCTCAGGTAAAACGGACAGGGCATCAAAAAATGTTCTAACCACTCTGGAGAGCTGAACACGTCGTTCAGCTCTATTTCTTTTTAAAGGGGAACAAAATGTTCTCAACTATTAACAACATTTTAAACACCATTGATGATGTAGTTTGGGGAATCCCGACTATCGCGCTCATTCTCGTTACGGGAATCGTAGTCACTGTTTCTACTCGCGGAATCCAGTTCACAAAACTTGGACGAGCTTTCAAGAGCATCTTCAAAGAGAACGAAGGTCACGGTGAACTTTCCGGATTTGCAGCTCTTTGTACAGCACTCTCCGCAACAATCGGCACAGGAAACATTGTCGGCGTTTCAACAGCTGTTCTCGCTGGTGGTCCTGGTGCCCTTTTCTGGATGTGGCTTGCCGCAATTCTTGGAACTGCTACAAAATATTCAGAATGTATGCTCGCAATCAAATATCGTGAGGTTGCTGCAGACGGTCACGTTCTCGGCGGTCCTTTCTATACAATCGAAAAAGGCATGGGACCAAAATGGAAGTGGCTCGCAGTTCTTTTCGCCATTTTCGGTACTTTGGTAGGCCTTTTCGGAATCGGTACATTTACTCAGATTAACGGTATTTGTGGTGCAATTCAGAACGCATTTGACCCACAGAACACAAACATTGCTTTCTATATTGGTGAGCACGCTTATTCATGGGCAACTGTAATCGGCGGAGCTGTCATCACAATCAGTGCGGCCCTCGTAATCATCGGCGGTCTCAAACGAATCGCAAAAGTTGCAGAAAAAGTCGTTCCTGCAATGGCTTTCATCTACATCTTCCTCGGTCTTGCCGTAATCATCATGAACGCAACAAAAATTCCTGCCGCATTCGAGCTTATTTTCAAGGGTGCTTTTGGTGCACAGACTGGTCTCAAGGCATTGGAAGGTGCGGCTCTGGGTGTTGTCCTCAAAACAGCAATGCAGAAAGGTATCGCCCGCGGTATCTTCTCAAACGAGGCTGGCTTGGGTTCTGCTCCAATCGCGGCTGCTGCCGTTCAGACAAACGAGCCTGTTGAGCAGGGCCTCGTAAACATGACAGGAACGGTAATCGACACATTGATTATCTGTACAATGACAGGTCTTTCAATCATCATTGCTGGCGGCGACGTCTGGAACAGCGGTGCTAGTGGTGCGGCTCTCACAGCAAAAGCATTCTCAACAATCCTGGGCGGTGACGGAAAGAGCATCCAGTTCCTTCTCATGCTCTGTTTGATTTTCTTCGCATTCACGACAATCCTGGGCTGGGACTACTACTCAGAGCGATGTCTTGAATATTTGAGCAAAGGCAATCAGAAAGTCGTAAAAGCTTACCGCTGGCTTTACATTGCCGCAGTTGCAATCGGACCATACATGACAATTTCTGCAGTATGGACAATCGCCGACATCACAAACGGTCTCATGGCAATTCCAAACTGTATCTCACTCATCGTTTTGAGCGGTGTAATTGCTGAAGAAACAAAGAAATATTTCGACAAATATCCAACACTGTAAAATCAGCAGTTAGAAATGAGTAATTAGCAATTTTGACACTGGGCAACACTTAGTTCGTCCAGTGTTTTTTTTATCTGGGGGCTTCCTGCCTGCCCTTCGACTATAACTTCGACTACGCTCAGTTCGAGTCTCAGGGAACAGGCAGGCCGGGCCTTTCGCCATTCCGCTTATCGCTCCAGCCACTCACTCACTCGCTCATCGCTCGTTCAGCTTGCGGCCGCCTCCGGCGTGGCTACAGTCCCTAGCCTTGTGATATGTGAAATTTTCTTTGAGTTGCGTTAAAATTACTTTATGCGTAAAATCACAATTCTTTTTATTTTGTCATTTTTCTTTCTATTATCTTGCGGTTCTGATTCTGAGTCTCCGTCTTCAGAAAAACTTCCGGAAAATAAAAATGCAACTACATTTGAATATGAGCCTTCAAATGACATAATCTACAATCCTGACATGGGATTTTACAGTGCCGAAACAATTAATGTTCAGGAAGACGGGAGCGTCAACAAAACTTCGGTTGAGAGGGCTTCTTTTCTCGATGATAAGGCCAGCTACAATTCAGACGCAACCTTTAATCTCATCCATTTGAAAATTGATATCAGCCAATGCAGGAATCTTTCTCACCTGGATTTAAGCGGAATCGACACACTTCTTTCAAATCTTGAAAAAGCCGAACAGACTGCCGTAATCCGCTTTGCCTACGACAAAAATTATAAAGGAAATAAAAGCGGCGTTGAGCCGGATGATTTTTCAACAATTCTCAATCATATAGAAGATATTTGTGCTCTCTTGAAAAAGCATACAAAAGTCCTCACAGCCCTTGAATGCGGAATGCTCGGTCCCTGGGGTGAAATGCACTCGACTTCCTTTGCAGAAGACCCGATGCCAGTGGATAAGTTCAAGTCAGCACTTAAAGACATTTCCCCGGAGTTAAATCCATCAATCAAAGCAGGCGAAAAGAAAATCGAAAAAGGCTACATTGTTATTATTATGGAAAAATTTCTTTCCTGCCTTGAGGGAACGGAGCTTCCTTTCCTTGTACGCCAGCCAAATTTCATCTATAACTATCTGAAACGCTGCAAGAATCTGGATTTTGACGGAGAAAATGTACCTTCTTCTTACACACCAAAGGATAAAACTTACAAACTGGGAATTTACAATGACGGCTACCTTGGCTCAGCTGGTGACTCGGGCACATTCTTGATTAACCGCAACAAAGAAATTGCTTTCCTTGAACCTTTTACGAACCATACTCCATACGGCGGAGAACTGATTGGCGATTACAGTCTTTCCGTGAGCGATGAGCAGCTCAAAAATGTGCATCTTTCTTTCCTTAATATTGGGTGGAACAATGATATTCTTAAAAATCTGGATAAAAAATCCGCAAACTACACAGAAACACTGTCGATTTTCAAATACATTCTGAATCACATGGGCTATCGTTATGTAGCCACGAATTCTACAATTGAACAGACTTCAAATTCTTCTGTCAAAATCAAGCTTTCCTTGAAAAATGAAGGCTTTGCGGAGCTTCCATATCATAGGACAAAGAGCCTTAAAGTTTATTTAGTCAAAAAAGATGAAAATCCAACTCAACAAAATGCATTTTCTGCCTCCGCATCTGGAACTTTTTCCGGCGGCATGACTTCAATTGAGTCAGTTTTTACCGTTTCTTCCGAACTTGAAAATGGTGACTACGAGCTTTTCCTCAAAATATGTGACTCAGACGGAAAATATGCAATCCGATTTGCAAACGAAGCCATGTGGAATGAAACTCTCAAAGCGAACAAAATTGGTGTCATCAAAATCGCGGAATAAAAATCAGGGGATTTCAAAAAACTGAAGTTTTTCGAGATTCCCATCAGCTAGTAAAAAACAGTGGAATTCGCTATATTATTCGTAGTATTATCTGTTTTTAAATGACGCACATTCATGTGCTAGGTGGAATAATGATAAAAATACAGCTTTATAAAGATATCGAGCCGGAATTCTTTGATGGGCGCGATTTCGGTGGTTCTATTGATATTGTTAAAGATGTCCTTTCTGACGTAAAAAAACGCGGGGATGAAGCTCTTTCTGAGTACGGCGCAAAATTTGATGTTTCTGCCCCTGCTTCTATTGAAATTCCTATGGCCGAGCTCAAAGCCGCTGCCGAAAAAATGCAGCACGAAAATCCTGAGCTTTACAAGGCGATTGAATACAGCCACGACCTGGCCCTTCGCTTCGCAAAAAAGCAGCGTGAGTCTTTCGATGATTTTGAAGTCGAGCTTGAGCCTGGCGTTTTCACCGGTCAAAAAAATATAGCTGTTGACCGTGCGGGTGCTTATGTTCCTGCTGGCCGATTCCCGCTCGTTTCAAGCGTTGTCATGACAATCACTCCGGCTGTTGCGGCTGGCGTTAAGGAAGTTGTTTTGTGCACGCCTCCACGCGTTCACCCGGATGACAAGGCTGCTGCCCAAAAAGCCGGCACTGGCGTTCCGGGTAAACCTTTCGTTGGCGGCAAACCTTATGCAGATGAAAACATCATGGCAGCGGCATACATTTGCGGAGTCACAAAGGCATTTGCTTGCGGCGGCTCACAGGCAATCGGTGCAATGGCTTTTGGAACTGAATCAATTCCTCGCTGTGATGTAATTGTCGGTCCTGGCAACAAATTCGTTGCAGAGGCCAAAAAACTCGTTTACGGCACTGTAGGTATCGACATGCTTGCAGGTCCGACCGAAGTTTTCATCATTGCGGACAAGAGCGCGAACCCAGCTTGGGTTGCCGCAGATCTTCTTGCACAGGCAGAGCACGACATCGTAGCACAGCCTGTAATGGCCACAGATTCCGAAGAGCTTGCAAAGGCTGTTGCCGGCGAAATTGAAAAGCAGCTTGCTGTTTTACCTACAAAATCAACCGCCGAGCAGAGCGTTCAAAATTACGGAAGAATCATCGTATGTGAAAGCATCGAGCAGGCCGCAGAATGTGCCAACCGAAAAGCACCTGAGCACCTGGAGCTTGCCATGGAAGAAGGAGCTGTTCGCGACAAAATCGCTTCAATCGTACACAACTACGGCTCTCTCTTTGTCGGTCACGGAAGTGCAGAAGTCTTCGGCGATTATGCAGCCGGCCTCAACCACACTTTACCAACTTCTGGCAGCGCAAGATTCACTGGTGGACTGAGCGTGCGAATGTTCCTCAAAACTGTCACAACTTTGCGCGCAATTCCTGGCTCAAAGGGTGCTGTGGCTTCGGCAAATGCTTCCGGAACTTTGGGCGATGCAGAAGGCCTGGCAGGACATGCTCGTGCTGCCAGAATCCGGCTTGAATAGCGTAAAGATTAATTTAATTGCAATAAAACCGTAATTGCAATAATATAGAAGAAAAATTGCGGTTGTAGTACATCGGTAGTACCCGGGCTTCCCAAGCCTGTGAGGCGGGTCCGACTCCCGTCAACCGCTTTTTTAGTTTTAAATTATTTTGCGGGATATTTTCATGAAGATTTACAAATTAGGCGAAGAAGTTTTAAGAAAAAAGGCAGTTCCAGTAAAACCAGAAGAAATCAACGATTCTCTTCGCGAGACATTCAACGAAATGTTTGAGACGATGCTCGCTGCAGACGGCGTAGGATTGGCCGCTCCGCAGATTGGTGATTCACGACGATATTTTGTAATTATTTCCGATGATGATATTCGCCGCGTTTTCATTAATCCGCAGATTGTCTCAACAAGCAACGATTTGTGTGACTATGACGAAGGTTGTCTTTCACTTCCTGGCTTCAACGAGAATATCAAGCGTCCTTCAAAAGTTACCGTTCAGGCACTCAACGAAAATGGCAAGCCTTTTACACTCAGTGCGGACGGTCTTTTGGCCCGAATCATTCAGCACGAATATGACCATCTCGAAGGAATTGTTTATATTGATCGTGGCGATCCAAACTTTGCTGCTGATGTCACCGAAAAAATGAAAAGACGATTGGAGCGTGCTGCCAAAAAAGAGGCAGAAAAGGCTCGGAAAGCTGCAAGCATTGCTGCAAAAATCGCCGCTAAGGAAGCAAAAAAAGCGGCAAAATAAAATCGGGAGGTATTCCCCCAGTGCGAAAACTAAAAATTATTTATGCCGGCTCTCCGCTGGCATCTAGTATCGTTCTAAAAGGTCTCATCGCATCTCAGTCCGAGTGTGGATTTAAGATTGCGGGTGTTCTTACAAATCCACCTTCTACACGCGGGCGACATTCAGATTTGATTCCTACCGAAGTTGCGGTAGTTGCCCGCGAAAATAATATTCCTGTTTTTGAATTCGATCATCTTGTTGCTGAAGCACGAGAAGCGGTTTCTCCGCTAGAGGCAGATTTGCTTGTTTCTTTTGATTACGGTCGTATTTTCGGCCCCAAATTTCTGGCACTTTTTGCGCTCGGTGGAATCAATCTTCATCCTTCTTTGCTTCCAAAATATCGCGGGTGCACGCCTGTTCCTGCGGCTCTCCTTAATGGCGATAAAACTTTGGGCGTAACAGTTCAAAAACTTGCATTGCAGACCGACGAGGGTGATATTCTTGCTCAAACCGAAATCCAGCTTGACGGCACGGAGACAACTCTTTCTTTGATGGACGGAGACGGTTCTTCAAGCAAAGTCACGGAAGCCGGGCTCAAACTTCTCAAAAAAGTTCTCAAAGAGGCGGCAAATTCAGATTCAGAATTGATCGGCAAAAAGCAGTCTGGTGAGACAAGTTACACTCCTTTCCTCAAAAAAGAAGACGGAATCATTGACTGGAATAAAAATGCGAGTCAAATTGACTGCCAGATTCGTGCATACACACCTTATCCTTTGTGTTTTACAGGTTTCAATGGTGTAAAGGTCACGATTTTAAAAGCACGTCCTTCTGATTCAAAAACTTCTGAAAAGCCTGGCACTGTCCTTCCTTATCAAAAGTCCGTGGGCATTGAAATTGCTTGTGGGGACGGTTCGGTTTTGGTTGTAACAGAACTTCAGCAGGAGAAAAAAAAGGCGATGGATTACAAGTCTTTCCTCAATGGTGCTAGAAATTTTGTCGGTTCTATATTAGGATTAGACACACAAAAAACGGACTAAAAGATGAGTAAGCTTTCTGATAAAATCAAAAATAACGGTCTTGAGATTCTTTCTTCACTCAATCAGAATAAAAAAACTTTTCTGCTGGTTGTGATTGTTGCACTTGTATTTATGTTCGCAATCTGCTGGATTACATTTTTTGCGACTGTTCGCGGGCCAGAGCAGGTCATGGTTCCAAACGTTGAGGGCAAAGAACTTACAACAGCACTTCTCGAACTTCAGGTAAAGGAACTTTATCCCAAAATTCAGCTCAAATACACGGATAATCCGGACGATGCGGGCAAAATCCTCAATCAGAATCCTGAGGGCGGCTCAATCGTCAAGGCGGGCAGGCGGGTCAATCTCACCGTAAGCCGTGGTGTAATTCTTGATCATGTAGAAAATTACATTGGTCAAAACTATGATGATGTCAAAATCAACCTTCAGACGATGTTTACAGGCTCATCTCGTCCGTTAATCGTTCTTGCAGAGCCGAGCTACAAATCAGATCAGAGTGAGGCCGGCACAATTCTTGCACAGGATCCGCCGGAAGGCACAATCATTTCAAATCCAGTCACAGTAAAACTTATTGTCAGCAAGGGTGCAGAATACGAAAATGCACGGGTTCCAGGCATTGTTGGCTTTGATTTCAAAAAATTGATTTCCACAATTTCAGGCTCACGACTTATTTTTGATTTTACTGTTCATGTTGCAGAAAACGGCGAAACTGAGGGCACTGTTACGTCTCAGGCATCAGCTGCCGGCGAATATCTTCCAAATTATTCACGAGTTTCAGCAGAAATCGCAATTCCTAAAAAGCAAAATGATGATGAAGTTATGGGGCTTTTTGTTACTCAGCTCCCTGAATATCCGTATGCGGTTGAAATGACGCTTGAATCTTCAAAAAACGGAGTCAAACAAAATTTAATCACATTGAGGCACAAAGGCGGAAATGTGACAATTCCATATATCGCAGAAAAAGACAGCGAATTGATTCTTTCAATTGCGGGAAGAACTGTAGCCAGACAAACGGTGGACTAATCCGCATTTTCCCTGTATTTGTGCAGGGCGATTGGAGACTAACATGATTTTGAATTTTATAAACTTTGCTGGTAGTTTGTGTTTCTTGCTTTACGGCATGAAGCTTATGAGCGACGGAATCCAAAAGAGTGCAGGCCAGAAATTGCAGGCAGCACTTGCATTTATGACCGGCAACAGGATGGTCGGTCTTTTGACAGGTTGTATTCTTACGATGATTATTCAGTCATCTGGTGCAACTACGGTCATGCTTGTAAGCTTCGTAAATGCCGGTCTTCTTTCTGTTGTACAGGGAATCGGCGTAATCTTCGGCGCAAATATCGGTACAACGGTAACTGGCTGGATTGTCGCACTTGGTTCCAGCTTCGAAATCAAAGACTATGCTATTCCAATTTTTGGTCTTGGCTACATTCTTTACATATTAAAACGTTTTAAATCAAAAGAAGGCTTCTGGCTCGCAATCATGGGCTTTGGTCTTTTGTTCTTCGGCCTTGGCGGTCTTTCAGACTTTTTCGCAGTTCCACAAGTAAAAGGCTTTGTAATCAACTTCATCGGCATCGTAAATAATTTTGGCTTCATCAGCTATGCAATCGGGCTTTTAATCGGAATTTTTCTTACGGCTCTTATTCATTCTTCTTCGGCAATGTCGGCTATCGTAATCGGTATGGCTGTAGCAATGTCAAAAGAAGGAAACGCAAGCATTGAAGAACTGAACGAATTCTGGCGTTTCGGTGCAATAATGATTATCGGAAGTTCTGTTGGCTCAACTGTCGATGCGATTTTGGCAGCAATCGGTGCAAACGCAAATGCTAAACGCACGGCTGCCGTTCATGTTCTTTTTAACGTTGCAACTGTCATCATCGTTCTTATTTTCTTCCGTCCTTTCATGGCTTTTGTCGAACTTATTTCTCCGGGACACAATATCGTTTACCGTATTGCAATGCTCAACACTGTATTCAAGGTTATCGGTACGGTAATTTTCATTCCATTCGTAAATCAGATTGCGGCTTTCGTTTCTATCCTTATCAAAGATGACAAAGAAGACGAGACCAATACTTACAAACTTGAATTTAACGAGCGAATGGCAATTGAATCACCGGAAAGCTGTGTTTTCCGTGCTCAGAACGAAGTAAAAGTCTTTTCTGACCGGGTTGCGCAGATGTTCGATGAATTGCAGAACGGCCTTTCTAATTTCAATTCTGACTTTGTGACTGGCGGTTACGAACGGATTGTCTTGCACGAAGACTATTGTGACCAGATGAACGAGCAGCTTACTCAGTATCTTGTCCGCTGTACGCACTTGCATTTGAGTGACTCCGCAAAAGACAATGCCGCATTGATGATGCAGCTGATTGCAGAGATGGAAGCAATGGCCGATGGTTGTTTGAATATTGCTTATCAGCTCAAAAAATCAATCGAAAAGGAAATGACTTTCAATCAGGAAGACTTCGACAGGCTTCTTCCATATTTTGAGCTTGCCCGCCAGCTCATGTACTTTATCTACAAAAACGTTGCAAAAATCCAGAGGCTTACTCCAGAACAGTTCCAGTTTGCGAGTGAACTGGAGCAGCAGATTGACGATGAGCGCAAAGCCCTCAAAAAGATTGCCCGAAGCAGACTTGAAACTGGTGGTGACGTCCGTTCCGAGCTGTTGTACATGGATATTATCCGTCAAATCGAAAAAATTGGTGATAGATGCTTTGATGCCGCTGGTGATTTGAGATAGATTTTAAAACAAAAACCCCCGCACGGAGGCGGGAAATAAGCCCAGAGAGAATTTTTGCATGCAAAAATTCTCGTACGAATCCGAAAATCCACGGATGGATTTTCGGTTCGCTAGACCTTAAACTGGTCAACCTGAGTTCCAATCTGAAGGATTGAGTCTTTTACTTTGTCTGAGATTGTGTTCAGCGTTGCACCAGTTTCGTTGATTTTGCGAGCACCGATCTTCATTTCTTCCATGCTCTGAGTCATTACCTGAGTTGCATTCTGCAGATGTCGCACTTCATCAAGAATCATCTTGTTTCCTTCTTCCATTTCACTAGAAGCATTTCGAACCTCGACAGTGCTGTCATTCATGCTGTGGAGAGCTTCGGTAATCTGCTTAGAACCTTCGTTCTGCTCTTCCATAGCCGCCTTAATCTGCATTACGAGTGCATCAGTTTCTTCGAGTTTTTGTGAGACCGAATCAAATGCTGAACTTGCTTCGGTTGAGGCAACAACTACATCATTGATAGAATTTTTGATGTTGTTGAGCTGGTCGCCGATTGTCTTTGACTGAGTTGTTGAAGTCTCTGAAAGCTTACGGATTTCGTCCGCAACGACTGCAAAGCCTTTTCCTGCCTCGCCAGCGTGTGCCGCTTCGATTGCAGCGTTCATAGCGAGAAGGTTTGTCTGGCTTGCGATTGCCGCGATCGCGACGTTTGCTTCCTGGAGCATTGCAGACTGAGTTTCAATCTCCTTTACGCGCTCATTTACGACCTTCTGCTTGCCGAAACCTGCCTGAGAATTCATACGCAACTCGCCGAATGATGTTGCCATTTTGTCCATTGAAGCATTTACGGAAGAAATATTTCCAATCATCTCTTCGACTGCAGCACTAGCCTGTGTGACTCCGCTAGACTGGCTTTCAATCATTTTTTCGAGAGACTCAATATTTGAAGCAATCTCATTTACGGCACCGGCTGTCTGGTCAACGCTGCCCTTCTGGCTTTCAATTTGTTTGTGCATACTTTCGATGTTTGCGATAATCTCAGTGATTGCACTTGCAGTGTCCTGGGCTGTGCATGACATGTCATCGCCAGCGACCATAAGATCATCTTTTGAATTCTTTACGTCACCGATAATTGTCTGTAATTTTTCACTGAATTTGTTGAAGCCATTAACCACGTCACCAATTTCATCGTTTGTAGTGGCGTTGAGGCGGCGGGTTAAATCAGCTTCTCCGGAAGCAATTCCGTTGATTGCCTCACTGACAGTTTTGAGCGGTTTGATAGAAAGTTTAACGACAATCATTCCGACAATCAGAGCCACAATCATGGCAAAAACAGAAATGCCTGCCATGGCACGCAGAAGAATTGATATTCCGTTGTAAAAATCTTTGTATGGAGCGACACAAACGGCTGTCCATTCGCAACCGTCGATTGGCTGGTAGGCGACAGCGTATTTTTCTTTTTTGATTTCGTCGTAATAGACTTCTGCATCGTCCTCGCCTGCAAGGATTTTCTGAATGATAGGTTTGAATCCTTCTGAGGCTCCGTCAGAAATGTGAACTGTGTCCTTTACGTATTTTTCATCCGGGTGAGCAACATAAAAACCTGTTTTACGGCTTATGACATATGGGTGGGAGTTTTTTCCGACCGTCATATTTGCTACTGTATGACATAAGGCTGTTGCATCTACGACGGCGTTTACTTCACCAATCTGGCGGCCATTCCAGTCATAGAATGGAACGGCATAGAAGGTACACAAGTGACCATTGGATGTGGACCAGTTAGGATCCATGAGGGCATTTTTACCCTGCATTGAAACCTTTAAGTATTCACGGTCGCTCATATCATTGTATTTTCCTGCAGAGCCGTATCCTTTACCAGTTATATCCCAACAACCAAGACCAAAGTACTTGTTGTCTCCTTCACCAACTGCATGGGCAATCACCCATTTATCGTGCAGGTCGATGTCGGGATTGCGCATGTCAGGGATTTTGGCAATTGTTTCAAGCATCTTGAATTCTCGCCCGTTTATCATCTGGATTTTTGATGAAACTGTCTGAGCTAGGTTTTCGTTACCCAGCTCAACGGCTTTCGTAAGTTCATACTTAGACTGTAGATAACTGAAAGTGGCGATTGTAGCTGCTGTAAGAAAGATAAGGCTGAGCAAAGCAAGTTCAATTTTAGTTTTGATACCCATAAAATTTCTCCTAGAAATAGTGCTGTGAAATTTAAGATTAATTATAACATAGATTCAGAAAAAAGTAAAAAATTTAAATAATATTAAAAAAGAAAACAGGCTCTTTTGGGGTTTTGATTCTTGTTTGCGAGATTTTGTTTTAGATGTTATAATAAGTCGGTGATAAAAATTGTTTCACTAAAATAGGAGAAAATATGTACGAGAGTGGAGAAGATTACCTCGAAGCAATATTGAGATTACAGCAGGAGAATGGATTTGTTCGCTCCGTTGATGTGGCGAATAAGCTTGCTGTTTCACGACCAAGCGTAAGCCGAGCGATGGGAGTTCTTGAAAAAGAAGGTTTTGTTGAATTCGGCATGGGAAATATGCTTAAACTCACAGAACAAGGCAAAGCTAAGGCCGAGGACATTTACAACCGCCATAAATTGCTCACAGTTTTCTTGCAGAAAATCACAGGTTTGCCCGAAGATCAATGCGAAGAGAATGCTTGCCGAGTGGAGCATCAGGTGGATGCCGATGTCGTGGCCGGAATCCAGAAGTGGGTTGATGAAAATTCATAATGTTTGTAGAATTTAAAAAATAAGGAGTCCATATTATGGAAAAGTTTTTTAAGTTAAAGGAGCGTGGAACGACTGTAAGCCGAGAAATTGTCGGTGGTATCACAACGTTCCTTGCTATGTCTTACATTCTCGCCGTCAACCCGGGAATTCTTTCTGCTGCTGGATTGGAGTGGGGTGCTTTGTTTACGGCTACTGCTATTTCAGCCGCAATCGCAACTCTGGTCATGGCATTCTGTGCAAACCTTCCTGTTGCACTCGCACCAGGCCTGGGATTGAACGCATTCTTCACTTATTCAGTTGTCTTGGGAATGGGCTGTACGCCTGCATTCGCCCTTACGGCTGTTTTGCTTGAAGGTGTTCTTTTCATCCTTCTTTCTGTATTTGGAATCCGTGAGGCAATTATCAAATCTATTCCACTCAATTTGCGTAAAGCTGTTGCAGTCGGAATCGGTCTTTTCATCACATTGATTGGCCTTGCAAACGCAGGAATTGTTTCTGGCGACACTGGCACTTTGATTGGATTCGTTAATTTGGACTTGAAGCATGCATCTGCAATCGTTGCTCTTCTCGGTCTCGTAATCACAATCATCTTGTACACTCTCAAAGTTCCTGGTGCAATTCTGATTGGTATCATTATCACTACAATTATCGGAATTCCTTTCGGAGTTACTTCTGTTCCAAAAGATTTCTCACCGATTTCAACTCCTGCTGCTCCAAACCTGTTCATGTTCGAATGGGGCAGCGTTCTCTCTGTAAAATTCTTCATCGTATTCTTCACATTCCTTTTCACAGATTTGTTCGATACAATCGGCACTTTGCTTGGTGTTGCTGAGCAGGCAAATCTCAAGGACAAAGAAGGAAACGTCGTTAATGCAAAAGGTGCATTGATGGCAGACGCTGTTGGTACAGTCGTTGGTGCATGTTTGGGAACTTCAACAGTCACAAGCTTCGTTGAAAGCTCTTCTGGTGTTGCCGCAGGTGCACGCACGGGCTTGGCTTCGGTTGTAACTGCCTTGCTTTTCATGGTTGCACTCTTCCTCAGCCCGCTTTTTGCTTTGATTCCGGCAGCCGCAACAGCTCCAGCATTGATTTTCGTCGGATTCTTGATGATGCGCTCTGTAATGGGAATCGACTTCGCCGACATTTCCGAAGGAATTCCTGCATTCATTACAATCATGGCAATGCCATTCTCTTACTCAATTTCAAAGGGAATTACATTCGGAATCATCAGCTACGTTTTGTGCAAAGTCGTGGCTCGCAAAACAAAACAGATTCCGTGCGTCACATGGATTTTGGCAATTGTCTTCCTGTTCGACATTATTTTTGAGGCAGTTAAGTAAAGTTTATAGGCCGAATGGTGAGTTTTGAAATTTATTGGCTGTGTCAAAAAAAAGGCTCCCAGTCGTGATAACGGCTTATCGAAAGCGCATGCTGGCATGCTACACGCGTTTTATGCTTGTAACTATATACATTTGCCGCGCGCGCGGCAGCACAAAACGAGTGTTTTCGTAAGCCGTTTCGCTCCTTCGCGCCTTTTATTTGCAATATTCGTTAAGCTCAATACTCGACATTTATCCTAGTATTTTTCATAAATTCTTTTAACCGACTCGGAATATTCTCCCTGTGCCTTGTAAATCACAAGTGTGGGGAGAATTTTTATTTCTGCACGGGCATTTTTCCGACCTTCAATCAGTACCATCGTGGGAGCAGAATCTGAAAAAGGCTGAACAAGCTGCAAAGTTTTGGCTTCGAGCCGGTATTTTTTGAACGTGACAAAGATTTCAGAAAGACGTTCCGGGCGGTGAATCATGAAAAAACTTCCGTTTGATTTTAAAAGATAGCTTGCTGCCGAAACAACGTCTTCGAGATTGCACAAAATTTCGTGACGGGCAATATTTTTGGCTTCGCTTGGATTTTTTCGGACAGCGTTTGCCTTTGCGTATGGTGGATTTGAAGTTACCACGTCGGCACGTTCTGGCTCAAACAGATCACGCACGGATTTTATGTCACCATGGACGACGGAGATTTTTTCTTCAAGATGATTTTTTTCAACATTCAGACTTGCGATTTCAGCGGATTCTTTTTGGATTTCAAGGGCCGTTAAGTGTGAGGCTTTGGAAGTTTTTGCCATCAAAAGCGGTATTATTCCTGTTCCTGTTCCCAAATCAAAGACTTTTCCGCCATTTTTAACACGCGCAAAATCAGCAATCAGAACCGCATCGATTCCAAAACAGAAAGAAGATTTGTCCTGCAAGACTGTGAGATTTATTCTTGGAAATGTGGCAGCGGAAAGTTCACTGAGATTCATGAGGAATATTATGAAGCAACGCGGGATTTTATGCAAATCGACATAAGTATATCTGCCTGCGCCACTGCTCGGCACGTTCATTCCGCTTCGAGTCCTGGCTTGTTTTTGATAAATTGTCTTAAAATAAAAAATCTCCTGCTTCTACAGGAGATTTTTCTTTAGCTGGGGTAGGACTCGGCTTCCAGTCACAAACATCCTGTTTGTTACTGGAAGCCGCCTCCGGTCGCTTTCGGCTGCCTCCATGCAGCCTCTTCCTTCCTTTGGTCGGCGCTCACTTCGGTTCGAATCCATGCCGGCTTTTAGGAAATTAGTTTAAAATAAAAAAAATCTCTTGCTTTCACAAGAGATTTCGTTTTAGCTGGGGTAGGACTCGAACCTACGGCCTCCGGGTTATGAGCGGGCTTAGGGGAGTTCTTTCCAGCTTCAAATTACTCTAGATTGTCTTAATTTTTTTATATTTTACACGATTTTCTATTATTTGCAATCAAAAAACTTCAAATAACTTCAGAAAAATCGTTTTTTTACTTAATGTTTTTCCTCAATAAGAGAGGTCGGAACTGTAGTATCTTTCCGTTCAAAATTCTGTTTTTTGGCTCAAGATTTTAAAAAAGTTTGGTGCTAACCGTGGTTAGTTTAATCTAAATCGGTCGTCGGGTTTTTGGCGAAAAAAACCGGCGGCCGCTGCTCAAATTTGCTAATAATTTAAGTAATTTTCGTAATGAAGAACAAATTTTTAAGTTCCTTGTTTAGTATCATATTTACTGTTATACTACCTGTATCCTTAATGTGTTTATAAGAGTTTTTACGAACTCAAAATAAATCATTTTTAAGGAGGTTTCTATGAAAAAGAAACTTAAAGATTTTTTTAATTCCTTGGAGGCTTCGCCAGAAGTTATTGCACACGGATGCAAAAAGGAAGTATGTCAGCTTCGTTCCTATGTAAGTGGCATTGAATCGAACGGCATTTATCCTTCTCCAAGAGTTTATAACCGTATTACAAAGATAACGGTACATCTGCAAAGAGTTGTTTCCGATCCAGCGGTTATTCAGGAACTTAGAAAAATCCAAAGTAAGTATCAAAAGAAACATAGTCGTCAAAACCATGAAGAGTATTGGGATTCTGTTTATCCAGAAATCGATTATTCTTTGTGTATGTGTAAAGATGATTATTAATCTTTAATTGCTTAGTTTCTTGCTCCTTTGTGGAAATAAGAATTCATGGTTCGTGTATTCAGGTAGGTTATAGAAAGACAGATTTGAATATACCTTATTACACTGTAATATTGCATTTATTCGTCCACTCTGACTGGTGTTTTCGTTGGTTGCTGTAAAAAGCCAAGATGCCTTTTTGTTACTTTCCTTAAAAATGAAAACCGCAGGTGATTGCCTGCGGTTTATTATTTTAGACTTCCATCACATTCAGGATAAAACTTGCAATAACACTAATGGTTCATCATCTGTAAGTTTAATTATTTTTTTTATGAATCAAGGCACAATAATGATTATAAAAATATGATGGATAAGCTTGTAATAAAAGAGAAATCTCTGCATCTTTTAATACTAATTGATGAAATAATTCTGAACGGTTAACAGGATTGCCCAAAATACTATTTATTTTTTGACAAATTATACGATCATTAAACCCTTCTTCATAGAGTAATATGGCACCAGTTTCAGGTAATCCATATTTTATAATTTTCTGAAAATTATGTAATTTAGTACAGATTTCCTTGTATTCGTCTTCTTCTAAATAAAGTGATAATAATTCAGTAATACAGTTAATTAAAATAGGTACATCATATCCAAACCCATTTTCAAAGATATTAATAACATGTTCTATTGCAATTGTATCCCGTTTATTAACTTTTAGTTTTGGAAGGTTCGAGAATATTTCGAAATATGGTTTTCCTTCCATCCATAATAACAAAGCATTAAACAAGCTTTCTTTATCTTCATAAAATTGAAAATATGAGTTTTTATTAGATTCAATAATTAAAGGCCAAATTAATGAGATAAAATCTCTAATTGATGATGCTTGAATTAAAGAATCATGATTATCTGATAACCAAGATGAAATTGTTTTTGACTCATCAATTCCAGATAAAGATTTTGCAAAAATTGGTAAAGTAGAGATATCTTCAATTTGAGAAAGAATCTTTGCTTTGATAAGTGAAAACAAGCGAATAATTACTTCTTTTGTTTCATCATCTGCCAATGAATATGCTAAAGTATTCTTTGCAACTAATTCTACATTAGTATCTGATAAATCATCTCCAAGAACCATTAAAAAGTTTTCTATTGATTTTATTAGATGAAATTTTTCATTCATCTGTGAAACAAATTCTCTAACAGAAATTTTTTTCAAGTTGAATCGTTTTATAAGATGAGCAGCAATAACTTGATAGTTTTCTGGAGTGGATTCATAAAATGAATTAACAAAAGAATCAATATTAGTCGAATGAAGAATGATTGTTCCATACCGGTCCTTATATTGAAGAATATCCAAAATATTACTTAAACAGTCTTCAGATTGATTTGGATCTAATAATTTAGTTGTTTTCTGCCATTTTATATCTTCATATGGAATATCGCGATATTTGTATATTTCCGGATCAGTAAAAATGATACAGCCTTCTGTTAGTTTACCTGCACGTCCAACTCTTCCAATTAAATTGTTGAAGTCTCGAACACTAATTTCTCCACCAGCTTGGTATGTATTATTAACAAACATATACCTTATGGGAAGATTAACACCTTGTGCTAAAGTAGATGTGCAAACTACAAATTTAATTAGATTTTTTCTCATTCCAAATTCAATTGCAGATCTAATACCTTTAGGAATATCTGCATGATGTGGAAAAATACCTTTTGTACATGATTTTGTAATTAATGATTCTGAACCTAAATTTTCATTGCATAAAGAACCAATTTTATTAATTTCATCTAGATTTCCTAATGAAGATATATTGAATTCTTCTGGAGATAAATCCATAGCAGAAATTGTATCTCTCATAATTTTAGTTACTGATTTTTTTTGGCCACAAAAAACAGCAACACTTCCTTCCGTAACCATCTTAAAAGCCATATATAAACTAATATTTGTAGGCGAAATATTTCGTAATAATGGATTTTGAGTACTATGTAAAACAGGAAGAACTCTAGGAACAAAGTATTTTTCTTTTAGTGTTACAGAATCAATAAATCTAATAGAAGGCCCCATTGAGAAATCGATAAAACCAATATTCTTTTTTGTTGGAACATAACTGCTTGTAATTGTTATGGAATCAGGCATTAACCAACTTGCTATTTCGGATGCATTATGAATTACTGCTGAAATTAATACTTTTTGTGAAGATTCTGGTAAAAGAACTTTTAATTCAGTTATTAAAAGTTCATATGTTATACCTCTCGATCCATTATCAAATTGATGACCTTCATCAAAAATCACCAAGCCAATATTATCTGCAATAGATTTGTCTAATGATAACAAATAATAAAGTTTTTCAGGAGTAACAACTAAAATATGCTTTTTACTATCAGAAAAAAACAATGATTGTTCAGAATTTTCAAATGCATCATTTAGTTGATTTATATCTATCAGTTTATCATTAGAAAAAGAATAACGTAATTCCTCTGTTATTTCTGAACATAAGGCTTTGAAAGGTGCTACTATAACAGCTATAGAAGCTCTTTCTGAATAGAAACTAGATCTAATTATTATCTCAATTGATTTTGTTTTTCCAGAACTAGTAGGCATTTGAATAACAGCCGATTTTCCTTGAAATACGCCATTTTCTCCTAATAATTTTTGCGACGGCCATAATTCTTTTATAAATAATCCATTGTTTATTATTGGTAACCAAACAGAACTTGGTAGAGTAGAATAAAGAGGAAGTAATTTTAAGCAAGAATTTTTAATTTTTTCAATGATAATTGAAGTAATCAATTCGCAAAAAAATAATTCTCTTGAGTTTCCTTCTCTATAAGCTAATTGTCTTAATGATTTTGCTATATTTATACACGATTCTTCTTCGGTAGATTTATTAAAACTATTTTGAAAATAAGAAGCAAGATTAAAAATATGAGTTTTATATATACCTACAGTCCAGTTAGGAATATTGTGATAATCATTTTTTAATAACCAATATAAAAAATAATCTAGATTAGAACAGTTAAATTCATATTCGTAATTTTCAGATATTTTATTTATAAGAACTTGTGAACTTCCTGGTAAATCACAAAGATAATATGCTGCAGCCCCGACCAAAAGTTCATAAATTGGATTTTTATCTAAATTTGAATTTGCATATGATTCCAAAAATTCGGCTGAGTATAATAAGTCAGACTGAAATTCTTTTTTCTGAGGGTTTTCATAATCTGTATTAATTAATCTTGCATAATCTCCTAATAATCCAATAGAAATAGAAAAAAGCTTTTCAGGCTTCTGGGTCGTTCTTAATTGCCTATCATCTTCAGGAACATGGAATTCAATCATTTTTGCAATAGATTGAGAAATACTAAGTAAGTTTTTTGAATTTGTCCTAGGCTTCATCTGCAGCTCTCTTATATAAGGTATTAATTAAAGTCTTCATTTCTTTTACACTTATCACTATTAATCTTAGAATGTCATTGTTAGAATGTTCGGTACAATCGACTGAAATAATCCTAGTTGGTAGAAAATTATTTTCATCAAAAAGAGCGGCTGCACCATATTCTTGTATATAAGGATTATCTTCTGGATCTTGAAAACGTTCTATTTTATTGGCTTCATTAAATTGTCTTAAATCAATAAACCTTTGTTTTATTGCATTTAAGGATTCGGCTTTTCGCTTTTCATCTTTTTGTGAACCATTTACAGCATCTTGAAGACGGTCATATTTATCCCTAGTATTACTATAACCTGCTTTTACTTCAAAAATGCATAATTGATCGTTTGCAGAAAAAGCGGTTGGAGATGTAAATTTAAAAGCAAGAACATCAGATCCTTTTTCTGATTCATCTTTTATTGTTTTTCTATTGTACCGAGTTCTAGGAACCCAATAATTTTCTAAGAATTCAAGAAAATCTGAAATTACAATTTCACCAAAATCTCCAGTCCTAATTGAAGGTCCGGGAGCATGAGATGGATCAGGAAATTTAATTTGATTTAAATAATCTTTTCGAGATTGATGTTTTGGCTTTAGAAAATCAATTTCAGCATCATCACAATATTGATTTCTAAAATGAGTAGCCCATTCAGACATAATGGCATCATTACTTAAATCACAATTTAAAGAATAAATTTCAATTGTTTTGTCATCGACAGATAATAATGATGTTTCTTTTTGTAACCAATTAATATAATCCACTTTTATATCTCAACTTTATTAAAAGAATCTAATTCAATAATCTATTGCCATTCTCTTTCAGCCACTGTTTTGCATCTTTATACCATGGGCAATATTCTGCAACTATGGTCCAGAATTTTGTGCTGTGGTTTAATTCTTTGCGGTGGGCGAGTTCATGAACAATTACATAATCACGAACAGTTTCTGGCATTTTCAATATGAGACAATTGAAACTTAAGTTACCAGTTTTTGTGCAACTGCCCCAGCGGGTTTTCTGGTGGCGGATTGTGATGCGGTTATAGGTTACTCCCATAAGGTCTGCATATTTTTTTACAACAGCAGGTAGTTCTTCTTTTGCTTTTGCTGTAAGTTCGGTGATTTCGGGAGCTACGGGTTTTGAAACTGTTGATTTTTTTGTTCCTAAAAGTGGACTTATGAATGCTAAAGCTTCTTCCTGTTTTGGACGGCCGGCTTTTTTCTTTGTTCCATAAACTGCCATGCTGTCGATTATTGGAAGAATTGTATTGAGCTTTTCTACGATACGCTGCTGTTCTTCGATTGGTGGGAGAGGAACAATAAGATTTAACATTGTATCAGTTCCAACTCTTGGCATTTTCATTCCATAAGTAACAGAATTTATATAATTATCAACGAATGGTGATCTTAAATATTGATTAATAAACTCGTTATAAATATTTCCAAAAGTATTAAAGGGAACAATTTCAGATGTACATACTCCATTATCAGGAGCAACTAAATTTTTTTTCAAGTACGGACGAAGCTTACTATACAATATATCATTTTTTGCAAATACTATTTTTTCACCGGATATATCACGAGTTTTTATCGATGCTTTATTAAGGATCCTTCCAGTATCCCGTTCAATATCTTCCAAATCCAAAACCCAATCTGAATCTGTTAATTCAGATGAAGTTTTTTTCTTTTTAGGTTGGCCGTATGTAGAAATTCTTTGAAGTTTTTCCCATCTCCAATTCTCTGGAATATCAAATGGAATTTCTTCTTCTGTAATTTCTGCGAGAGGCTTTTCTTTTTTTATTTCCCCTTCTTCAATGAGTTTTGCTTTATCATCAGCAATTTTTTTGAGAAGTTCATCTACACTGGAATCGGTTTCCAGTTGTTTTGTTAGTTTGCCTTGCATTGCTGATTGAAGAACGGATTTTTTCATTTCTTCCGGGAACTTCTGGCAGAGTGTTATTAATTCATCTTCTTCTTTGCCGTATTCATCAATAAGAGGAAGTATCTGATTTAGTTTTTCTACAATACGCTGCTGTTCTTCTAATGGTGGAAGAGGAAATAGCATTGGATATATTTTTTTCCCAGAAACAACAGGTTGTGCTGTTGCATTACTATCATGCCCTAGGTTTAAGTATTTAAGACCATAAACCAAATATTCTCGATTAATAAGTTTTTCAGGATAAGTAGTAATAAAAGCATTATCAGTAACCCAAGCAATTTGAGGTGTAACATGAACACTACCACAGTAATATCCCACACGTCCAATTACAACAGTTTCTTTATTTATATTTCCTTTATTATGGTAACCAGTAATCCCATTTCCACCAAATACGGGAATTTGTCCGTTTTTCATTTGAGCTGAAGTTAGATTAATACCCGAAGAAATACTTATTAAATTTCCAAGGCGGATCCATCTCCAATTATCAGGAATTTCATCTGTAATCTCTTCTTCTTGTATTTCTGGCAATACCTTTGGTTTAGGAATAATTTTCTCTTTAATAAGCTGTGCTTTTTCATCAGCAATCTTTTTGAGAAGTTCATCTACGCTGGAATCACTTTCTAACTGTTTTGTCAGTTTGCCCTGCATTGCTGCCTGCAAAACTGCTTTCTTTAAATCTTCTGCAAGTTTCATTATTTCACCTCAAGAAGATTCATAATAAGAGCAAGTTTTTCATCAAGCTTTGCTTCAAGACTTTCACGGCGTTCTTTGTAATTCTTAATTGTTTCTTCTGGAGTAAGAACTACATCTTCTTCTTCCGGGTATCCGCACAAATCAAGATCGAAGCCACGTTCTTCAATTTCTGCAAAAGTATATTTTTTTGCCTTAAAGGTCTGTGTGGAGGTTTCACTTTCTTTTTCATCAGCAATTTCAACTCGATTGTTCCACCATTGGTCAACGCATTTCATATCTTCGCGTTTAATTGGATTTGTCTTATTAAAATGTTTTACACCTTCAGGCATATCCATACGGTAGAACCAGGTTTCTTCTGTTTTTCCTGTCTTATCAAAGAAAAGAAGGTTTGTATTAATAGAAGTATAAGGTGCAAAAACACTGGAAGGCAGGCGGATAATCGTATGAAGATTACATTCTGTCATAAGTTTCTTCTTGAGATTTACTTTAGAGTTATCACTGTTGAATAAAAGTCCGTCAGGAAGAACAAGTCCGCAGCGTCCATTTTTTTCAAGACAATAAATAATACGTGCAACAAACAAATCGGCTGATTCACTGGAAGCTAAATCATCCGGGAAATTCTGAAGGTCAGATTTATTGAACTCTCCACCAAAAGGCGGATTCATAAGAATACAGTTGTATTTATCTTTTGGCTGTAGGTTCAGAACATTAAGAGCAAGGCCGTCTCCGTGTACAATATCCGGATTATCTATATCGTGCAGAAGCATGTTTGTTGTAGCAAGCATATAAGGAAGTTGTTTCCATTCAATTCCATAAATTGAATTTTGAATTGTAGCTATATCTTTTGGACTTTTTGCCTGAGCCATTAAATGTGTTATTGCTTCTGCAAGGAATCCTCCTGTTCCACAGGCAAAATCCGCAACTCTTTCACCAATTTTAGGATCAACATGGTCACAAATGAACTTTGTAATTGCACGCGGAGTATAGAATTCTCCTGTTGCTTTACCGCCATTCTGAAGTCCTTTAAGAAGTGTTTCGTAAAAGTCGTTGAAGTCGTGTTTAGTTCCGGCATCATCAAAATCAATATCAGCAATTTCATTTATAAGCTGGCGAAGTTTTACACCATCCTTCATATAGTTCTGGCTTTCTCCCATGAACTCACGAACGATTAAAGCCTTTGGATCATCGCTTGTAAACAAATGTTCTTTGCCGTTTACAGAAACTGGTTTTCCCTGAAGAAATGGAAAAAGTGTGTTATTTACGAACTGAATAAGTTTATCGCCAGTTAGTCTATTTGTAAGATCTTTTGAACCATCATCTTTACGAAGGTCTGCCCAGTCACGGAATCTAAAACCTTCTGGTATTACAGGAACATATCCTTTTTTAAGCTCCCATTCTTCTTCTTTAGCATCAAAAACTTTCAAAAAAAGAATCCAGATTAACTGGCTCATATACTGTGCAGTGCCACTAACACCTGCATCACCAAACATTATTTTTGTTGTTGATTTTACTAATGCGTCACCATTCATTTATTTCCCACCAAATTTATTTATAAAGTTCTTTTTCTATCTCAAGAATAATTGCTTCGTAGGCAGCCTCTCCACCAAGAGTTTTTACTGCAGTTTTGTAACTGTAGCCATTTTGCTGAAAGTATGGCATCCAGAAAATATCGATTGTCATAAGACTTGAGAAATCTGTTTCTTTGTAAAGATCAATTACAAGATTCATGATTTTCTGCTGTTCTGGATTCAAATGTTTGATAAGTTCTCTTGCTTTATTAACTCTTTCCTGCTTAGAAACAATTGGCTTTCCATATCCAAAATGGCAGACAAGATCATATAGATCTACATTATTTCCAACAATACTTCTGAGTTTTGAAACAACTTTTTCATTTATCAATAAATCCATCAACAGACCGTCTTTGTGGTCAATAGAATCAAGATCTTGCCATGTATTATAAAAAACAGCAAAACTAGGGAATATGTCTTCCACATTTTTTCGTACACAACTTTCAACTGATTCTTCTCTTACAAGATTCATATTGTTATCGAGATATCTAATTGATGTATCTACAAGCTCAACATCAACATCTTTAATTCTGAACACTTCTCGTTTCTTTTTTGTTTTGGTGTTAAGAGGAACTGCAGTTCCACCTGGCACAACATCAACAATACCATCAAAATCTGGATCATCAAACTTTAAATAATTTTTTCTGAAATCCATAATTACAAAGTGAGTTTTTGTTCGTTCTTCGGTTTCGTTTTCAAATTGATATTTTTCTACAATTCTTGTGCCTCGACCGATTGTCTGCTTGAACTCGGTCATTGAACCAATTGTTTTATCAAGAACAATAAGTCCTACTGTTTTTGTATCAACACCTGTTGAAAGAAGTTTACTAGTAACTGCAATCACAGGATATTTCTGACTTGTGGAAGAAAAGTTTTTGATCTGAGCTTTTCCGACCTGGTCATTTGCAGTAATTCGCATTACATATCGTTGGTTGCTTTCTTTCATTAAATCTGCATTTTCATTTGCAAGATAATCACGCATAGCACCAGCATGTTCTTCTGTTTCACAGAATACAATTGTCTTTGTAAATCTATCATGTTCTTTTAAAAATTCCGTAATTTTTGTTGCTACAAGTTTTCTACGCTCATCAATAATTAGCTTACGGTCAAACTCTGGCATCAGATAAACTCGATCTTCAAGAGCTTTCCCATGTATATCTTTTTCACCTTTCTTAGGTTTATAGCCATCTCTATCAATATCAAGTTCATGTGCCATTACAACATAAGGAGCAAGGAATCCATCTGCAATTCCTTGCTTAAGCGAATATGTGTATACAGGTTCCCCAAAGTATTCAAGATTTGAACCAGAATTTGTTTGTTTTGGAGTAGCTGTCAAACCAATCTGTGTTGCACTTCCAAAGTATTCAAGCATTTCATGCCAGCTTTTTTCTTCATTCAATGAACCTCTATGACATTCATCTACTACAATAAGATCGAAGAAATCTGGTGGAAGCAATTTATAATAATCTTTATCAGCAGCTGGTTCTTCATCAGACTTTATATCATCTTCATCTTCTGAACGACCAGATTTAAGCTGTTGATAAAGAGAAATAAAAACTTCATAACTTGAAAGTTTTTTTACATCTTCTTCTGTTCTAAGATTTATATGCTCCCCAATCCGAACCATATTGTTCTTTTTATGAAATGCCGTAAAATCATCAAAAGTCTGGGCAGCAAGAGCTGTGCGATCTACAAGAAAAAGAATTTTTTTCTTCTTACCAGCATCATAAAGACGATATATTATCTGCATAGCAACATAAGTCTTACCTGTTCCAGTTGCCATAACAAGAAGAAGCCTCTGTTGTCCTTTTGCAATTCTATCAATACAACGGTTAATTGCATTACGCTGATAATATCGTGGTTTTCTTCCATCTGCTCCCTGATAATAAGGAACTATAAGTAAGGAATTCTGTTCGTCGGTAATATTGTTATTTTTCTTGTATCTTTCCCAAAGTTCATCTGAAGTTGGGAATTCATTCATTGGGAATTCCCGGTTTGTTCCCAAATCCATATCTTCTTCATGAAAACACTTGCCATTACTTGCATAGGCAAAAGGAACATCAAGAAGTTTGGCATACTCAATAGCCTGACTGACACCATCATGAACATCGTGATCTATCCCTTTTGCTTCAACGAGAGCTAAAGGAAGATTGTATTTATAAAGTAAAAGATAATCGACTTTTTTTCTTTCTCCACGAGTAACAATACCGTCTGAGTCAACAAGAATCTGACCATCTGTAAAGGCTGTCTTACCGTACTCCATAATAATTTGGTCACCTTCGGCAGACCACTTTTTAATTAATTCGGGAGTAATGTATTTTAGTTTAGTATTTTCTTCGTTTCGTGTTTGTTCGTCGATATCATTTATTGGTGTCATAATATAATTATATCACGAAAGACAGATATTTTATAGAAGAGTTTTTAAGGAATCCAAGCCTAGCTTGGTCGTGCTCCAACGGCGAAACGTTGGGCCAAGTCCAGAAGTGAAACGTCTGGTCAATCCAACCGAATGTTGGCAGGGATGCAACGGCTGGGCGTTGCTCGGAGGTACAGCAGAGTGAAACGGGCTGTTGAAAATCGTAAAGCGGGGAAAGGGAAACATTTCG
>CACZYY010000003.1:0-21227 GCA_902785455.1 uncultured Spirochaetaceae bacterium
CGATGGGTGTCCCTTACTCGGACTGGGCGATTTTGTACCGAACCAACGCTCAGTCGATGGGGTTTGAGAGCGAGTTCGTCCGCAAAAAAATTCCGTATGTAATAGTCGGTTCATTGAAATTCTTTGAGCGCGAGGAAGTCAAAGATTTGATTGCATGGCTTGAACTTGTTGCGAACCACAAAAATGAAATTGCCTTCCATCGGATCATAAACAAGCCTGCCCGCGGAATCGGAAACAAAACACAGGATTCAATTGTACATGCGGCTCAGACAGAGTACCAATCAATAGAAGAGAATGGCTCAATCAGGCAAAATTTCGAGCAGAATGATATAATCGCGTCCTGCCGTTACAAAATGCAGGGGCTTTCTGCAAAAGTGCGCGGCGAGCTTTCAAAATTCCTCGATATTTTTGACGAAATCGAAAATCTTTTCGGGGAGGATGTTTCAGCCGGCGGGGAACTTGCAAAAGAAGTTATCGAAATGGGAGATTCCGAATCTCAAACTTCCTCTGTGAACTCTGTGCCCTCTGTGAGAAATTCATCAGATGAGCTCAAAAAGCGTGAGAGTCGCAAAACACTTGCCGAACTGATTGAGATAATCGCTAAAAAGTCCGGACTTGTTTCTTACTACGAGGAGCGCGACAAAGACGAGCATACTTTCCGTGTTGAGAACATTCAGGAACTTGCGAACTCGGCCGTTCCTTATCCTCTTGCCCGACAGGGGCTTCTTGATTTCCTGGACAATATTCAGCTTGACCGCACGCTTTCAAATCAGGACGAGGACATTGCTGAGGATGCCGTGACTTTGATTACTCTTCACAACACGAAGGGACTTGAATTCAACCGGGTTGTTATGACCGGCATGGAAGAGGGCGTTTTTCCTCGTAACGGAGACGATGAGGAAGAGATGGAAGAAGAGCGGCGCCTTTGTTATGTCGGAATCACTCGGGCAAGGAACGAGCTTTATCTTACAAGCTGTGCCGTGCGCCGAATGTACGGTCATATCGAATACATGAAGTGCAGCCCTTTCTTGCTTGAAATGGGGCGCGAGGGCGTTAAGGCAATCGGTCAGCTTCCTTCCCGCTATCGTGGGAGCAGCTTCCATCAGGGCGATTACGGCGAGCGGGGATTGAGTCACCCGGATGTCGAGAGCGACCCGATTAGGCGAAAATATTATCGCGGGGCAAAAATCTATCACGATGATTACGGTTACGGCATTATCGTGAACACTCAGACCAACGATGAAGACGAATACGCAATAACTGTGAGTTTTGAGAACAGTGGAATCAAGCGTTTTTTACCGAAATATCAGGAAAGCCAGCTGATGATTGTAAAGGACTAGGAGAATCAGTTTTGAGAAAATTTACCCCTCTGCTTGCCTTTTTATTTTTTGTTTTTGGTTGTGCTTCTACCAGACATGCTGACAAGGCTTACTACGAGAGCGTTCAGGCCTCTTTTTCCGCACCAAATATCACGCTTCCTGATTTGACATCGCGTGAAAATCTCAACGGCTCAAATCCGTCAGAAATCCATGTAAAGAGCATGACTCAGACTTTTTTGAAAGACTGGCAGTTCATGCTCAAGGACGGAAAAATCTGGCGTAAAGCGGCTCCTGAAAATCCTGAATATGAAAAATATAGTGACTGGGAGCTTTTCTTAGGAACTGGGCTTCCTTTTTATTCTTCTCTGATTCCCGTTGAAAAATGGAAAAGCCCGGATTCAATTACGGAAATCTTTGCTGACGGCGACTGTCTTTTTGCATTTGATGACAAGGCACGGATGTATTTTATCTACACTCAGAAACTTCCTGATGAAAAAGTCTGGGTATGGTCAAATGTTTTCGGCTGGCCTAAGAAAGAGGTTCTCTATCAGAATAAGCTGGTCAGAAACAAGCGCGGCTGGGCAATGGGAGTGCGGCGAAGTGACATTCTCTGGTACGAGGACAGGTTTGGAAACCAGCATCACTATGGCACGATGGGACTGGCAACGGTCTACTTTTTGAGCGAGGACGGTCAGAAAATCTACTTCACAGATTCAGGGATGCCGGTTGATTTCAGCAATAAAATTCAAAATCCTGAGAACGGGCGGTTTGTTGCCCGTAATATTTCCTGTTCCGGTTCCACGCTTTTTCTGATTGCAGACGACGGAACCATGTATACAAGGCTCATTGATTTTGACACGATGGGCTGCGATCCAATGTTCTTCAAATATACCTATGAAAATACCGTGCAGAAGTGGACCGGGAAGGATTATCTTTCTAACTACACGCTCTGGGGATTACCGGCCGAGGACTGGAAAAAAGAGAATCAGATTCCGCTTTCTGGAAAAGCCCGGCTTTCGCGATTCATTTCAATTCATCAGAACGGACAGGGAAATTTTGCGCGTGAACTTCGCGTGGCTGGCCTGAATTCTGAGGGTAAGACCGGATATTATTTCAAGCAGCTTTCTGATTCGGAATGGAATTTTAAGCCTGTAAATCTTATTCTTAGTGAAAACGACTTCCTTTCAGGGGAACATGTCCGGGGAAATCCGACGGAATTTCATTATTCGGGAAATCTGGTGCTCGGGAAAAATAGAATCCCGGAAATTTTCTGCACTTTAAAAGGCATGAATCTTGCTTCCGAAGGAAAATTTACCCTTTCCCTTAAAATGGCAAAAGACGGCTGGAGCGAGACACGGGATTTTACGCTTTACAATGTCGAAATGTGGACTTACAAAACGCGCTACAATCCGGGATTTGATGGAACACCAAAACGCTATTTTGTAACCCTTGATTTGGATTCAGCTTACCGCACGAAAGATGAAAAATTCGCCGACCATGAAGAGTTTGCTTCCCTGCTTGAAAATCTTTTTTTAAAAAACGATAAGACTCTTTTCGCTCTTGCCGGTGAGGCTGCGACGAATTATGTCCGTATCGATGGAAAGTGTGCGGACGGAAAAGATTTTTCAGTTCTCTGTGACAGCGATGATTCAGGTTCTTATTCAGCCAGAGTTAAAGCCATTACCGCATCAGATTTACTGCGCCCGGTATATAACTATGAAAATTACATCTTCCCTGAAAAAGAATCCTATTCAAAAAAAGATTATGACGAAATCCAGAAAAAAATCGATGCAAACAAAAAATTCATTTCCTACCTGAACGGCGAGATTGCCTTTTATGGCGACCAGAAGGACGGTACGAACGCTTTCCGTGTAGGCTTCCGCCTGGTGGATTTTGTGGCAACGGTTACTCTTTTGAATCAGATTGATTTTCCAAAGTTTAAGACAATGGCGAGTTTCGGAAACCGGCTTGTTGATACAAATGCTGAAAATTTCCGTGCGATGTATGAAGCCCGCCTTTTCATGTATCCTGCCCTTATTGAACTTGCAAAACTGCGCATAAAAAGCTACGAAAATCTCCTTAAGAAACTGGATTACCTTGAAAACGAAAATGAAGAGATTGGGCGCGATAAATTCTTAATGGATTCTTTCCACGGTTATTTTGAGCTCGCGAAAATTCCGCAAAAAGTTGACGGGAAGAGTCCTTCCGCTAAAAAAGATGCCTGCCTTTATTACATTCCGGAGCTGCCTCTTGTCGGAGCTTTTTTCCTTACGATTGATGATGAGACGATTTTTGTTCAGCTTGAAGATTCTGCGGAAAAAATTTATGCTGCGGCAGGTGAGGGAATAAGCGAAAAGAATCCAGTCAAAATAAATGTTTCGTTTGAGGATTTGCCCGATGCCAGCGGAAAAAAGAGCTTTTTCAGTAAGACAGGCATTCCTTTTCTTTCAGCCAGAAAAGGAAAGTTGACATGGGATGGTGAAAAAATTACAATTTCCGTAAAGACTGGAATTTTCTCTAATAAAATTTTGTTTGAATGAAGGGCCTTATATTCCCCAGTAGCTTTTATTTCTTGAGGATTTTTTTATTAATATGAGTAAACGATTTTTTTCTTTCTTTTTGATTTTTTCTCTTTTTTCTTCTCTTTTTGCAGAGGATGTGATTTCTGAGTACACCAGGCAGAAAGTTGAGGATTTTGTGACTTACCGTGTCACCCTAAAAAGCGTGGAGCATGAGCTTGCTTATAAGAAAATCGACGAGCTTAAAAAGGAGGCTCTGGCTGAACTTCCAATGCACGCAAAAGATTTTGAGCAGGAAAAATGTCTTCTCGAAAGCCTTTATTTTGCCGAATATTACGAACACGCGCTCAATTCCACAGGGAATCAAAAAGAGCTTCGTGCGGAAATGAAACGTCTGATGAAAAATAATTTCGCCTGCATCGATGCGCGCAAAAAAGGCGAGATTTGCGAATGGATGTACCAGCTTGCCGGGGATGTTACGGCTTATTACATGACACGTTCTGCCGCTGCGACATTTTTGTATGGAATGAGGGTCAAAGGCTTTTATGAAAAGGCCGTCCTTGCAAACAAAAATCGTGCGATTTCACATGTCTGTCTTGGAAACTGGTGTTTTTATGCTCCTTCTTTGTTTGGCGGCGGCAAGACAAAGGCACTCCGCCATTTTGAAAATGCCGAAAAATGCGTTGTGATTCCCGGTGAAAAATATCTCGTTTACATCGCAATGTCTCAGATTAATTTCGAGAACAAAAATTATGATGCCGCAAACGACTACCTTGAAAAAGCAATCGCGCTCGATTTGGGGCGAAAAGATTTGGACTTGATTTTCCGCTGCAATAAAAAAGGATTCTCATATTTTCAGTATCTCCGAAATCGTTCTGGCGTAGACGAAGAAATGAGCGACGAAGAAAAAGACGAAGACGATAAATAACTGCTAACTTCCCATATTCCATAAAATCTTTCTTTCTATTATAATGTATGCTATGGCTACACATAAAACTGTTGACGAGACAACTCTTGAAAATCTGTTGTATCTTTCACGCCTGTCACCTTCAAGCACTGACATGGCTACTCTTAAAAAACAAGTGGATGAAATTGTCGGCTACTTCGACATTCTTTCAAAATACGATGACTCAGAAAATCCTTACGACGCATATCCTTCAACCGAGGCCGAAAAACTCCGTGAGGACGAAATTGTAGCGGGCTTGGATATCCCGGATGTTAAAAAAGTCACCGATAAATTCATGGACGGCTACTTCCAGGTTCCAAAAGTTCTTGGAGAGGGAGCATAATTTATGTACTACACTATAAAAGAAACTGTCGCCGCACTTAAATCAGGCGAGACTACCAGCGAAAAATTAGTTCAGACTTCAATCGACACTTTTACCGCTGACCAGAAATCAGAAAAGCCTTTGAACGCTTTTCTTGAAATCTATGAGGATGCTCTCGAATTGGCAAAAAAGGCTGACGAAGAGATTGCCGCTGCAAAAAAAGACGGCACAATCGATGCTCTTTTTGAGAAAAAGCCGCTTTTGGGCATTCCTTTTGCAAACAAAGACAATATTTCTTGCAAAGGACACCGCCTCACATGTTCAAGCAAAATTCTTGAGGGCTATGTCGCTCCTTATAGCGCAACTGTAATCGCACGGCTTTCAGAAAAGGGCGCGATCCCGCTCGGTCGCTGCAATCAGGACGAATTCGCTATGGGTTCTTCAACGGAGTATTCTGTTTACGGTCCAACCCGCAACCCTATCAACCGCGACTATGTTTCCGGCGGTTCTTCTGGCGGCTCAACTGCTGCCGTTGCCGCAAATCAGGCACTCTTTGCTTTGGGAACAGAGACTGGTGGTTCAGTCCGATTGCCTGCAAGCTATTGTGGAATTTACGGTCTCAAGCCAACTTACGGCGTTCTCAGCCGATGGGGCGTCGTTGCTTATGGCTCTTCTCTTGATCAGGTTGGTATTCTTGGTCACACACCACAGGACATCGCGCTTCCTCTCAGCCTTATGAGCGGAGTTGATTTTTACGACGATACGAGCGCGGATTTGCCTGAGGCAGATTCTCTCAAAAATCTTACAGCTTACAAAGATTTTTCTTCACTCAAAATTGCCGTTCCAAAGCAGTTCGAAGAGGCAAAAGGCTTGGACGCCGATGTTAAAAAGGTCTTTGAGGACACAAAAGCATGGTTCACAAGCAAAGGTGCAAAAATCGAAGTCGTTGATCTCCCGATTCTTGACGCTTCAATCGCCGCTTACTATGTAATCGCGCTTTCTGAGGCCGCTTCAAACCTGAGCCGCTTCGACGGAATCCGCTATGGCCGCCGCGTTGACAATGGAGAAGGCTACGACAAGCTTTATGTTGACAGCCGAAGCGAAGGTTTTGGCCCGGAAGTAAAACGCCGAATCATCATCGGAAACTATGTTCTTTCTGAGCAGTTCTCCGGCGACACATACAAAAAAGGCATGAGCGTTCGTGCACGAATCCAGCGCGAGATTGCAGCTTTGTTCGAAAGCTACGACATCATTCTTTGCCCTGTCTGCCCAACCCCTGCATTCAAGCTCGGTGAAAAATACGATGACCCGCTCGCAATGTATTTGAGCGACCTTTACACAGTCTTCGTAAACTTGGCTCGAATTCCTTCAATCTCAGTTCCTGCCGGCTCAAACAAAGACGGAATGCCTGTAGGAATTCAGTTTGCTGGCAAAATGTTCAGCGAGGCAAAAATCCTTCAGCTTGCGCAGGCTTGGGAAGAAGATCACAAAGGCTGCGGAGTGCCGGTTAAATAAAAAACTTTGGAAAAAAAAGAGTTCAAGGGAAAAAGAAACCTTTTTTCTAAAGGTTGCTTTTTCCCTTTTGTTTTAATCAGGCATCTATAAAATTTGTGCATCAGGTGGAATACATGAGAAAAGAAAAGCTTTATTTTGAAAGTACGAACGGAGCTGACAGAATCTGCTATTTTAAATATTCTCCAGAAAGTGCGCCGAAAGCGATTTTTCAGATGGTGCATGGTATGGCGGAATATGCTGAGCGATACGAAGAACTTGCAGAACTGATGTGTGAGCATGGATATGTCTGCTACATTCACGAACATGTGGGGCATGGAAACACAGCAAAGGATATTGAGCATCTTGGCCTTTTCATCGACGAAAATCAGTCGGTGACGCTTGTTGAAGACACTCACAAAATGAGTGAAATCGCAAAAAATGAGAATCCAGGGCTAAAACTCAATCTTTTTGGTCACAGCATGGGAAGTTTTGTCGTGCGACTCACGGTGGCAAAATACGGCTCTGATTACAATTCGCTTGTAATTTGCGGAACTGGTGCAAAAGACCCGAAGGTGCCGATGGGACTTTTTGTCCTCAGAGTGATGCGTTTTTTCAAAGGAAAAGATTTTAAGAGCAAGTTTATCGACAAAAGCAGTTTCGGCTCATTCAGCGAGCATTTCAAGCCTGCGCGAACTCCGCTGGACTGGCTTTCGGTGAGCAAAACAAATGTTGATAATTACATCGCAAGTCCGTACTGTGGATTTTTGTTCAGTCTTGACGGTTATAAAATGCTCATGGAAGTCAATCGTGACGCAAATAAGCCTGGCACATTCCAAGAAACACCTTCTTCACTCCCGATTTTCCTGATTGCAGGCGGCGACGATCCTATTGGTCATTACGGCGCGGATATTCCCAAAGTTTGCGGTGAGTACAAAAAGGCTGGTGTGGTGGATTGCACTTACAAACTGTACGCAGGATTCCGGCATGAGATTTTGTGCGATGACTGCGCGCCCCAAGTGCGTTCGGACATTCTGGATTTTGTTGAGAGGGTAGAGAAATGATACTCTGAGAGACAGCTATTTGTCACTCTTTGTATTATTGCAAACCCTGCAAAGCATCTGTAAATTTTCATAAACTGTTTTGCCGCCTTTTGACCAAGGGACGATATGGTCTCCTTCCATCTCCGATAATTCAAAATGTTCCTTGCACAAAGGGCAGATACCTTTCTGCTCTTCATATTTTTTTCTTTTCATTTTGTCGTCAAATTTGCGCAGACTCAAATGACTGTCTTTTCTGTCAAACAGGTAGTAATAGATGCCTTTGTGATTTGTTACTTCTTCGTTTTCAATCAATGATACAATTTCATTTTCAAGTATCTCCGGGTCATAATCATTCTCGTGGTACTGATTGTACAGAATGCCCCAGTCAATTCCTTTCATTTCTTTACGGTAAACAACAAACATAGCTTTAACCCATGCTATTACCATCTGAAAATAAACCCAGAGTTCATTCGCATTTTTATCATTCTGATGCTTGCCCATGTAATGGCAAATTAATTTGTCGTCTTTTCCGGCATACCAGCCGAGAACTGTCTCAAGCAGCTCCTGACGGATTGGATTCCCGTTTACATATTTATCCGAAAGTAATTTTGCCGCACAGTTTGACTTTGAAAAAATCTTTTTTGCTTCTGCGGTCCAGCTTCCTGCATAAACAGCGTTCCTGATTTCCTGGTTCGTAAGTTTTTCACCTGCAATATTAATTGTCTTGAACCAGCTCAGTTTTTCACTTTCACTGCCTTCGCAAAAATAAACCTGCAAATCATAATTCAGAATCTGCTCTTTTTCGTCCGGCTGAAGATTGGTAAAATACCGCATGTTGTGCGAAAAAGAGCCGTTTACATAACGACAGATAGAAATTGTCCGTTGCTGACCGTCCAGAACCTCATAGCGACCATCCCCGCGTACAACCCAGTACATCGTGTTGAGAGGAAACCCTTTTGTAACCGTATCCAGAACAGCCTGCTGCTGATTATCATTGTAACAGAATTCGCGCTGATATGGCGGTCGAATATCAAGTTTTCCGCCGTAACCAACAACACCAGCTTCGTCATTGTCTGCATATTCGGCTACTAAATCCCGGACTTTTATTGTGTGAAGTGTAATTTTCATTTTTTTCTCCTATGGGGCTCCCTTCGCTTCACTCAGGTCGGGCTTTCTAGCGAGCACTTTGATTGTCGTGCTCGTTTGGTTCCGCATTTCGGCTCCATTGCTTCATTCCGTCGCTTCTCTCCGTCATTCCGCAACAGCTTCGCTGCCCTTTCAATCCCTAGCCTGTGAAAGCCAAACAGGATGCCGTTATTTTTTGCGTTTGATTAAAATGCGAGCATAAATACTTTGATAAAGTTCTCCAGTTTCGCAGTCTTTAAAAGCTGCTGGCTTTTTATCAGTAGCATGATGTTTTCTGTACAGTGTACCTTTTGCATTAACTGTATACTTTCCTGTTGGAATACCATTCTTATCTAGAATTTCCATCTTTCGTTCATTTATGAATTCACAACTTCCGACAATACCAAGTCCAATAATTTCAAATTGATCTGGACTGTATTTATCCAAAAAAGTAATAGGAACACCGATTACTCCGTTATAATCCATCGGAATGTCTGTTGATTTATCTACATTTATGGCATCATAGTTTTCATAATTCGGAAACTCTTCTGGAGAATAAGTTTTATACATTATCAATTCTTCATGCCTTTTCTTTATATCTAAATTGGTGAACCAAACGACACCTGAAACTCGTATCATTCCTTCTTTATGATTTCCTGCTGATGCATAATCTTCATAATGTGTGTTTATAAAATGAGCTGCACCGCCTTTGAAACCATAACCAAGCCACAGTTTGTTATCTTTTATGAGAGAAAATATCTCTTTATAAGAAATTGCGTTTTGATGACCAACAATGATGAACTTTTTTTCATACTTAATGAGTTGAGCAACATATTCTCTAAAAAGACTGAATGGTGGATTTGTTACTACTACATCCGATTGTTTCAAAAGTTCAATACATTCTTGACTTCTAAAATCTCCGTCACCTTTTAATTCTTTTACTTCTATTGTTGAAAAATCTGTAGAAGTCGGGTCATTAGGATTTCCTGTATATTCTATATAAACAGCTTTTTCACATTCGTTTTGTGAGAACAAGTCTATATCTTGATTTTTGTAACAAGTTGAAATTATTTTTTTTATTCCAAAATTATTGAAATTTAAGGCAAAATATTTGAAAAAATTGGAAATTCTAGGATCATCACAATTACAAAAGATTGTTTTACCTTTGAAAAAATCTTTGTAATGGTCTAGTTCTTTTTCAATGTCTTCAATCCGAGTATAAAATTCGTCATTCTTATTCTTTTTAGCATTGTCAAAACGCTTATTGGCCATAATGTATCACAGCTCCTAAAACAATGGTTCAGTTATTTTTGAAAATTTTACAATAGTAAAGTATATCATAAAAAGTTTTCTTATGTAAAATTTTAATTTAAAAGTTAACAATTTTTTACAAAATAAAGTTATGAGTAAATTTTGGCTCAGAGTTGATGAAGAACTGGAATTTCTTGGGAAAAATAGAACCTATCTGGCTAATAAATGCGATTTTAGTCTTACAAGTTTTAATTTGGGAATAAAACGAGACAGTACCCCATCTGCTGACACCGCAGTTAAAATTGCCTCTGTTCTTGGCGTGAGCGTAGAGTACCTTGTCACAGGTGAAAACAAATCGCCAAATAAAAATGCTGTAGACGAACAAACTCAGCTCAAACTTTACCGGAAATATCATGAACTTATTGCAAAATGCGAAAGGCTCCCGGAAGAACAGGCTAAATTCCTTGTTCAAATTGCCGAACGGCTTGAAAAATAATCCTTCAATAAGACAACAGCTTTTAATGCACCTTGATTTGGGGTGAGTTTATATTCCGCTGTTTGAATGAGCTCACTGCGTTAAGGATTGTAGGGGCGGCGAAGCCGTTCCTGAGCGAAGCAAAGGAATGAAGCCGAATGGCGGAACCCCGGAAAGCCTGACCGCCGCTTGTCGGCGGTAACGCCCGGCTTGTAAAAAAAATCCCCAAAACCCACTACAACTTCCCTTTGAAATTTGATATACTGTAGCTTGAATCACTTTTGGAGCGAAAAATGGCTATCGATAAATACGAAATTGTAATCGGCTGTGAGATTCATACGCAGCTTTTGACTAAAACTAAGGCTTTCTGTGCTTGTGAAAATCGTTATGGCGGAATGCCGAACACTCGAGTTTGCCCGGTTTGTTTGGGCTTGCCTGGTGCTATGCCTCGAATTTCTAAGGGGTATGTTGAGCTTGGTGCGGTTGCGGGGCTTGCTCTCAACTGTGACATTGCTCGTTTCACAAAATTTGACCGTAAGCACTATTTTTACCCTGACTTGACAAAGGGCTATCAGATTACTCAGTACGATGTTCCTTTGTGTACAGACGGCTATGTTGATTTGCCGCTTTCTCACTTCCCGAAAGACGAGCAGATTGGCGGAGCAAAGCATCGTCCTGTAAATTTCAAGGGAGAGCCATGTATCATCGATAACAAATACCGCCGTGTCCGAATCGAGCGAATCCATCTTGAGGAAGACGTAGGTAAGTCTCTCCACTTGCAGGGCGCACATTCTTATATTGACTACAACCGTTCCGGCACTCCGTTGATTGAGATTGTCACAAAGCCGGATATGTCCAGCCCGGAAGAAGCCGCTCTCTTCATGCAGACTGTTCAGGAAATCCTTCGCTATGTAAAAGTTACTGCAGGTAACCTCGAAGAAGGAAACATGCGCTGTGATGCTAACATCAACCTCAATGTCTGGGAAGACGGCAAGCTTTATCACACTCCGATTTCCGAAATCAAGAACTTGAACAGCTTCAAGGCAATCCGCGAGGCATGTACATACGAGGCAAAACGCCAGCTCGAAGAATTCCAGAATGACCGCCAGGAGTTCAACGCAGGCTTCAAAGTTACGATGGGCTGGGACGAGGCAAAAGGTCAGACTGTAGTTCAGCGAACAAAGAACAGCTTCGTCGATTACCGTTTCACTACTGAGCCGGATATCAAGCCTTTCAGCGTAAACGAGGAGATTATCGAACGTGCAGAAGGCCGTGTCGGCGAGCTTCCAGAAGCAAAACGCACTCGATTCAAGAAGGATTATGGCCTTTCAGATTTCGATGTTGAGACTTTGACAAATACCCGCGAGCTTGCACTTTGGTTTGAGGAAGCTGCTGAGGGTGCAAAAGATGTCAAAAAAGTCGCAAACTGGATTCTGGCCGAGCTTCTTGCTGTCCTCAATGAAAAGAATATTACAATCAGCGAAGTCAACATTAAGCCTGCTCACATCACGGAGCTCGTCAATGCCATTGCCGATAAAAAAATCACTTCGGCGCAGGGCAAAGAGGTCTTTGCCAAAATGCTTGAATCGGGCAAAATGCCTGCCGAGATCATCAAAGAGGAAGGCATGGAGAGTGTCAGCGACACTGGTGCAATCGAAGCAATCGTTGATCAGGTTATCGCCGATAATCCAAAAGCCGTTGCTGATTTCAAGGGCGGAAAGACAAATGTTGTCGGCTGGCTCATGGGGCAGGTAATGAAGGCTTCAAAGGGCAAGGCAAATCCTGGCGTTGCAACCAAGCTTGTCACAGAAAAGCTGGCAAAACTGTAAGTACTTCAACAGGGCCTGACTACGATGATGAATCTGGAAAAATGGTAATTAAAACAAAAACCGATGTAGATGAGTTCTCAAATGGTAAAGCTTTCTATGACGGAACAAACCTCTACTTCGGAGAAAGTTTCGAAAAGGTTAGCAAATTGCCAGAAGTTGACCCGTATTCACATTATTGGTAATCCCCGCCTTTGATTTTTCACAGGCTGCCAGACTGAGCATTGCTTCAAAACTGGCAGCCTGTTTTTTTTCTTCTTTTAATATCTTTTATTTTTTGGTATAATCTTCTTAAATGTTAGAATTATTGAATCTTCCAAAAGAAATATATTCTCGTTTCGGAACAATCAAGCGTGCCCGCAAATGTTTTTTGTATACAGCAAAGGGCGTGCGTCTTACGGACTTGTGGCAGGAGAACGGCCGTGCGATTTTGGGCTGGGGCGGCTCTGTTTTTACCGTGTTCAAAAATGTTTTGGAGCGTGGAATTACGGGCAATTATTTTACCGATTTTTCTGCTCCATGTGGGCGTGAGAAAAATCAGCTTGATCATGCGGTTTCGGCTCTTTTTGGCGATGAACGTGTCGCATTCACTTTCTCTGACAAGCAGGCTGCCCTTGAGATTGGCCTTTATTTCTCAATTAAGTCAACGTCGGTTTGGAAGCCGTGGAATAGCGCAGGTGTAGATCCTCGTACAATCAACTGTATTGTTTTTGCGCCACCTCTGCCGTGGGCAAGCGATATTTATGTTCTAGCTGTCAAAAAGGATGCAATAAAGTTTCTTGCACTTGATGAGGAACAGCTTAAGGCCCAGGTTCAAAAACTCGTTACCAGATACAAGGGCTTTGCTGGCGAGGTTTTTCTTCCGGCCCCGGTTTGTGCGGCTGTAACCCGCTCAATTTACGACCTGATCAAAGCTTTGCAGGAGCGCGAAGAAAAGCACTGGTTCATTTATGATCAGATTATTTCAAAATACTGGGAGCGGCGCGGTCCTTATCTTTTCCCGAAAATTCCGGAGTCAGATTATCAGGCTTTTGTTTTGCATTGCCTTGAATGTCATCTGGTGATCAGTCCGAGATATAACCTGCCGTCAATCGTGCCTTTCGGGGCTGACAAAGGAAACTTTTCACTTTTAAAAAACAACCCCTTTGAATATGACAGCAATTCAAATGCACAATCTTTAGAAGGTGTATGACCGAAACTGAAGTTATCTTTTTTATCATCAAACTTTTTCTCGGTGGTGTGATTGCTTTTTTGGCGATTATGCTTTGGAGTCGCACGCGTGATTTTTCATGGATGTTCCTTATTTTGTCGGCCGTTACCGGGTATTCTTCAGTTGTATTTGACTTGCTTTTAAGGCTTGGTTTCGTGACTTCTCGGCTTGTCAATGTTCTCGGAACTGAAATCCCGCTTGTTCAGCTTGTGCTTGCAATTGTCCCGAGTATTTTTGTTATTATTGCATTTATCCTTATGCTGATTAAAACAGGGAGAAAATAATGACAACAACAGAATTTTGGAAATCTTATCTAAAAGAAACGAATCAAAAAGAAGAAAATGCCGTTTATTCTGGCGAGCTTGTTTTTGAGGACTCTGGTTTTACCGGTCAAACTCAGCTTTCGCTTGTGCTCTCCGGGGCAAAAACTGCCACCTTTACACCGCTAGATGTTATTGAAATCAATCTGGAGGCTGTGCCTTCGAGGGGAGAAGTCTATGTTGTGCTTGATTCTCAGGAAGAGCCTTGCTGCATTATCGAGCTCACTGATGTGAATATCGTTCCGTTCAATGAAATTCCCTGGGATTTGGCTCAGCGTGACGGTGAGAACGAAAATCTGGACGAATGGCGTGATAAAATTCGTGAATATCTTGAAGACGAGGCGGATTTGTGCGGATTTGAAGCCCGTGAAGATTCAAAAATTGTCTGCGAGATTTTCAAAGTGATATATAGAAAATGAGGCATTAAACGCCGCTAACACGGAATTTAATAGGAGATTTTATGTCAAAAAATTCGGATTTGCGAATTCTTTCGATTATCGCAAATGTTTCGGTAAGCCTGATGCTTGCCGTAGGTGGAATCTGGGCTTTGCAGGGCGGCGGTGATTTTGGCTGCCGGGCAATCAAAAGCATTTTTAGCGGGGATTTAGCAAAAATCCTCGTGCTGGTATTTGGTGGCATTGAGCTGCTTTCAGGAATTTTTATCCTGCTCCAGCTTTTTATCGGGGACAGGATTGGAACTTTCAGTAAAATCCTCAAATTGATTGTCGTAATTGTGTGGATTGCTGCGATTGTTGTTTCTGATTTCTTTGGAAGCAAAGGTTTGTTCAACGGCGGAGTCAGTAATTTTTTGAGCTGGCTCCATACTTTGGCAACTCACTTGATTATCCTTGTTGCACTTTTAATTACACGTTCGTAAGGTCTTTGCCAGATTCGTTCTGGCAAAAAAAATCCCGCCGGAGTTTATCCAGCGGGTTCATTCAACTGTGAGAATTGAATTAGTTGGCTGCTTTTGGGGCGCCAGCGTTTGCAGGAACTACAGAAATCTTCTTTGTAACGAAGCCTGAGCGGTAGCAGCGAGTGCATACTGTCAAAGTCTCTGTTCGTCCGAAATCTTCTGTCTTTACCTTGATGAGGTTTGGTCTCCAAGTGTGGCGTGTGTGGTTGTATGACTTACTAACTCGGTTGCCGTGCTGAGAGCCTTTTCCGCAAATATCACAAATTCTAGACATGATTCTACCTACCTAAAATTAAATACTAATTAAGTTCGAATATTATATGAAAATCGGGGATTAGTGTCAATAAGTAGGGAAAGGGATTTAAAAAAAATCAATTTAAATCGCCGGCAGGCAAAAAGCTCGCCTTGGGGATTTTAAGGGGCTGGCCCCTTAGGAGAGGGGGTAGCCCGTAACGAAGTATGGGCGCAGGGGGAGACTTCTCCCTTCCTTCATGATATAATTTTTTTATCTATGAAAAATCGTTTGAAGGTGTCTGTTGTTTTTCTGCTGCTGCTCTTGTTTATTCTTTCCTGTTTTTATTTTTTTTACCTGGTTTCGCTGGCCCTGGGCCGCAAAGACCTTTCGGCTACTAGCGCAAAATCCTGTGAGCACCATGTCCTTATTCTTGGTGAATCCGAGGATGAGAATTTTTTGACCAGCATTTATAATGGTGCAAAATCTGTGAGTGACGCTTATGATTGTGTGGTGGAGCTTTATGTTCCCAAAACTTATTCTTCTGATAAAAATTTACAGTCTTTGTTCAATTTCGCTTCTTTTATCAATCCTGACGGCATAATTATTTGTATTCCCGAAATGCCAGAGGACATTGAGCTGCCGCTTAACATTCAGGGAAAACTGATTCCGCTCGTAACTTTGTCGCAGTATCACCCTGAACTTCCTCAAATTTCTTTCATTGGTACGAATTATTCAGAATTGGGGCGTAAAATTGCGCAGGAAAGCTCTGATTATCTTTCGGGGGCAGGGCGGATTGCAATCATCAATATTGCGGAAGACAGCGGCACAAATTACAGCACGCTCATGAACAGCCTGTCGAACGCCCTTTCTCTTCATTCTGATATAAAAACTTCCGTTCTTGATTTCAACAGTTCCGGGAGCATAAGTTCTTCGGTGGCGGACATAAAAAAACTGATAATTCAGGAATCTTTCGACCTTTTGGTATGCCTCACGACCGAAGACACAATCAGAATCGCCCAGCTTGTAACGGAAATCCACAAGGACGGAAAAATCGGCATAATCGGGTTTGGTGACGGTGAGGTTCTGGAGACTTATCTGAACAAAGGCACTGTAACGGAGCTTCTTTCTATTGATTCTGAAAAAATCGGGCGAACCGCAATGACGGAACTTTTTGAGTACATCAGGCGAGGATATGCGAACAATTATATTGCGGCTGACGTGAAGGTCAGAAGGAGCGGTCAGAAATGAAAATTCCGTTCAAAGGCAAGAGTATCCGCTGGAGAATCATGTTCTGTGTCATTTCAGCGGTATTTTTCATGACTTTGTATCTTCTGGTCATTATTTTTCTTAATCAGCGGATGATTGGGCGGCTTGGAGAATCTTATCAGACCAACACCCAGCTCACTGAAATTTCGACTCAGCTCGGAAACATGGAAAAATCCCTGGAGAATTACATCGCATACCGCACTTTTGAAAGCATCGACTCGTTCTACCATTTTCAGGCGGCAAGCGAGGAGCTGATTTACTGGTTCCCGGAGTATCCTTCCACTGACAAGGTTTTGCAAAAGGAATATGTCGTCAAACAGCTGATTATGACTTTGTATTCGTTCGGAAAATATGCGGTCGTTGCCCAGCGCGCAAACAACGAATACAAGGCTCAGGACAGCTATAAAAAGTGTCTTGTCTGCTATGATATGCTGCAAAGTCAGATTGAGGAATTAAATATCCTTCTAATGAGGCGAAACGCTGACGTTTATTCCGAGAACAGGGGGCGGCTTCTTATTCTTACTCAGCTTAGCTGTGCCATGATTTTTGTCTTCTTTATTTTGGTACTCATCCTCGTTTATATGTCGGTCACGGCTATTACAAAACCTCTTTCGGAACTTTCTTCGGTTGCTTTGAGAATTGCCCAGAAGGATTTTGAGGTTCCGCTTTTCAATAACAATGATTCTACGGAGATTGGTACGATTTGCCGTGCATTTGACCGCATGACAATCAGCATCAGGGATTATATCGATCAAATTTGGGAAAAAGCCGCAAAAGAAACGGAACTTCGCGAAAAAGAAATGGAAGCACGGGAACTTTATGCTGCGGCACAGCTCCGGGCACTCCAGAATCAGATTAACCCGCATTTTTTGTTCAATACTCTTAACACCGGTGCACAACTTGCGATGATTGAGGGTGCGGACAAAACCTGTTATTTTATGGAGCAGGTGGCTGATTTCTTCCGATATAACATAAGTCAGAAAGGTCAGGCGGCTACGATTGATGAAGAACTTGCCCTGATTGACAACTTTGTGTACATTATGAAAGTCAGGTTCGGTGAGCGATTTGAATTCGTCAAAAATGTCTCGAACGAAAAGCACTTGCAGCGATTGCCACGCATGATTTTGCAGCCTTTGGTTGAGAACTGTATCAAACACGGCTATAATGGCACGAAAATCCGTGTGGAGCTTTCTGTTGAGCCTGAATTATATATGACAAAAGTTTCTGTGTCTGATAACGGGTCTGGATTTGATCCAGAACTCAAAAAAACTCTTCTGAGCCTGAATCCGGAAGTAAAAGATGTTGAAAAAGCTGATTCCGGGCAGCTTGATTCTGAAAAACAAGTCTCCAAAAGCGCTGAAGGAAACGGAACTGGCCTTGTGAACGTAATTTCACGGCTCAGATTGTATTTTCATCGGTACGATGTATTTGATATCCTTGAAAATGAGGGTGGCGGAACAAAATTTTTGCTGAGGATTCCAAATGTATAATATTTTACTGACTGATGATGAACAAATAATGGTCGATTCTCTCACTTTTATCTTGAACAAGAATTTTTCTGAGCAGGTACAGATTTTTTCTGCAACGAGCGGTACAGAAGCACTTGAAATCGTCGCCAAAAATCAGATTGACATCATTTTCATGGACATAAATATGCCCGGTCTTAACGGATTGGAAACCGTACGCTATATTATGCATTCTAAGCCAGAAACAGTGGTGATTATTCTTAGTGCGTTCGATGAATTTCAGTATGCCCAGGAAGCCGTAAGTCTCGGAGCTTTTAAATATCTCACCAAACCAGTGAACCGCAATACCGTAATTGATACTGTCCGTGAGGCCATGTCGGCTGTCGATAAAAAACGCGGTCAGCTTTCTAATGAGGTTGAGCTTCACAAAAAACTCGACCTTGTTTCGCCTATGGTTGAGAGCGATTTCATTTATTCAGCTGCTTTTGGTGGCGATAATGATGTTTCCGATTATTTTTCATATTTTGAGATTGAAGATTGTGTCTGGTGCTTCTGTTGTCTTGAAATTCCAAACGCGGAAAGCAAAAAACTTCTCGAAATCTACACGAAAATCCGAAGTATTCTTACGCCGAAAACTCACTGCATAATCGGTTCTTTTATGATGAATCGGATTGCTATTTTCTTTTATTTTCCTTCCAAAATGTACAAGAACGGAGATTGCTCTGTGATTACCGAAAATATCAAGTCCTTGTACAATCTGCTTTCGATTCAGATAAAGTCAGGAATCAGGGCCGGTGTGAGCAAAATTGAAGTTTCTCCGGCGGCGACAGGTTCTGCTTACAATAAGGCTCTGGAAATGCTGAACTCAGCTCCTGAGCAGGGCGGAATTATTTTTGCTGACGAGTGGGTCGGTAAGCAGGAAGGAAAGAGCGGGGCAGGCGAAATTGCAGAGAAGATTTTTGCCAGGATCCGTGCGGGTGATGCTGGCGGTTTACAGGCTTTTATCGGAAAATATTTTGAAGCCCTTCAAAAAAAGCATGATAATATCGACAAAATTAAGAATTCTTTGTTTGAGCTTATTGTTAATGCCCGGAATATTGCCACTGAAGTAGACGCTTCATATCACAATGAGAGTTTTGACAATGCATTTTCGATTTTGAGCAAGGAAAATGATATGTCAAAGCTCGAGCTGTTTGTTCGTAATCTCTGCACTGAATCTGCTGCCACAGTTCTGGAAGCTTCTTCACGTGCGGTCAATCCGATTATTGAAAAGGCGAGTGCTTTCATCTCGGAGCATCTTTCAGAAAATATTTCCCTTGAAGACACGGCTCAGGCGGTGAATGTAAGTGCGTTCTATTTGAGCAAGCTATTTAAAGAAGAAAAAAACGTGAATTATGTCACTTATGTTTCGGATGCCCGCATGGAAAAGGCCCGCTCGCTCTTGAAGGACAATTCATTGAGCATAAAGGAAATCAGTGCGGAAGTCGGATTCAATGACCAGAACTATTTCAGCCGCACTTTCAGAAATAAATTCGGCATGACGCCTACGGAGTTCCGCGATGCAGCACAAAAATAAATCTGCTTTTTTCTCAATATTTCTTCTTGGTTTGATTTTTCTTGCTTTTACGAGCTGCAGGCGGACTGAAGTGTCTTCACGTGATTCAGAAAAATCTTCGGGCGAGTCTCAAAAACTCTGCATCGGGTTTTCAATAGATACCCTCGCTTTGGAAAGATGGCAGCGCGATCTGGATATTTTCATGAACCGCGTTAAGGAACTTGGTGCGGACGTAATTGTTCAGAATGCAGGAAACAGCGTGGACGTTCAGAACAAACAGCTTCTTTATTTGATGGAGCGCAAGGTTGATGCGGTTGTCGTTCTTGCAAAAAAACGTGATTCGCTCACAGATATTATCCAGAAAATCCGAGCAAAAGGAATTCCGGTGATTTCTTATGACCGATTGATTACCGACGCCGACATCAGCATGTATATTTCGGTGAATACCGAGCGGGTGGGAGAGCTTATGGCAAAACGTATGCTTTCTCAGGATGTTGGCCCGGACTGGTACTGTATTCTTGGGCCGGAAGATGATTTCAACATGATTCTTTTGCAGCAGGGAATAAAATCTGCTATCCGTGACAAAAAAGTGAATATTCGCGGAACTTATTACACAGAAGGCTGGAATTATGATCTTTCTTATCAGGAAGCCGTCAAAATCGTTACCGGAAACAAAATCCCGGACGCAATTATCTGCGGAAATGATGCTCTTGCGGGCAGTGTGATTCAGGCGATTGCGGATTATTGCCCGGACAGGCACGTCGCAATCTGTGGTCAGGATGCCGATATTGCTGCCTGCCAGAACATTGTGCGCGGGGTCCAAGCTTTTACAGTGTACAAACCTATTACTTCACTCGCCGAGCAGGCTGCGGATTATGCCGTTCTCCTTGCAAGAGGCGAAAAAGTTGAGGATGTTGTTCGGACCGGGAAGACAATAAACAACGGTTTTGCAGAAATTCCTGTGGTATGGCTTGAACCAAAAATCGTCACCAAAGATACGATTGATTCTGTGATTGTGGGCTCTGGCTTCCATACACACGGTGAAATCTACAAGTAGCACAAATCTTAGTGCAAAAAATTCTAGAAACAACGGCAAAAAATTCCAGATTTATATCGAAATTTAACACAAAATAGCAAAAATTTGAAAAACATCGGTGCTCCCGCCCCCTGTTGATAATGTAGAATGAACACATCAAAACAAAAAGCGTCTGTGGATTCAAATCCCAAGCGCAAATTCTATTTATTTCATAAAGGGGGATCCTATGAAAAAAATTATTGCTGTATTGCTTGCAGGTCTCATGCTCGCTCCGAGCGTATTTGCTGCAAAGAAAATCTCAAAGAAAACACCAATCGGTGTTTCAATGCCAACCAAAGATCTTCAGCGATGGAACCAGGACGGTGCTAACATGAAGGCTCAGCTCGAGAAAGCTGGCTACAAAGTAGACCTTCAGTATGCTGCAAACGATATCCCAACTCAGGTATCACAGGTTGAGAACATGATTACTGGTGGATGCAAAATCCTCGTAATTGCTGCTATCGATGGTTCTTCACTTTCAAACGTTCTTGAAACAGCACGCAAAAAGAAGGTTCAGGTTATTGCTTATGACCGCCTCATTATGGATTCAAAAGCAGTTTCTTACTATGCTACATTCGATAACTATAAAGTTGGTACAATCCAGGGTGACTACCTCGTTGACAAACTCGGCCTCAAGAGCCGCTCAGCTTCTGACCCAGTTTACATGGAGTTCTTCACAGGCGATCCAGGCGACAACAACATCAACTTCTTCTTCGGTGGTGCAATGGACGTTCTTAAACCATACCTCGACAAAGGCGTAATCGTTTGTCCTTCTGGCCAGACAGCAAAAGCACAGGCTGCTACTCTCAACTGGTCAACAGAAGAGGCTCAGAAACGAATGGAGAACCTCATCACAGCTAACAAATA
>CACZYY010000003.1:21269-96413 GCA_902785455.1 uncultured Spirochaetaceae bacterium
GATATCATCGCTGTAAAGAACATGCTCAAAGGCACACAGGCTATGTCTATCTTCAAAGATACACGTACACTTGCTGCTAAAGTTGTTGAGATGGTTGATGCTATCATGAACGGTAAAAAACCAGTTGTAAATGATACAAAAACTTACAACAACGGAACTGGAATCATCCCTTCATTCCTTTGTGAACCAGTTTACGGTTCAAAAGACAACTACAAAGAATTGTTGATTGATTCTGGATATTACACAGAGGCTCAGCTCAAATAGTTGAACTGATCTGACTGAGGGGCTGTCAAAACACAATTCTGGCAGCCCTTTTTTTTCAAATGATCAAAAACTAAAAAAAGAGGGGTTCCAATGGCTAAGACATTATTGGAAATGAAAAATATCACCAAGCTGTTTCCTGGCGTAAAGGCACTTGATAACGTAAACCTTACCGTTGAAGAAGGTGAGATTCACGCAATCTGTGGTGAAAACGGAGCCGGTAAATCAACTTTGATGAATGTTCTGAGTGGAATCTATCCATACGGAACGTACAGCGGCGATATTGTTTACGATGGCGAAGTTTGTAAATTCCAGACGATTAAGGACAGCGAGGCAAAAGGAATAGTCATCATTCATCAGGAACTCGCACTTGTTCCTCTTCTTACGATTGGAGAGAACATGTTCCTCGGAAACGAACGGGGAAGCAAAGCAAAAATTAACTGGTCGGAGACATTTGACAAAGCCGATGAACTTTTGAAAATGGTCGGCCTTAAAGATTCATCAAAAACACTGATTAAGGACATTGGTGTCGGAAAGCAGCAGCTTGTAGAAATTGCAAAGGCGCTTGGAAAGCATGTACGGCTTCTTATTTTGGACGAGCCGACGGCATCATTGAATGAAATAGAATCAAAACATCTTCTTGACCTTATGCTTGAGTTCAAGAAGCAGGGAATGACTTCAATCATCATTTCACATAAGCTGAACGAAATTTCTTATGTTGCAGATAAGATTACAGTCATTCGTGATGGTACTTCCATCACTTCCCTTGATAAACAGAAAGATAGTTTTACTGAAGATACAATTATTTCGGCAATGGTAGGACGAAGCCTTACCGACCGATTCCCAAAACGTGAGCCGCATATCGGAGACGTTTGTTTTGAAGTCAAAGACTGGTGCGTAGATCACCCTGTATTTGACGGAATAAAAGTCTGTGACCACATCAACTTCAACTTGCGAAAAGGTGAGGTTCTTGGAATCTCTGGTCTTATGGGTGCTGGGCGAACCGAGCTTGCAATGAGTCTCTTCGGACGCTCTTACGGCACAAACATCCGTGGCCATATCTACATGAACGGAAAGGAAGTTTCTTTCCCGAACGTAAAATCAGCAATCAAAGCTGGTCTTGCTTATGTTACAGAAGATCGAAAAGGAAACGGCTTGATTCTTACTGAGTCAATCTGTAAGAACACAACGGCCGCAAAGCCTGAGAAGATTTCAAAGCACTGGATAATCGACTTTGACAAGGAGCGACAGTATTCAGAGCACATGGCAGTCGAAATGCACACAAAATGTGCTACTGTCATGGAGAATGTCGGAAACCTTTCTGGCGGAAACATGCAGAAAGTCCTTCTTGGAAAATGGCTTTTTGCAGAGCCGGACATCCTGATTCTGGACGAGCCGACCCGTGGTATTGATGTTGGTGCAAAGTATGAAATTTACTGTGTCATCAACCGAATGGTGGCAGAAGGAAAGTCTGTAATCATGATTTCTTCTGAGATGCCTGAAATTTTGGGCATGTGCGATCGAATCTACGTCATGAACGAAGGCCGAATGGTTGCCGAAATGGACGGAAGAACAGCAACTCAGGAAAAGATTATGACAGAAATTATCAATTCTGGTAAAACTGACAATTTGGAAAATAATGGAGAATAATATGGAAAACACGAACAAGTTAACTGCATCCTTGAAATCAGTTTTCAAGGGTAACACAATGATTTTCGTCCTTGTTGGCGTAATGCTTCTTTTTGAAGTTTTGATTGGTATTAAAACAGAGGGAATGGCCTCTTTGTTTGCTCCTGCGAATATCACTAACATTATCCGCCAGAACGCTTATGTAGTTATTCTTGCGACAGGTATGCTTTTGTGTATCTTGACAGGTGGTAACATCGATTTGTCTGTCGGTTCTGTAGTAGCTCTCGTTGGTGCTCTTGCAGGTGTGTTCATTGTCAATCTTGGAATGCCGATTTGGCTTGCAATCTGTCTTTGTCTTATCATTGGTACAATGATTGGTGCGTTCCACGGATTCTTCATTGCTTTCGTTCATATTCCGCCGTTTATTACAACTTTGGCTGGTATGCTCTTGTGGCGTGGTGTTGCGACAATCGTTCTCGACGGTAAACCAATCGCTCCGTTCCCACAGAAATATCTGAACCTTTTCGAGAGCTTCCTTCCAAATGCAGGCGAAGCTACAGAAGCAAATGAAATTGAAGTGTTCGGTGAGATTGTTGACAAACATGTATTGATTATCACTTTGATTCTCACATTGATTTGTGTGCTTGCTTATCTCGTAATGGAAATCGTAAGCCGCCAGAAGAAGATTAAGAACGGCTATACAGTTTCTTCAAAAGGCTCGTTCATTGCTAAGCTTGCAATTCTTTCTATTGTAATCGTAATTTTGGGACAGTTCCTTGCTCGTGACCGTGGTCTCCCAGTAATCCTTATCTTGCTCGGTGTAATCATCGCAGCTTACGGTTACTTCACACAGAACACAGTTCCTGGCCGTTACCTCTACGCAATTGGTGGTAACGAAAAGGCTGCCCGACTTTCTGGTGTAAACACAAACAAAGTAATGTTCTTTGCATACACAAACATGGGCTTCATTTCAGCAGTTGCAGCTCTTGTCACAATCGCACGATTGAACTCGGCTCAGCCAACAGCTGGTCAGAACTATGAAATGGATGCAATCGCTTCATGTTTCATCGGTGGTGCTTCTGCTTACGGTGGAACAGGTACAGTAGGTGGTGCCGTAGTCGGTGCTATCTTCATGGGCGTTCTGAACAACGGTATGTCAATCCTTGGTGTTGACATGAACTGGCAGCGCGCCGTTAAAGGTATGGTCCTTTTGCTCGCAGTACTCTTTGATGTAATGTCAAAGAAGAAGAAGAGCGGGAAATAAAAGGGAGATTTAAGCTAGAAATAGCTGCGGCTTCCACAAAACAATTTTTTCATGTTGGGGCTTCCGGGTGGAAGCCCCTTTTTTATGCTATTTTCCCTGCAAGTTTGGGATTACGAATTTCGCTTCGTCGCCGGAATTTTCAGTGAATGTCATGAGTTTTGTTTCGGCATCAGTTGCTACCGTTCCGACTTTGATATTCTTTGCAACATACAGGCCTTTTTCTGTAATGAAAGTAAGGCTTGTAACTTGCTTGCCAACAAGTGCGTGCTGCGGGTAATAGTCTTTGTCTTTCGGTGCTTTGAATCCAATCTGGCTTTTGCCCCAGAAGAAGTTGCTCAAAGTTGTAAGACCGTAAGATTTTCCTTCTGAGCTTGTTGCGATGATTGCTTTCAATGCGCTCAAAGGCTGAGCTTCACTTCCACTTTCAGTGATTTTCTCTGCTTTTTCTGCTTCGTCGCTGAACGTGAGTTTTACTACTTTTCCGGCGTTTGCAGGATCATCGATGTACAAAGTAATCTGCGGTGAGAAATCATGGTGAGCTTCACCGGCTGCAATTGTTACGTAAAGATTTGGAATTTCTTTTGCCTCACCGACAATTTTTCCTGCAGAAACTTTTCCGTCTACAACAGAAAGCTCCTTGTAATAAGCCGGCTCGTCTTTGAGAAGATAGTAGCTGTAATCGCTGCTCTGGAAAAGATTCTGCTTGCCCGAATAGCGGATTGTAGTGTTTTGACGGCGGGCAGTGGTTGTCACTTCAAAACTTGGGCTTTCATCTGTTACTGGTGTGCCTGTGAGAGAAGAAAGTGAAGCTTTTGCAATCTTTACAGGATAGGTGATACCGCGTGTTGTTGCTTCTGATGCTGTGGTCTGTGTGTGGTATGTTCCATAAGACATGTTTCCTGCTGCAACCTTTGTTGTTGCTCCACTGTATGCGTCAAATTCAACGGCTTCTTCTTTAAAGAATGTCTCAAAAGGAATGTTTACGAGGGCGTAAGAATATTCTGCCATTCCAGAAAGATTTTCTTCAACGAACAATTTGATTACATTTTCAATCATTGTTGAGTCTGCATCATTTGGAATTCCTGCTGCGAGCCAGAATGCATATTCTCCGTTCAAGGCAGACTGCAAATCATTGATGTTTGAGCCGTAGCGGAATTCGATATGATAAGTTTCTTCTGGTGTGTCAGGGCAGAGAAGAACGTATTTGTATTCGCCAGCATTTTCTTCCTTTGCCTTGTAAACTGCACAATCAAAGCTTCTTGTTTCACCTTCCGGAACCTGCGGGAAGAAAGCATGCCAGTCGTCGTTTTGTCCCATGTGGCTGATTCCAAGATAATCGTAAGTGTAAGTATTTGTGCCGTTGCTCAAAGTGTATTTTCCGTCGGTAACAGCGAATGTGAGAAGTGTATCTTCTGGATGAAGTTCACAGTTAAAAAGTCCCTGCGCTTTCTGCTCTGCACTGAGATTTTTTCCGTAAGTGGGGCCGCTGATTGATGATTTGAGCATTTTTGCTGCTTCTTTGGCTTTCTCACTTCCCATGAGAGGTGTGATATATTTGAGCCAGATTGAGTCGTACTCTGACTTTAAGATTGTCGGAGCAAAAAGACCTTTGTATGTTCGAGAATTTGAAGAACTGGCAAGATCTTTAAATGCTGATTCGGAGAGTGTTACAGATTTTGCAGATTCTAGAGCAGCGCTGATTGCCGCTAAGGTTGTTTTTGCATCGCTCTCTTTTGAACTGCTCGAAGCAAGCAATTTCTCTGCTTTTTCGACAGAATCTTTAAGTGAAGCAAGTGATTTGTCGGCTGCAATGTAAGCATTCGCTTTGATAATTGCTTCGTTCAAGTCTGTGACGCTTGCGTTTGAAATGGCAGGATTATCATTTGATTTTTCATCATCATCATTTGAGCATGATGTGAAGCCGATTGCAGTGGCCAGAAACATTGCGGTCAATGCGATAGAAAAAAGTTTAAATTTTTTCATAAAAACTCCTATTTTTGTAAAAGTTAGACCTTGCTAACGAAAGTGAATTTATTCTAATATAAGTAATATGTCAATTACTTTCTTTGAAAATTATTTAAAAATCTTGAATATGTTCTTATATTTTGCTAAGTTTTTGCGTATGAAAAAGTTCTTTGCGTATTCTATGAGTTTTGTGCTTTTTGGTGCGTTTTTGTGTTCCTGCAAGCAGATTAAGACATTTGATAGTTTCAATTCGATGAATACATATATGACGGTTCAGGTTTTTTCTTCAAATGCCAAAAAGGGGCAGGAAGCCTGCGATGCGGTTCGTGATGAAATCTGCCAGCTTGAAAAAATCCTTTCCACAACAATTTCAGAAAGCGATGTCTTTAAAATTAATAATTCTGGTCAGGGTGAGGTATTCGTACATCTTCCTGTGAAGGAACTGCTTGATTTTTCTTCATATATGTATCAAAAAACAGACGGGTTGTTCAACCCTGCGATTTATCCGCTTATTCGCGAATGGGGTTTTACGACCGAAAATTACAAAATAGTTGAGCAGAATCGAATCAATGAATTGCTTCCTCTCACTAATTTTTCAAAACTGACTGTGACTCAAGCTGAATCAGAAAATCTCCCGATTAAAGTGCACGTTTCGGAAGGAATGCAGATTGATTTTGGCGGAATTGCAAAAGGGTATGCAGGGGATAAGGCCGTTGAGGTTCTTTGTGAGCATGGAATAAAATCTGCTCTTTTAGATTTGGGCGGTAATATCCAGGCTCTTGGTAAAAAAATTGACGGCTCTCTTTGGACTGTAGGAATTAAGTGCCCGTGGAATACAGAAAAAGTTGCCTGTGCCGTAAAAATTGAGTCAAAGGCAATGGTGACAAGCGGTGGCTACGAAAGATTTTTTGTTGGCAAGGACGGAAAACGCTATATTCATATCTTTGACCCGAATACCGGCTGTCCAGCAGAAAGCAATTTGGAAAGCGTTACGATAGTTTGCACAAAGGGAGTTTATGCGGATTCTTTGAGCACATCTCTTTTTGTAATGGGCAAAGAGCGTGCGATTGATTTTTGGAAATCTGCGGGAGATTTTGATTTCGTACTGATTACAAAAGAGCGTGAGCTTGTTTATTCAGCAGGGCTTTCCGGTGCAATAAAACTGATTTACCCTTTTGAAAAAGTTTCCATAATTGAATAAAATATCAAATGTCGAGTTTTGAACTTGTCGGATATTTCAAAAAAAACGGCGCGAAAGAGTGAAACGGCTTACGAAAACACTCTGTTTGTGCTGCCGCGTGAGCGGCAAACGTATATAGTTCCAAGCGCAAACAGCGTGTAGCAGGCTAGCAGGCCTTCACAGCATAGCTGTTCGGAGAGTCACTCAAAATGCTCCACCGGAGCATTTTGCCGGCTACGCCGTCGTTCCCTAGATTTCGCTAAGCCGTTATCACGACTGGGAGCCGTTTTTTGACATAGCCAGTAAATCTCAAAACTCGACATTTGACCTAAAACTTTATGCCAGAGTCGCTTTGATTCTCTGGAAAAGGTTTCCTTTTGTGGAACGAAATTTGTCGCTCATGTTTTTATAATATAGAAGAGAAAGTGCAAGAATTGAATTCTTTGGTGGCTGGAGAATAACTGCACATTGGCTCAACGCGCTCACAGCAGAAAGACGTAGCGATTTTTGGATTCCAGAAAGAATTGCGCCCTGTGTGATAGAAATATTCCAGAGTTTGACCAGAACTTTTCCTTCGGGAACGAGAATCGTTGAGATAAGCACGAAAATCCAGAGCGAAATATGCGGAAGAATAAGAATCTTACGTTTGCAAAGCCGTTGCGCTATAAGACTCAGACAAAATGCAATAGCAAGGACAGGTATGCTTTTGATGAAGAAAATTGAAGCCGCTGAAGAAAGAATTGCAATCGCAAAGAAAATCTGCACGAGTGGATTTTTTGAAGAAGACTTTGATGAAAGCACTGTTTCAGTTTTTTGAATCTCTGGACTTAAATCGAATCCGCTGTTCTCAAGTTTTGTGCAGAAAAATGCCGTGAGAATTCCGCTCGCCGTGTTAAAAATCAGCATTGCTCCCAAAAGCGCGAATGTTCCCGTTCCGAGATAAAGCGAGCAGAGAAGAATCTGAACGACTGCGCTAATCGTGGCACCGAGCACGGAAATTCCGTATACAGAAAAAAGCTTTTCTCCACATTTTTTGTTTATACCAGCAATCATGTACATAACGACTGCGCTTGAAAAACTTTGTGCGAGCGAAACCAGATAAAAAGGCGAAAAAAGAGTGCCCGCCATGAGCGATGCGGCCGTAGCTTTGATTAATGAGAGCAACAAAAAAGGTGCGAGCGGCAGATTGAATGCCATTAAAACTGCGATATTGCCCAGGCCCAGGCGAAAGAACGGAACTGTGCGTGGAAGGATCATTTCGATGTAAGAAAAAAGCAGCGTAAGCGCAGAAAGATAGGCGACCTGATTTTTAGTTTGTGAGCGCATCATAGTCTCCTTTTTCATCTTCGAGTGATATAATCACATTGTTCGGAAGGCAAACAAGCGGCGAATCCCAGCCCTGATGCACGCAGATTTTGTTGGGGCAGGGAGAGTCGATTATACGGATTTTTCCATCCTTGATTTCAAAAGTCGTGATTCCGAGTACTCCCTGAACTTTGTGAATTCCATCTTCTTTGGCTGAATATTCGTATTCGATGTCGGCTGCTTTTACATGAACTTTTGCTGCCGGGCGCATTGCATTTTTTACGCAAAGAAAAACTCCGGATGCAAGCACAATAGAAATAATCAAAAAATCCAACGACCGAAACTTTTTCATAAAAGAATTATATAGTTTTAAAGGAAAAAAGTCATTTGGGGCTAGGGGCAAAGCCAGGACAACCGCATTATAATCAATTTTATATTGAAAATGGCGCGAAGGAATGAAACGGCTTACGAAGACACTCGTTTTGTGCTGCCGCGCGAGCGGCAAACGTATATAGTTTCAAGCACAAAACGCGTGTAGCATGCTAGCATGCGGCTTCGATAAGCCGTTTTCATGACTGGGAGCCATTTTTAGCAGGGAATATTTTATAATGTGTTTGCCTTTCCAATTGCCAATTTTACATTGCTAATTGCTAATTTTAAATGTTATACTTTTCTTATGAAAAAAATTCTCACTATTTGCAGTTCATTGCTTATTTTACTTTTTTCATGTAACAAATATCCCGAAATGACACTCTCTGAAATTGAGGCCGCTCGTGCTGCGGGTGCGAATGAGCTTGTCGAAAAAACTGTCTCCAAGCCGAATACAACCAATAAATTTGTTGCGGGAAAAGCTGGCGGCACCTGGAATGATTCGATTATGGGCGATCCCAAAAGCTTTAACCTGCTCGTCGCCGAAAAGGACGGAACGACAGCAAGCGTAATGGCTCCGCTTGTTCAGTATCTTGCGGATTATGACATAATCGAGCGAAAATGGAAGCCTTTTCTGGCTGATTTTGAGATTAAAATCGATGAGGAGCACGATAAGCTTGATTTGATTTACACTCTCCGCGATGATATTTACTGGTCTTTTTATGATAACGCCAAGCCGCGGGTCAAAATTACCAGTGATGATGTTGTTTTCTGGTACAATGAGATTCAGGGTGATGAAGAATGTGGCTCTTCTGCTTACAACTCGCAGTTTATGCCGATGGATGACGGAACGAGCGCGCCAATAACAATCGAAAAAATTGACGAGAGACGTTTTGTCTTTCATTTCCCGAAGATTATCGCTGAACCGGTTTTGAGCACGAACATGAGTTTCGGCCCGGCATTTTTGTACAGGGCGGCCAAAGAAAAGGGCGGGGCGGCTGCTGTAAAAAATCTTTTCACAGTGGCAAGCGATCCAAAGACAATTCCAAGCTGCGGTCCATATTTTTTGACAGAATACACGCCCGGACAGAGGCTTTTGTACAAGCGCAATCCAGATTATTGGAAAAAGGACGAGAATGGTGAGAGTCATTATTATCCAGAAGAGCAGATTGTGCAGATTATTGGCGACCAGAATACTTCTTTCCTTCTATTTAAACAAGGAAAATTGGAGAGCTTTACACCAAGTCCGGAACAGCTTGAAGAAGTCGTAAAAAATGCCAATTGTACGCTTAACCTTGACAGCACTCCGATTGCAGAAAAAGCTTCCGAAAAATCAGGCTACACAGTTTTCAATGCGGATGGCTCTATGAACGCTTCTTTCTGGAGTTTCAATCAGAATCCCAAAAACAAAAACGAGCCTTTTTACGAATGGTTCACTAAAAAAGAATTCCGGCAGGCGATGAGCTGCCTTTTGAACCGCGAGCGAATTATTCAGCAGACTTACCGCGGGCTTGGGGAGCCGACATATTCTTTCTTCCCGGCCGTAAACAAATATTACGATGAAAATATAATCCTTCAATATCGTTACAGTCATGCCCATGCCCAGAAACTTCTGTCTGAAGCGGGCTTTTCAAAACATGATGATGGATTTTTGTACGATGAAAAAGGCAGGCGTGTTGAATTTGATTTGACTTATACGGCAAGCGCGGCGATTTTTTCTGACATAGCACAGATTATCACTGATGAGTGCAAAAAAGAAGGAATCACAATTACGGCGCGCCCGACTGACTTCCAGAAACTTGTTGATCAGCTTATGTCGAGCTACGACTGGCAGACAATCATGATTGGATTTGGCGGCGGTTCGATTTTCCCGACCCAGGGAAGCAATGTATGGGTGAGCGACGGAAACCTGCATTTATGGAATCCGCTTCAAAAATCTCCTGCCACTGAATGGGAAGCTCGCGTTGATGAGCTTTATCATACGGCAAAGTGCATAGTCGATTATGAGAAAGCCAAGCCTTATTGGGACGAATATCAGAAAATCTTTTTGGAGCAATGCCCGATTGTCTATCTGATTCGTTCACGCTCATTCTTCGCACTCCAGAACCGCTGGGATATGACCAATTTTTATTACGACAATCTTAACGGTGCTGAGACGACATATCTTTTCTTGAAATGAGGAATTAGGGAAATGCTGATTAACACTTGAAGCGATAAATCAGCAATTGAAATCTTGTAATGACAAATTTTCGTTAGTGGGGTAAAATAAATCTATGTTTACGACAATTATTTCTTTTATTCGAGTCGCATTATATATGCTCTCAAAAAATAGTTCTCGTCGTCTTGCACTCAAATATGACAAGGCTGGCGACATTGAAAACCGTGATAAAGTTGTTTTTGGCATCGTTCCCAAGTGGGCAAGGTTCGTCTTTACAAAGGTCACAAAGTCCACTGTTGAAGTTATCGGCGAAGATAAAATCCCCAAAGACCGCGCCGTTGTCTTTATTGGCAATCATCAGGGCAACATGGACATTCCGCTTTTGTTCGGCTTCATCAATAAGCCCATGACATTCGTTGCAAAAGCCGAGCTTGGCAAAATTCCTCTCCTTTCTGACTGGATGAAGCTTCTTCAGTGTACATTTATCGAGCGAAAAAGCCCGCGCAAGTCGATTCAGGCTATTCACGATGCAGCCGAGGGAGTCAAAAAAGGCTATTCTCAGGTAATTTTCCCGGAAGGCACCCGTAGCAAGGGAGGACCGCATCACGAATTCAAGGCCGGGAGCTTCAAACTTGCTTTCATGTCGGGCGCACCGATTGTTCCTGTCACAATTGACGGCACCTGGCGAATTTACGAAGGGCAAAAAAAGATTGTAAAAGGCAATCACGTAAAGCTTATTATCCACGACCCAATCGAAACTGCAGGGCTTTCCAAAGAAGAGCAGTCAAAAATTCCTGCAATGGTCGAGCAAATTGTATGCAAACCGCTGAATGAATCAGGAATTAGCAATGAGCAATGAGCAGTTGGGCTGTACAGAAGATGCCCACATGGAGGTGGGCAAAAGCAAGTTGACCGCAAGAATTTTTAGACCGTTTTACGGGCTAAAAATTCTTGTCAGGACATGGAGGTCCAAATTTCCTCTGGCTTCATTCATTACCTCTCGAATCATGACTATGCTTGTGATTCTTTTTATTCTTGGATGGGCTTTGTTTGCTCTTATGGCACTTGCTCCGGGCGACATTGTTGACCAGATGATGCAGCAGCAGCTTATGAGCCAGACTGAGAGCAAGGGCGGTTCTGAGCGCGACAATGTTTTTAGCGAAGAACAGCTTGCAAAAATGCGTGCAGAGATGGGGCTGGACAAGCCCTTTACGGTTCAGTATTTCCGCTGGCTTGAACGTGTCATTGTTCATCATGATTTGGGCGTTTCCCTAATTTCAAAAGCACCTGTTTCCTTCCTTATAAAAAGCCGAATTGTCAATTCTCTGGTTCTTAATTTAATTTCTCTTGTCTTTATCACGATATTTTCTTTTCTGCTCGGCGTTTATTTTTCGAGCAAGGCCGGAACCCGCACGGATTTGGCGGCCACATTTTTCGCCTTGTTCTTTCATGCGTTCCCCGGAATCCTTCTTTTGATTCTCCTGCAGCTTTTTGCCTCAGTTTCGGGGCTTTTCCCGGTCACGGCTTACCCGGATTTTCCAATCGGCGAAGCTCCTGTAAAATTTGTTTTCAGCTACACATATCACATTTTTCTTCCGTTGTTTGCTTCTTTTCTCGGTGGAATCGGCGGCACAATGCGCATGATTCGCTCGACGATGCTTGATCAGATGGGAATGCCTTACATCATGGCACTCCGCGCGCGTGGAATCAGTGAGCGGCGCGTTTATCTCAATCATGCATTCCGCAATACGCTCAATCCTTACATCACCGGAAGCGCGAATCTTCTGGCAAGCCTTTTTTCTGGCAGTCTCGTGCTTGAAATCATTTTCTCGTATCCTGGAATCGGCCGTCTCATGTACGATGCCGTAATGCAGCAGGATGTAAATTTAGTTCTTGCAAATAATATGTTCATTTCCGCGCTCGTTCTTTTGGGAATGACAATCAGCGATATTCTTCTTGCGATTGTGGACCCACGCATTCGCTACGGAAAGGAAGGATAATATGAAGAGATTGTTCCAGTATCTAAAAACCCGGCCTCTCGCAATTATCTCTGTCGCAGTTCTTGCGATTCTCTATCTTTTTATGATTGCGGCCCCTTTTATCTCTCCTTACAGCCCAACTCGTATTTTTGAGGAAGACACATTCCATCCTTCAAACATAGAGCTTACTTCGCGCGGAATTGTCGCACGGGAATACCGCGTTTTGAATCCGATTACCTGGCGTTATGCGAAAGTGCGTGGCGAAGAGTTCCATCACAAAATCAGTTTTTTTGTAAAAGGCGAGGCGAAGAGTTCCATCACAAAATCAGTTTTTTTGTAAAAGGCGAAGAATACAAGATTTTCGGACTGATTCCAAGCCACCGCCATCTTTTTGGCACAACCCCCGATCCAAAAACCGGCGAAATTTACCCGGTTTTCCTTTTCGGTTCGGATAATCTTGGCCGAGACCTTTTTTCACGCATGGTTTATGGAAGCCGAATTTCGCTTACGATTGGTTTTGTTGCGAGCGCAATTTCTCTTGTGCTTGCGATTCTGCTCGGTGGTTTGGCCGGCTATTACGGTGGCAAAACTGACTGGCTCGTTATGCGTTTTTCCGAATTTTTTATGCTGATTCCTGGTCTTTACCTGATTTTGTTCCTTCGTTCCCTTCTCAACAGCAAGATGGACTCTGGCACAAGCTACATGATAATCACCGTGATTCTTTCGCTTGTCGGCTGGCCTGGCAGCGCGCGCACGTTGCGTGGTATGGTTCACTCAATCAAGCGTGAGGAATTTGTTATGGACGCAGGTTTGGAGGGTGTTCCGAGCACGGTGATAATTTTCTTCCATATAATTCCGCAAATTACGAGTCTTTTGATTGTCTCGACCACTCTTGCGATTCCGGGCTTTATCATGAGCGAGACCACGCTTTCATACCTTGGGCTTGGAATTGCCGACCCTGCCGTAAGCTGGGGAAGCCTTATCAACAGGGACATTTCCACGCTCTCAAATCTCAAGAATTTTCCGTGGCTTCTGACTCCTGTCTGGCTTTTGCTTGCCGTCACTCTGGCCTTTAACTTCCTGGGCGATGCACTCCGCGACTATTTTGACCCGTATCATGTCGTGTTCAAAACTTGGAAGAAAAAGGGTGCTACCGCTGACAAGCAGCGGTCGGGCTTTCCGAGGTTCCGTGCTAACCGCACTCCATTGCTACTGTCGCAGGCTCCTTCCGCAACGGCTGCCGCCGCCACTCCAATCCCTAGCACATTCCTTTCCGTTGAAAATCTCCGTGTATCATTCACCGTGTTGCGCGGTTCAAGTCATACTGTAATCCAGTCGGTTCGTGGCGTGTCATTCAGCATGGACCGTGGTGAGATTTTGGGAATCGTTGGCGAAAGTGGCAGCGGAAAGTCTGTCACGACTACGTCGATTCCGGCCCTGCATCCTTCTAATGCTACGGTCGAAGGAAAAATCTTCTTTGACGGCGTGGAACTCACTTCGCTTTCACAAAAAGAAATGCGCGCTTACCGCGGCAAAAAAATCGGCCTCATTTTTCAGGAGCCGGGGCGAAGTTTTGATCCGCTGCAGAACATCGGTTCGGTCTTTTTTGAAACCTTCCGTAACTCATACCCTGAAATCACAAGACCCGAAGCCGATAAAAAAACAATTGAGCTTTTGGACGAAGTGGGGCTTCCGGATCCTCAAAGCCGACTCAAAAACTTTCCGCACCAGTTTAGTGGCGGTCAGCTTCAGAGAATTTCTATCGCGCTTTCGCTTGCACAGGGCTGCGAGCTTTTGATTGCCGATGAGCCTACGACTGCCCTCGATGTTACGATTCAGGCTCAGATTGTGGGCTTGCTCGCAAATCTTCGTAAAAACCGGAAACTTTCTATTATATTCATCAGCCACAATATTGATTTGGTTGCAAGTCTTTGTGACAACATCATCGTAATGTACGGCGGCTTGATTATGGAAAAGGGCACGAGTGACCACATCATGAATCACGCGCGTCATCCTTATACACAGGCACTTTTGGCTTCAAGCCCGCGCTTTGGCACGCACTACACAACAGAGCGGCTGGTTTCAATTCCAGGCCGCGTAACAGACCCTGCTAATCCGCAGCCGGGCTGTCCGTTTGCCCCGCGATGCCAGTACGCCAAAGATGAATGTAAAGAGAGTCAAACTGATTGTTATATCGCAGGAGATAAATCATGCAAAAATTAGGCATCATCGCACTTGAATCTGCCCGGAACGCAGGTGAAAAAATTGACGAGATTCTTTCTGGCTGGAGGCATGGCGAGCATTTTTTAATACCTAGTTCATGCCCTCGGTTTGGAAGCGGCGAGGCAAAAGGCCTTGTCAAGGAATCTGTTCGAGACCGCGATATTTATATTCTTGTCGATGTTTGTAATCCTTCCGTCACTTACAAAATGGACGGATATATAAACCGGATGTCTCCCGATGATCATTTTCAGGATTTAAAGCGAGTGATTGCGGCTTGCAACGGAAAGGCCGGGCGGATCACTGTGATTATGCCATTTTTGTACGAGAGCCGTCAGCATCGCAGAACAGGTCGTGAGTCTTTGGACTGCGCGATGATGCTCCGCGAACTTGAAAACATGGGTGTTCACGATATTATTACTTTTGATGCCCATGATCCGAGGGTTCAGAATTCGATTCCGTTCAGCGGTTTTGAAGATGTTTCTCCTGCCTTGCAGTTTACACAGGCTCTCTTGGCTGAGTACGAGGATTTGAAGCTGGACAGCGAGCACATGATGTTCATTTCACCGGATGAGGGTGCTACTCAGCGTGTTGTTTTTATGGCTTCGATTTTTGGCGTGAATATCGGAATGTTCTATAAACGCCGGGATTACAGCCGGATTGTTGACGGCATGAACCCGATTATCGCACATGATTTTTGTGGCGAATCTGTTAAAGGCAAGGACGTGATTGTCGTTGACGATATGATTTCTTCGGGTGGAAGCATGATTGATGTTGCCAGACAGCTCAAAGACCGTGGGGCTGCCCGCGTGTTTATGTTCGCGACATTTGGCCTTTTCACTAACGGGCTAGAAAAATTTGACGAAGCTTATTCTGCGGGCATTTTTGACCGCGTTTTCACCACAAATCTTGTTCATCAGAAGCCTGAGCTTTTGGAACGTCCGTGGTATTTTTCTGTCGGCATGAACCGATATGTGGCCGCAATTATCGACACTCTCAACAAGGGTGAGTCAATGAGTGAGCTAATAAAACCTGCTGAGCGGATGAAAGAAATGGTCGAGCTTTACAAAGGAAAAGTTTAAGTGGAGCAGCCGGCCCGCAGGTTTTACTCTCCAATCACTATGCTTACAAGGGTCTGGTTACAGTTAAAGCGGCCGAACTGCTCGCCGTAACTTGAAAAACCGCAGTATTTCGGAAAATAGCGGTCGAACCTTTCCAGGACATCTTTGACCAGAGACTTTTGATTGAAGTAAATCGTGCGCAGGATGCAGTTTACAAGAATTACGGCACTTGGCTTGGGGATATTTTCGCTGATTGATTTGCAGGTTTCTTCTGCTATTTTTGCTATTTCCCCTTCTTTTAAAAGCTCAACAAATGCACCTGAAGAGACCTTACAGTACATGTTCATTGTGCCGTCTTCGTTAAAGCCAGCGATTGAGGAAATGTACATGTCACCATAGAGTCTCCGGCCAAACGGGTAGACCAGCTGGGCATTATTTACTTCGTTTTCGCTGATTTCAAGGAGTTCTGCATAGCGTTTTAGAGGAACTTCGCCGTCAATGCTTATGATTTTGCGGGTATGGATGTCAGCTTCGGTGATTTTCATGAGTTTTCCGATTGGCGTGAAGAGATTTTCCTTTCGAATGTCGAATTTACACTGAGTACGTACAAAAAGAATTACGGCTCCCTCTGTTGTAACAGTGCCGTTGTATGAGACATAGGTTTTTTTGAACTGTAAATCGTCTCCGGCACTTCCGCCCGCAAGAATGAAGTCTTCGTTTTTGATGATTGCGTAAAAGAGTGCCGTTAAAGTTTCTTCTGCGTTGCAAAGACCGTTTACAAAAGTTAGGGCAAAGGCGTCTTTGTGGCAGTCTGAAGAGCCGGGATTTATGCCGATTTTGTGGGCTGCATCTTCAACGGTTTTTACGCCGAAAATATTGAATTTTTCTACATTATTTATGAGTACGCCAGAAACCCAGGTCCGGCTGCAGGAAAGGGCAGTAACTACAATCGTGTGTTGAACAAAACCATCGCCATTAATGATTTCACCGGAAGTAGAGCAGCCGATAACCTCTGAGTTAGGATACCGCTCCTTGAGCCTGGAAGACAATTCTTGAAAATCATAATTCACAGATGCAAAGAAAATGATTGCGATATATGAATCAGCCAGAGGAAGTTTAGAGCAAATTTCGTCTACCGCATTGGGCAAAATGGGATTATAGGTTATAGCAATATCCTGTTTCATAGACTTAATTTTAACTGTAAAACTCGGATAATGCAAATCTTTATTAAATATTTCTTAAAAAAACTTCTTGATTTTTCCTTAAAATGAGTGATAATTATACAATATGAGTGTTTTTAAAATATTTTCAATACTAATTCTCTCAACGACATATCTGGGAATCTTTACTCTTCGTGTTTTTCATTATGGATTCATATATGAGAGGCCTTCAGCAATAATTTTTGAATGTATTCCAACGGTTTCAATTTCATTTTTCCTGATTCTGGGCTGTGCTATTGTAGAGTACCCTATTCTTACCCGCTTTGAATCAATAATCAAAAAAGGGCGGAAGGACAAAGCCTCCATCACGGAATCAGATGTAGCTGTCTGCATGAACTGCTACAAAAAGTTTGATATCGCCATTGCGGCAGGAGATGCGATCGGTTTTCTTCTTGGAGCCGGTTCTACGGCAATAATTGAGTCTATAAAAGGGCTTGCTCCTTTTGACTCTCTTATCTTCCTTATTATTGAGCTCCAGAGCGTCGGCATTGGCTTTTTGTGCTACACTATAATTGTATTTTTGGTCAAGCGTATCGTCATGACTTCACGGATGCAGGAAATCGGCATTCAGGTAAACGCAAATCTTTCACGGAACTTTAACATTGCCATCGCCAGCTGTGTTTATATTTCAATCATGAACATGATTACCGTTCCGATCAATCTTCTTAAACATCCCGGCGAAGGAAATTTCGGCAAATATCTTCTATATTGTCTTATTGGTGCCGCGCTGGATGGTCTTATATGTTTCTGTACATATTATTTAATCATCAGAAAAATTCAGAAAAATGAAAAGCATATTAGTGCGACTCTCATTCATGAGACTCAGAACCTGGTCTCTGCTACGAAAGAATCTGCTGAAACCAGCCACAACCAGTCTACGGCCGTAAAGGAAATCGTTGCCACTATGCAGGATTCAACGGAGCTTGCCGGCAATATTAGTGAAAAGGTCAGTCATGTCACAAGCCTTGCAGAGCAATCCCGTGATGCCGTTTTGTCAGGCAGGGAAATTCTTCAGAGCAATGTAGACGAGCTTCTTGAAATCAAGAACACAAACAAACTCACGATTGAAGGAATCAAAGAGTTAAATAAAAAAATCAACAGCATCTGGGATATCGTATCCATTATCAATGTTGTTGCCGATCAGACTAAAATCATTGCTTTTAATGCTGAGCTTGAAGCCGCCTCTTCCGGCGAGGCTGGTAAAAACTTCCATATTGTCGCTACGGAAATCCGCCGTCTTTCTGACAATATCATCGACAGTATCAAGGAAATCAAGGGCAGAATCGACGAAATCCAAAAGGCCTCTGATTCTCTGATTCTTGACAGTGAAAAGGGCACCGAACAGATTAATTCTGGCTACAAGAGTGTAAAAAGTCTTGAAAGTGGATTTGAGAGCATCCTTCAGTCTTCAGAAAATACGGCTGTAAGTACTCATGAAATTCTTGATCATGTCAGTCAGCTTTCAAGTTCGAGCGAGCAGATTTTTATTACCCTCAAGCAGATTGCTGAAGGAATCGAAAATTTTTCGGAATTCACATCAAATATTTCTTCTTCATCAGAAAATGTGCGGAAGATTGCAGGTTTATTATAAGGTTGGGTAAAAGAATATGAAAAAAAACAGCATTGAAATCGAAAAAAAAGTTTTTGAAATGAGTTATGTAAAGCGGTCCATGATTCTGATTGGGGCTCCGGTCGCCGTATTTTTTATCATTACCGCTATTATTGTAGCAAGTCTTGTCTCAAACTTTACTGAGCAGCAGGCTTACAGGCTTATGTATTCCAACATGCGTGAATGCGTCTTGAGCTTTGAGAAAACCCTTGCGCCGCCGGCAAAAGTTGTTGAATCGCTCAGCTTTTTGTTCAGCAATGGATTTTATAAGAGTGAATCACAGAATGAAAAAGTTTTTGATGATGTTTCTCAAATTTATCCTGAGTTCCCTGGTTTTTATGGTGCAAAGATCGACGGTACAATGTATGCCGGGTCGAATATTCTTATTCCAGAAGGCTATGATCCGAGCTCAGAAATCTGGTTCACTGGTGCAATAGACTTCGGCGGTGAACTTTATTTTTCTCCTGTCTATACAAATAAACTTACAGATTCTCTTGTCGTAACAATTTCTAAAGTTGTCTATAAAGACGAAGAAGTTGACGGAGTTGTTGCCTTCGATTTCCCGATTGTTGATTTGCAGAATTTCGTCGGTGAAATAAAGAATGATGATCTTGATTTGTCATTTATTCTTTCTCCAGACGGTGATTTCTTTATGCATGAAGTTTATTTGCCTGATGAAAACATCACAACCGTGGAAGGCGGCAAATATAAGAATCTGGGTGAAAATCTTCTTATGGCTGGTGATGATTTCATTTATGGAAAAATGAATGATATTGATTATGTATTCAGGGTTTCTCCGATTCCTCTTGCCGGATGGTATTACGTTCTTGGCAAAAGTGTAAAAGACGTAGCCTCTTTCTCTCATGCAACAAGAATTCTTCTTATCTGTGCATTCACACTTCTGTTTGTCATAATCATGACAATCACAGCATTTATAATCAGTAGAATGCGCGCAAAGGAACAGGAAGCCAGTCGCCGTCTTATCGAAGAAACCCAGAGTCTTGCCGTTTCATCAAAAGAAAATGCCGCAACCGCCCAGGATCAGAACGCGGCCATCAAGGAAATTGTCGCCACAATGGAAGACAATACTGCCCTTTCTGAAGACATTTCTCAGAAAATCAAGGACGTTTCGGGCGTTGCAACCAAGACCAGCAGCGATGTAACGGAAGGCGTTTCATATCTTGAAGAAAACGTGCGTCAGCTTCATGAAATTGCCCAGGCCAACCAGTCTACAATCAACGGAATCAAAAATCTCGGAGACAAAATCGAAAACATCTGGGATATCGTTACCCTCATCAACTCGGTTGCCGATCAGGCAAAAATCATCGCTTTCAATGCTGAGCTTGAGGCTTCAACGGCTGGAGCTGCAGGGCGCAACTTCCATATCGTAGCGACTGAAATCCGCCGCCTCGCCGACGGAATCATCGATGGTACAAAGGAAATCAAGTCAAAAATCACAGAAATCCAGCAGTCTTCAGACAGCCTGATTATTGCAAGTGAAAGCGGAACCGAAAAAATTCAGGAAGGTGTTGTTAATGCCAAAAACCTTGAGGAACGCTTCACAAGCATTAAGAATGCCTCTGAAATCACGGCGGACAGTGCAGGTGCAATCACTACGATAATCCAGCAGCAGACAATTGCGAGCGAGCAGATTCTTCTTACCCTCAAGCAGATTGCCTCTGGTGTTGAAAATTTCAGTTCTGCGACTACACACATCTCAGTTGCTTCAGAAACACTCAAGTCGATTGCAGAGGATTTGAATAAGTAAAAAAGTGGGGCTTTAATATGAGAAAAACTATAATATCCAGTATCTTTCCTCCGGTTATAGTCGCTCTGTTTGCCTGCCTTTCTTTCTATATTGTAAACACAAGAATCGTCAAGGAAAACGTGAACTCGACTGTTAATGCCGCTATTTATCAGCTAACGGGTGACGTTCAGGAAATTCTTCAGCCCAACATGGACAAGATGAGCAACTGGCAGGCAATTGTAGAAGAAATTCATGAAGAAAATGCTCTTTTCAGGGTTATGAAGGGCATTGCGGCCGATCTTTCAGAAGATACTCTCTTCTATTATGCAACTTCTGCTTCCCGTTTTAGTGAAGAGGGCTTTTTTATCAATAATTTGGGCTGGGAACCTGATGATACCTGGGATCCCAGTACGAGAACCTGGTTTAAAGAAGCTGTCGCAAATAACGGAAGGTTTACTTATACAGAACCCTATGTTGATGACAGAACAGGAAAGGTTTGTACTACTTTTTCACAGTCAGTCAAAGATAAAAATGATAAGATCCTCGGTGTTGCGGCCATGGACGTGATGCTTGATGTTCTTTCCGATTTGGTTTCAAGGGCTTCAATATCACCTCACAGTAATGTTTATATACTTCTTTCTGACGGGCGCTTTCTTACCAATCCTGATTCTTCAAAACTTATCAACGAAAATTATTTTACGGAAAGTGTCACCGCTGACTTGAAGAAAGGCGGATACAGCGTTGAGGAATTCATCGGCGGTAACGGAACAAATATAATCCTCAGAAAGAATTTCTATGCCCTGCAGCGTATCGGAAATTCGCCCTGGTTTATTATGGTTGACGGTCCTGTTTCTGATTTCAGTGCAAGGTTCATGCGGAATCTCGTAATAATTTTATGCGTTCTGCTTGTTCTTGGCGGTGGAAGTGCATTCGTAAACATGTGGCTTCTTAATTCAGTTCGGCGAAAGGAAAAGGAGCTTGCAAACAAACTTCTTTCAGAAACACAGAATCTTGCTGTTGCTTCAAAGGAAAATGCCGCGACAAGTCAGGATCAGAGCACGGCTGTAAAAGAAATTGTTGCCACAATGGAGGACAACAATGCACTTTCAGAAAATATTTCTGAGAAAATAAAGGATGTTTCGGGTGTTGCCATAAAGACTAACGATGATGTTACCGAAGGTGTTTCTTATCTTGAAATGAATGTCAAGCAGCTTCATGAAATTGCTCAGGCAAACCTCAATACAATCGAAGGAATCAAAGCTCTGGGTGGCAAAATCGAAAACATCTGGGATATCGTTACCCTCATCAACTCGGTTGCTGATCAGGCAAAAATCATCGCTTTCAACGCTGAGCTGGAGGCTGCGAGTGCAGGTGAGGCCGGCCGAAATTTCCATATCGTAGCCACTGAAATCCGTCGGCTTGCAGACGGAATCATTGACGGCACAAAAGAAATCAAGGAACGCATCACAGAAATCCAGCAGTCTTCGGACAATCTGATTCTTGCAAGTGAAAGCGGTACCGAAAAAATCAATGAAGGTGTCGAAAATGCGGCTAGTCTTTCAGAGCGATTTGAAAGCATTAAAAATGCTTCGGAAATCACAGCGAACAGTTCAAAAGACATTACGACGATAATTCAGCAGCAGGCCGTTGCGAGCGAACAGATGCTTATCACCCTCAAACAGATTGCATCCGGTGTTGAAAATTTCAGTTCTGCAACTGAAAATATTTCCCGTGCATCTGAAATATTAAAAGATATTGCGGAAGATTTGAATAAATAGCATTTGAGGAGAAATCATGAACGAAGAAATTGTTGAGCAGATAGCAAGGGAAAACGAAAATAAAACAGAAGTAGTCGAAGAAAAAAAAATGACTACCTGGCTGATTTTCTCGATTGTCAAAAAAAAATATGCAGTACGTTCCAGTGATGTTCTTGAAATCATACGTGATGTGGCCGTTTACAAGCTGCCTTTCATGCCGACTTACATCGAAGGTGTCTTGAACAGGCGAGGAGATCCTTTCACGGTCATAAATCCCTGCGCTCTTATTGGCGAGGAGGACGGTAAAGCTCCAGACGAGCCTTTGTTCCTGATTCTCAAGCGTAATGACGATCAGCTTTCGCTGCATATTTCAGATATTTTGTTCTTTACGGATATAGAAGAAGGTGATTTGAATATTATCCCCGGCAACAATGAGGAAGGCTTTTTCTTGGGCACACTCGTTTACGGCGGAGATGAGATTCCGGCACTGAATACCAACGCATTTGAATTACTTATAAGGAAAGATCTTGGAAGCGCATAATCATTTTACATGCATTGCATACGACACGATAGATTTTCTCATTCAAAGCAAATATGTCATTTTCGGCATTTATCTTGATGTTGAAAAAGATGTGAAGAACATCGTATTCAACCGCGAGACTTTACCTCATATCCATATTGGTCATCTTCTTGAAAAAGAGTTTGGCTGTAAGTCACTGGAAGACTGCAATGTAGTTCTCGTTATGAAAAAGCAGAATTTTGCGACAGACGTTCAGAAAATGATTGAGGATTTTACTGAAACTGCTTTTCCTGCCAGCGGAAATCTTGCCGTCTCTGTGAACAGTTCCGTAGCTAGTAAAATCATGGACATCAAGAACTTGCATTTGATTCCATCAAGCATTCGGGAGAGACTGAATGAATGTGGAGTGTGTGCAATAGGTTTGACAGGGAAAAAGCAAATCTTAATCTCTCCCGACAACTTACTGAAAAAATTCTTTGCTGTCGGCTTAATTAAAAAGGTAGGATCATAAAATGAAAATCATAATTGCGGACACTTCTGCTGTAGTTCGTGCAATTTTTGAACAGAATTTGCAGAAATATTCCGATTTACAGATAATTGCCTCAGTTCCCAATTCCAGACAGCTTGCAAAAAGCATTCAGGAGAATGAACCTGATGTTATAATCTGCGGCTTTGATTTGACTGAATCCATCATCTTTGAGGACTTTAAGAAATTTTCACAGTCAAATCAGATTCCTGTGCTTTTTCTGGCAGGAAGTGAAGAAGAACTTACAAAATCCAGGTCTCTTTCCCTTTCAGATTCAATGCTGAAGCCAAAGCTCAACAGCTACGACCCTTCATTTTTTGATTCTATTTCAGAACGTCTGGCTAAGATAATTTCCCAGTCACCCAGAAAATGCTCATGCGGCTCCGAGTCTTCTACTGGCGAAAATGCTTTTAAAATTCTTTGCATAGGGGCTTCCACTGGTGGTCCTTCTGCTGTTTCCCAGGTTCTCAAAGGCCTTGGAAAGAATTTTCCTCTTCCTGTCCTTTATGCCCAGCATATTGAGATTGGAGCTGATGAAAATCTTGCTTCCTGGCTGGCCGGAGAGTGTCACAACATTCACATCACTGTCGCCAGGGATGGTGAGGAAGCCAGACCCGGACACGTTTACATGGCTCCCGCCGACAGACATCTTGTGATTGATTATGCAAAATCCAATGGAACTCCTGTCTTGCATTTGTCCGATGAAGAACCCGAACGGTTTTTGCGGCCTGCCGTAAACAAGCTTTTTAGAAGTGCGGCTCATTTTTATAAACAGAATTGCCTTGCGGTTCTCTTGACCGGAATGGGAATGGATGGTGCTGACGGCTGCAAGGTAATCTGCGACAGGGGTGGCTGGACTATTGTTGAAGATAAATCTACATGTACAGTTTTTGGAATGCCTGCCGCTGCGATTGAAGCGGGCGGAGCTAAGGAAATTTTACCGCGCGGTGATATTTCAAATCGAATTTTGGAACTGGTGAAAAAATGATTCAAGAGAAAAAGATTGTGTTAACACAGGAAGAAACAGATTATTTCATTTCTCTTTTAACGATGGGTACTGGAATCATACCGCGTTCAAGTCATCGTGCAGGAATTCAGACTTATATCGAAAAGAAAATTGCTGAAAAAAACATTTCTGTCTCGGAATTCAAGTTAAATCTGCAGTCTGATAAAAATTTGTTTACGGAATTCATCAATGAGAGCACTGTAAATGAAACATATTTCTTCCGTGAAGAAAAGCAGTTTGCCCTTTTAAAGGAACGGTATTTCCCTATGTGGAAGGCTATGTTCCCTTCTGTGCCTATAAAAATCTGGAGTGCAGCCTGTTCTTATGGAGAGGAGGCTTATTCTCTTGCCGTACTTGCAAAAGTCTGCGGCATAAAAGCTTTTGTTACTGCCAGCGACATCAATTCTGAAGTCCTTGACCATTGTAACAAGGGTGTTTTCTGGGAATCTTCAATTCGTTCTGTCGATGGTTTTTCTTTTAAAAATCTTCTTCTGCCTTACAAAACAAATGAAGGAAAAATCGTTTTCCCCGATGAAATTAAGTCTTGCATCCAGACCAGGAAAATAAATCTCTCAAAGATTGACTCTCCTCTTGGAGACGCGAACTTGCCCAAAAATCAGAACATCATCTTCATCAGGAATGTCTTCATATATTTCAGTCAGGAGCTCCGTATAAGGATTTTAAATTCAATTATTGATAAATGTCTTGCGGAAGGGGGAATTCTTTTTGTTTCAATGAGTGAAATTGCACAGTTTGATTCGAACATGCTTCCTCCCTCTCTTGAAAAAGTTATGGACGGCAATATCTTTTATTTTAAGAAAAAACAAGGGAGGTAAAGTCAAATGGCTAAAGTCTCGTCTGATATAATCGAAAGCTACGTTTCGGAGGTAAAGGAACTTCTGGAATCAGCCCGAAAAGATATAATGACTCTCAAAAATTCTCAGAGCGATTCGGATGCACTTTCAAATCTTTTAAGAAGCCTCCACACAATCAAGGGCAATTCCAGAATGCTTGGATTCCCTACGATCGAAAAGCTTTCCCATGCGGTAGAGGATATCTATAAAAGCGTTAAGGACGGTAAAATCAAGAATACAGACCGGCTTGTAAAGCTTGTGTATGCTGTAGCTGATAAAATCGAAGAATGTGTCGCCTCAATAATAAAAAAAGGCACTGATGAAAAGAATATCGAATCTTACCTCCTGTATTGTGACAAAATTGCGGCCGGTGAGCTTATCGACATAGATTCTTTCATAACTGAAATCAAACGTGAAAAGGGCGAAAATCTTGAAGATGATGACGAGGACGAATTCAACGAGCCTGTAAGTGAAATCCAGTCAATCCGAATCAAGCTTTCGCGTGTAAACGACATTATCACGGCCTTCGACACGATGATTACGCGGGAATTCCATCTTAAGCACCAGCTTGATGAACTCCAGAAATTCGAGGAATCCACAGGCAATCATGAGCTGGCAAAAATCCGCAAACAGTTTGAGAGTGACATTTATGCGCTGGAAACTTCTATTTTCAGTGTTCAGGAGCAGGTTTTCGATCTCCGTATGCTTCCAATCAGTATCGTCCTCAAGCCTCTTGAAAATACAATCGCACTTGAAAGCATGAATCTTGGGAAGGACGTAAAATGCGAAATTCCTTCAACGGATATTGCGATTGATAAAGTTATTCTGGAAGAACTTGGTGACATTCTCATGCACCTTGTCCGAAATGCCCTTGACCACGGAATTGAAAGCCCGGAAGAGCGCAAAAAGGCGGGCAAGGACAAGCAGGGAACAATCACAATCAGCTGCGTGCGAGAAGCAAAACACATTGAGCTTAAAATCAGCGATGATGGCCGTGGTCTTGATTACGAAAAAATCCGCGAAAAGGCAACAAAAGTCTATCCAGAGCGTACCGAAGAAATCAAAAATATGAGCGACCGTGAGCTTTCTCAGTTCTTGTTCCAGTCAGGATTTTCTACAAAGGACAAGGTTACTGAACTTTCTGGTCGTGGAGTCGGTCTTGACGTAGTTTGGGCGACTGTCGAAAAAATCAAAGGAAGAATCAAAATCGAAAGTACGTCTGGCAAGGGAACTTCATTTATCCTGCATTTCCCGCTTTCTCTTTCTACCTTGCAGGGACTTTTCGTTTATTCCAACGATGAAAAATATCTCATTCCTTCGCAGCATATCGTTGACATCATTTACCGAAAAAAGAACGAGTACATTACCCTTCAGAATCAGAGCTATATACGGCTTGAAGGTCAGCTTATTCCGTGCTTCTCGCTTTCTTCTTTGTTTGACGAGCAGAAGGGCTATAAAAATCAGGATGCCGATTCAATCCTCATCGCCGAATACATGGAGCAGAGAATTGGCATTGTCGTTGAGCAGGTCCAGCAGTTCGTTTCGCTCGTCGTAAAACCCCTTCCTGCAGCTTTCAAGAATTTCTCTATTTTGCAGGGAATTGTCTTCGACGAGCATTATGATATCGTTCCGATTCTGCATGTTCCTGATATCCTCAAAAAATTCAAGTCACTCCGTGGTTATGATATTAAAAAGTATGAGGCCGCGTCAAAAAAACGTGTCCAGCATATTCTTATCGTTGATGATTCTGACACCACGCGCCAGATTGAACGCTCGATTCTTGAAGGTGCAGAATTTTCAGTCGATACGGCTGTTGACGGAATTGACGGTCTCGAAAAGGCCAAGGCCAAGCAGTATGACCTTGTAATGTCGGATAAAGACATGCCTCGAATGACCGGCCTTGTCCTTCTTGATAACCTTCGACGAATGGAGCAGTACAAGGAAGTGCCTGTCGTAATTGTTTCGGCGGATCAGAGCCCTGAAGTTCTTGCGGAATTTAACAGGCTGGGCGCAAATGCGATTATCGCCAAGAGTGACTTTGAGCGAAGCAAGCTTATAAGCACAATCAAGAGTCTTTTAAAGGACTAGAACAGGGGGAACGAAGATGAGCAAAAAACTACTTATACTTGAAACTTCGGTTACAATGCAAAAACTTTTTACGACAACTCTGGACAGTGATGATTATACGATTCAGTTTGTTAATGACGGTAAGGCTGCAATTTATGCTTTGTTTGAGAATCCCTGTGATGTTTTTCTGGTCAATTGTGACATTCAGAATCCCAGTGGCTTTGAAATTGTCCGAATCGTGCGTTCGATGAAGTGCTTTAAGGAGTTGACAATCGGAATGTACGCGAGTTTTCCGACTCCTCTGGACGAAGACTTTGCAAAAGACAGCGGTGCGACTTCCTTTGTCCGCCTGGATCAAAAAACTCTTGTTCTAAACGTCGATGAACTTGCCCAGCTTTCTGGGCAAAGAATAGACAAGGTTTCACTTTCTCAGCTAAAGAAAAATATCGATGATTCATATTTATTCCTGCAGAGCGCAAATCTTCTTACAAAAACTTCCTATAAAAATGCCCTTTATGCAAATCTTGTGCATCTGATTATAAATCTTGAAAACCTCGAGGAAATGGTAAAATCACTGCTGCTTTTGCTTGCGGAAGTGTGCGAGGTTCCAATTGCCTGTATGTATATTGTCGAAAATGACGGACCTCACGGCTATTATGTCTGCTCAGAAAATCTTGGTGAAAAGGATATTTCGGATTTCATCAGTGTCTGTTCTTCTGATTTTGAGAAAATTCAGCCGGATTGTAATGCGGCAAAAATTACGCCGAAATGCCTTGAAAAGCGAAATTCTTTGGACAGGTTTTTCAGCGGAAAAGTTCAGCTCTCAAGCTATGAAAGTGAAAGCCTGAAAACTGCTGATGAAAGCGAATATTTTGGAAGCGTTCACATTGTTTCAGAAGGAAATATTACGAGCGAAAAACAGGAATTCTTTGCTTTCTGTGTAAATAGTGTCGGAGATATTTTTAGAAAGGCACTTATCGTCAAAGAAAAAATTTTCTTCGAAAAGCGAATCCGCCGTGCATTCAGCCGGTTTGTTCCTGAGCAGATTATCGACAGCCTCGTAATGCAGTCTGACAACACTGACGAAAAAGTTGGCGTTGGTGAGACACGAGCCGTAGCAATTCTTTTCAGCGATATACGTTCATTCACAAACATAAGTGAAAAAAACAAGGCTGATGTCCTGGTCGCATTCTTGAATCGTTATTTCTCTACAATGGTTGAAATTATCAAAAAGCATGGCGGAACAATCGATAAATTTATCGGTGATGCGATTATGGCTGAGTTCGGAACTCCTGTGAGCTACGAGGACAATTGCCGCAGAGCAGTTGCCGCCGCTTATGAAATGCGAGAAGCTCTTTCTACTATTGAAATCGGCGATCTCGTGCTCCCGGACGGAATGCAGTTCAACATCGGAATCGGAATTCACTATGGAGATGTAATCGTAGGTTCAATCGGCTCAAAAGACAAAACCGATTATTCTGTAATTGGTGATAACGTAAACCTTGCCAGCCGCCTTGAAGGTCTTACAAAAACATACGGCTCTCAGATTCTTGTGAGCCAGAGCGTGCTCGAAGATGCGGGTGAAGATTCATTCTGCTTCCGGCATCTGGACGATGTTCGTGTAAAAGGCAAAAAAAATGCCGTTCCGATTTATGCTGTTGACCGCAGTGCCGATGAATTTCCTGCAGAATATAAGGATGCTTATTTTAAAGGCATGGATTTATACAAGCAGGGAATCTGGAATCTGGCAAAAGATTACTTCGCAAAGGCTCTTGCCTCTGTAAAAGATGACAAGGCTGCAAAACTCATGCTTTCCCGATGTGAAGAATTTATCGCAAATCCGCCTGAAAACTGGGATGGTGCAATTGCGTTTATGACGAAGTAGACATTATAATAACCTTATGTCTGATTTCATAATCCAAGCCGACCATTTAACAAAAAAGTTCACACTCGATGCTGGATTTTTCGCCAAAAACGACCGTTTTGTTTATGCGGTCAATGACGTGTCTTTCGGGATCGAGCGCGGTAAAACTTATGGCCTGGTTGGTGAATCAGGGTGTGGCAAAACAACGACTGCCCGAATGCTCGTGCGGATGTACAAAGCCGATGGTGGTGCAATCTGGTATAGGGCGCTCCCCACCGATGGTGGGTCTGGCTTTTCGGGGTTCCGCGCTAACCGCGCTCCATTGCCTGCGGCAACGGCTGAAGCCGCCCCTACAATCCATAGCGCATCTGCTGACAACGTTCTTTCATATAATAGAACTCAGCTCCGTCACTATCGTGAAAAAATCAAATATGTATTTCAGGATCCTTCGCGTTCGCTCAATCCGCGCATGACAGTTTTTAATATTCTCACTGCAAGCTACAAATATTCATCAATCTGGCCTGGAAAAAAAATCGCTTACGAAGAAGCCAGCCGTATCATGGAAGAAGTCGGCCTCGATCCGTTGGACTTGGAAAAGCGACCGAGCGAATTTAGTGGCGGGCAGAGGCAGCGAATCTCAATCGCACGCGCATTGATTATGAAGCCTGAGGTCATGTTCTGTGACGAGGTCGTGAGCGCGCTTGACGTGAGCGTTCAGAGCCAGATTCTCAATCTTTTACAGGATATTCGTGAAAAGCGAGGAATTTCCTTCCTCTTTATTGCACACGATTTGCGTGTATCCTGCTATTTCTGTGACACAATCGGCGTAATGTACCGTGGCCTGCTTGTCGAAGAAGCTCCTGCAAGCGACTTGTACAAAAACGCCGCACATCCGTATACAAAATTACTTTTCTCTGGAAGCGACAATTCTTCCTCAAATTCAAACGGTGAGGTCAAAACAACTTTGGAAAGCCTTCATGGCTGTCCTTTTGCTCATCGATGCCCCCATGCAAGCGAAAAATGCCGTAATCAAATCCCTGAGTGGAGGGAAATCTGTTATGGGCATAAAGTTCGATGCTGGGTAGAATAGAATCCTGCTTCTTTTTATAGAAATATTCAGCAATCTGTGTTACTCTTTTTTAAAATGGAGGTCTTTATGACAAATAAATGTGTTATTGATGCGCTCAAACAGTTAAAAACATACTGTGCGGCGGATTTGCTGGACAAATTGAATTACGCTATTGCCGTAATCGAAAAACTTGACAATGATGGCGTGCAAAATCCGCTAAAAACAGATTTTACATCTCTTGCTAAGGAAGGAAAGTAAAAATGACCGGAACATTCTTTTCCCTTGTGCCTCCAATTGTGGCTATTGCGCTGGCACTTATCACAAAAGAAGTTTATTCTTCGCTTTTTATTGGTATTTTGATTGGTGGAGCGTTCTTTGCAATTGATGCAGGAAGCGGTTTCACAGGATTTTTCACACATGTATTCTCAGATGGCATGATCAAGCAGCTTTCAAGCAGCTGGAATGTCGGCATCCTTGTGTTCCTCGTGGTTCTTGGCACAATGGTTGCTCTCATGAACAATGCCGGCGGTTCCGCAGCTTTCGGTGAATGGGCCAAAAAGCACATCAAATCAAAGCTCGGTGCACAGATTGCAACTGTTTGTCTCGGCGTGCTCATTTTCATCGATGATTATTTCAACTGTCTTACAGTCGGCTCTGTTATGCGCCCGATTACCAAAAAATACAAGGTTTCCCGCGAAAAGCTTGCTTATCTCATTGATGCGACTGCGGCTCCGGTTTGTATTATTGCTCCGATTTCTTCATGGGCGGCAGCTGTCGCAGGTTTCGTAAGCGAGGGTGAGAACGGTCTGGCTCTTTTCTGCAAGGCAATTCCGTTCAACTTTTATGCTTTCTTCACAATCGGCATGATGTTCCTCTTGATTTGCATGAATTTTGAATTCGGAACTATGGCAAAATTTGAAAACAGTCGCAACGACATGACTGAAGATACAGAAGAAAAAATTTCTACTCGCGGAAAAGTATTCGACCTTGTTTTCCCGATTATAAGCCTTATCGTTCTTTGTACAATCGGCATGATTTACACAGGCGGATTCTTTGCAAGCGGAGAAGATCACAAAAACTTCGTTGACGCTTTCGCAAACAGCGATGCTTCCGTTGGCCTTGTTCTCGGTTCGTTTGCAGCTTTGATTCTCACAATTGTCGTTTATCAAGTTCGACGTGTCCTTTCTTTCAAAGATTGCATGGCATGCATTCCTGACGGATTCAAGGCAATGGTTCCGGCAATTTTGATTCTCACTTTGGCTTGGACTCTCAAAGCAATGACGGATTCATTGGACGCTTCAAAATATGTCGCAGGGCTTGTCGAAGGAAGTGCAAAAGGCTTGCAGAATTTCTTGCCGGCTATCATTTTCGTGATTGCAGGTTTCCTTGCATTCGCAACTGGAACAAGCTGGGGCACATTCGGCATTCTCATTCCAATTTGTATCGCAGTTTTCCCGGGAAGCGGCGACCCATTGCGAATCATTTCGATTTCGGCTTGTATGGCTGGTGCTGTTGCAGGCGACCACTGTTCACCAATCAGTGACACAACAATCATGGCAAGTGCTGGCGCACAGTGTGAGCATGTAAACCATGTATCAACTCAGCTTCCTTATGCTCTTACAGTTGGCGGAGTTTCATTCCTTACATACATTGTGGCTGGTTTCACTCAGTCTCTCGGTATTTTTGCAAGCGGAATCATCTCATGGATTGTAGGCATTGTCCTCCTCGTAGGAACAATGGTTGTGCTGAAGAAGAAGTTTGCTGTTAAATAAAAATATGTTTCTCACGGAGAACACGGAGCTCACGGAGAGTTTTCTTTTGTAAGAAAAATCTCTGTGTTCTCTTAAACTCTGTGAGAAATGAAACAGGAGCATTTATGGACACAGAAAAAATTATCGAAAGTCTTAAAAAACGTGGATTTGAAGCAGTTTTTGCACAAACAAAGGCCGAGGCTGTTGAAAAGGCTCTTGGCTTTATCCCGGAAGGCTCAACGGTCTCTTGGGGTGGCTCTGTCTCAATCGAGGAGTCTGGCTTGCTCGACAAAATCAAAAGCGGGAACTACAAGGTAATTGACCGTGCTACAGGCAAAACTCCCGAAGAAAAAACTGAGCTCATGCGAAAGGCGTTCTTTGCAGACACATTCCTCACAAGCTTTAATGCAGTTAGCGAGGACGGCGTTCTTTTCAACATTGACGGGAACGGGAACAGAGTCGCCGCAATTACATTCGGACCCAAATCTGTAGTTGCACTTGTCGGAATCAACAAAATTGTAAAGAACGAGAGTGAGCTTGAAGAACGTGCGCTCAAAGTCGCCGCTCCCAAAAATGCCAAGCGGCTTGCCCTGAGCGATGAAAAGGACATTTGTGCAGTCTTTGTCAAACATCGTATTTCCCGCACAAAAGGCCGGATCAAAATAATCCTCGTCGGCGAAGAACTGGGATATTAATTGAAACCACAGATGCACACAGATTAACACAGATTGTATCATTTTGCTTATTTGTGTTAATCTGTGTTGAATTATGAAATCTTTAACATTAAAAGCTGTTTCTCCAATTTCATTGAATTCTCTCCTCCGTGCTGAGCTTCCCCGACTTTTGGGCACAGAAGTTTCTAACAGCAAAATCCGCCGTCTTATTGTTGCCGGAAGCGTGAGCGTTGGCGGGCGTCAGATTCGGCTTCCTGGCTTCAATCTTCGGGCTGGGAGTGAAGTTTCTGTTCTTATCGATGAAGAAAAGCTCTTTTTTGAGAAGCAGCCCGATGATATAAACTATGAGCTTACTCCCAAAGATATTCTTTTTGAGGACGAAAATATAATCGTAGTGAATAAACCTACGCATTTTCCGACTGAAGCAGGAATGGTTGGAAGCCGCGACAATCTTCATGCCGCAATCATCCGCTTTTTGTTTGAGCGACAGAAAATCGAGCACCCGAACGCAAAAAATCCGCCTTATCTTGGTATAATGCACCGGCTGGATCGTGACACAAGCGGCGTTATTTTGTTCACCAAAACCCGTTCAGTGAATGCCGCCTGCCATGAAATGTTTGAGAGCCACACTGCGCACAAAGTCTATAATGCAGTTGTTGCCGTAAAATCTTCAGAAGCCGCAAAGTTTCCTGTTGGCAAAAAAATCACCGTTGATTTTCCGATGGGCAGAATCAGCCCCAAAGGACAGGCTGCAAAGTGGGGAAAGGTCAGCGAAAAAAATGGCGGGCTTTCATCTCGTACCGAATTTGAAGTTTTGAAGGAAATCAAAATTGATAAAATGCAGGGGGCGGCTCCGTTCAATCTTTGTCAGGTTCCCTCCAACAAAGGCTCAGCTTCATTCAGGGATTTTACTTTTCTTCTATTAAAGTGCTCTCCGTTAACTGGACGCACTCACCAAATCCGCGTGCACCTTGCATCTCTGGGCATTCCGATTCTTGGTGACAGTCTTTATGGAGGTTTGGATTATGCGAGAATCATGCTTCATGCCGAAAGTCTCACTTTTCCTCACCCGGTCACAGGCAAAATCATGACTGTAAAAAGTTCATTCAAATGAAAAAAAAGATTTTTAGGGGGCGTTACGGCGTAGAGTGGGGGACGGCGCAACGTTGGAAGCAAAGCATCCTGAGTGTGGCGTAGGGGAGAGACTTCTCCACTGCCAATTGCTGACTGTTAATTTAAAAATCTATTGATTATTATCTTTAAAAAAGATATATTATTATTTCACAATTCTATATCTAAGGAGTATATTGTGGTCAAAATCAGACTCAAGAAGTTCGGTGCAGCAAAACGTCCTTGCTACCGAATCGTCGTTCAGGACTCACGCAAACCACGTGATGGCACGACAATCGAAGAAATTGGTACTTATCAGCCTGTAACTCAGCAGGGTGAGAACCAGTTTACTGTTAACGAAGAGCGTGCAAAGTATTGGATTAGCGTTGGTGCTCAGCCAACAGAAACAGTCAAAAAGCTTTTCAGCAAAAAGAACCTTAACAAAAAATAATTTAACGGGAGTAACGGGGAATGGAAAAAGACCTGATTGAATACATTGCAAAATCATTGGTCGATGATCCCAGTGCAGTCTCGGTGAATGAAACTGAAGGTGAGCGAGGCCCTGTTTTGGAACTTCGTGTAGCCCAAGGCGATATTGGTAAGGTTATCGGCAAATACGGCCGTATTGCTAAAGCGTTGCGCACAGTATTGAGTGCATCAGCCAGTAGAGATGGCAAGCATTATAGCCTTGACATACTGGACTAATTGAACTGTGGAAAAATCTAATCAAAACGACGTTTTTATCGTTGGCTTCGTTCGTGGCTCACACGGCATTTCGGGCGAATTTAAAGTAGAAAGCACTTCCGGTGAATATGAACATTTCACTCAGATGAAAGAAGTGACTTTGAGAAACGGCAGAACCGGGGAGCAGAAAAGTTTTTCGGTTGAATATGCGGAAGTCGGCGGCCGTGACTTGTACATGAAACTTAAAGGGATCGATAATCCTGAGCTTGTGCAAAAGTACAGCAAATGGGAAATTATCGTGCCACGAGAGTTTGCTTGTCCTCTTTATGAGAACGAGTGGTATGTCGAAGACTTAAAAAATTGTGCTCTCGTTTACGAGGGTAAAGACGGATTGGCAGATAATACTGCGCCCATAAAGGTGGGAACAATCACAGACGTAATGGAAGGCGGTTCTGGGAACCTGTTAGAAGTTCACCTGGCCGAGGATTGTGATTGTCTTAGTGACAACATCAAATATGATTCCAATGGAAAGGTTCGCACGGTCTATGTGCCGCTTAAAGACCAGTTCATCGGTAAGGTTGATGTCAAAAACAAGATAATCCAGTTGATGCACCTCTGGATTCTGGAGTAATTCCATGAAATTTACTGTGCTGACCTTATTTCCTGAGATTCCGCGCGCTTTTTTTGAAGCCTCAATCATGGCGAAGGCGGTTGAAAAGGGAATTATTGCCTACGATTTAGTGAATATCAGGGATTTTGCCTTTGATAGACACAAGACATGTGATGACAAGCCGTACGGGGGCGGAGCGGGGCAGCTTTTAATGGCGGAACCACTCGGCAGAGCACTTGACAGCGTAAAGGCTTACAAAAAACACGTGATTTATGTCACGCCATCAGGAAAGCCATTTACACAGAAGAAAGCGCTTGAACTTAGTCAGAAGGACGAAATCGTATTGGTCTGTGGAAGATACGAAGGTATTGACCAGAGAATAATCGATTTATATGTTGATGACGAAATCTCTATCGGGGATTATGTCATGTCAAGCGGAGAACTTGCTGCAACGGTCATTGTAGATTCAGTCTACAGATTGGTCGAGAATGTAATCACTCCAGAAAGCCTTGACGAAGAAAGTTATTCTGACGGACTTTTGGAATATCCTCAGTATACTCACCCGGCTGTATACAAGGACTTGGCAGTGCCGGAGGTTCTTACTTCGGGCAACCATGAGCTTATTCGGAAGTGGCGGCTGAAAAAGCGGCTCCAGAAAACACTTGCAAACCGGCCTGATTTGATCGCCAGCGCAAGAATGCAGGGCTTGCTCACTACAGAAGCCGAAAAGATGATTGAGGAAATCGCGGAACAAGTTTCTCTAAAGCATGTCCGCAAGAACAGGAGAAAATAACAATGGATCTTATCAAGACTATTGAAGAACAGCAGAAAGATGAGACTTCTCTTAATTTCAGAGTTGGTGATACTGTAAAAGTTCACTTTGAGATTATCGAAGGTAAAACAAAACGAATCCAGATTTTCGAAGGACTCGTTATCTGTATCAAGAACGAGGGCGTTCGCAAGACTTTCACAGTCCGCAAGATTTCTTACGGTGTTGGTGTTGAGCGAATCTTCCCAGTTTACAGCCCACGCGTTGTAAACGTTGAAATCGTTCGCCCAGGCAAAGTTCGCCGCTCTAAGCTCTACTACGTACGCGACAAGATCGGTAAGGCTGCTAAAGTTAAAGAGCTTATCGGTCAGCCAGCAGTTGAGTACCTCAAATGGTCTCGCGACCTCTCAAAAGCAGCTGCAGAAAAAGAAGCTGCTCTCAAAGCTGAGGTTAAGGCTGAGGAAGCTGCAGAGCACAGCGCACCAGCAAAAAAATAAGCTGATTGCTTAGAAATTCCCCGATGCATTATGTGTCGGGGATTTTTTTATTCACGTATAGTTTATGAATAAAGTTTCCGTCATTCAGGGGCACGTTTCTCAGAATCGCACGAATATTGCCGTTTTACGCAGTGGCACTGTCGTTACTGGTCGTGTGCTTGAACGGAACGCGGACGGTTCCTACTCTGTCTCGCTTGCAGGGCAAAAAATCAATGTTAAGTCCGAAAGCCCCTTGCAGATCGGTGGTGTTTTTTCTGCTAGAGTGAACTTGAAAGGCGAGAGTGTGGAACTTTCTCTTGTCAAAGAAAATGTTTCTTCTGAAATTTTGCAAAAGTTCGGCGGGGCTTCTGAAATTTCTCCACAGGTTGCAAATCTTCTTGTTTCATTAGGATTTGAACAGAATTCCGATAGTTTTAAAATCCTTCAATTTATGCAGCAGATTGGAATGAAATTTGATGTCGATTCTGCAAAAAAAGCACTCAAGCAGGCAAAAAATTCCTCTGACAAAGAAGAAAATGCTCAGATTTCCCTTCTGCTTGAAGAAAAGGGAATAAAAGCGAATGATGAGCGTGTGCAGGCTGTAAGAGGCCGAAAAAAACAAGGTGAAAGTGATAAACGGAAAGATGAAAACAAAAATAAGGAAAAGCATGGAAACTTTGTAATTCGCAATTATTTGAGGAAAGATGTTCACGAGGAAGAAAAAAATTTGAAAGCCGGACGTTTTTCCTGCGTGTCCGTCAAAGATTATTTTTCCCAGGTCGATGAGGCTGCTTCTTCGCATGACTTTGGAATTCTCACGGCTTTTAATTCGGTTCTTTCTTCTTCGCAAAAAAATCCTCCGCTCAGGCATTGGATTATGCTTCCTTTTGAATGGAATTTTCGTGCATATACTGGAAATATCCGGCTTCTTTTTGATTCTGAACTTAAAAATCTTGAAAAAGTTGTGATTGATTTAAAAAATCCTGCGAAAAATCATATTTTTGTGTTATACTATAAAAATGCTGAGGTTAGTTCGGTGAAATTTGCTTCAGACACAGAGTTTTCTGATTCCCAAAAATCTCATTTGTGTGAAGTGCTCTCATCAATGCTCAGTAAAAAAATATCAGTTAAAATTGAAGATTTTGCTTCTCTCAAAGGTTTTTGTGCAGAAGACGAACAATTTTCATTCTTAGACGGGTCAGCTTAAGTAATCCGTGTGATTTTTGCTATTTTCGGTTGTGTTTATGGAAGAAATATTTTCTGCGGTTGCGCTCCGTTATCCTGAATGGGCTGATGCACCTTATATCAGTGCCAAGGCAAAAGGTTCTGTTGCCCAGCGACTCGTTGAAATTGCCGATGAAAACGATGTTCCTGTGGTTGAGAATGCGGAAATGGCGAATGTTCTTTCTCTGCAAAATGTCGGATCCTTCATTCCAGAATCGACTTATGAGGCAATAGCTACAATTTTTGCTTTTGTAATAAAGCTAGACGAAGCGAATTCTTAGATATATAATAAAGTATTAGGAGCGGTTAATATGTCCGATAAAAAATTCACAAAAATCGACTGCAAGGAACTCAAACTTGGTATGCGTTTTTCCGCGCCTGTTTTTTTTGATGACGGCGAGAACATGTTCTTGGGCGAAGAAAAGGCCGTAAAGAATTATCATATAAATGCAATTCAACGCTGGAATATCGAATATCTTCTTACTTACGGGCATCTTGTCACAGACGGTAAGGAGCCCACTTCCGAATCACTTTATATGCTTGAAGATTTGGAAGAAGTCGAAGAGTTGTAAGGAATCCGTGTCAGGAGAGAGGAGTATTGAAAGCATCGACCCGATCTGTAGGAAATTCTGGAGAGGATAAGGCTTGTTCTTTTTTGACAAGTGAATCTTATCGCATAATCGAGCGGAATTTTCGGACAAGAAGCGGGGAAATTGATATAATAGCGCAAAAGGATGATGTTCTGGTTTTTGTGGAAGTTAAAACATTACCCAGCGGTGATGCTGAGACACTTGCACACGAACTTGATATTAGAAAACAGAGAAAAATTATCAAAACGGCTAATTTTTTTCTCGTAAATCATCGAGAATATAATAGCAGTAAAATCAGATTTGATGTTATTGTCATTGACATGCCTGATCTGCCGCCTGTTTATCATATTCCAAATGCATTTACGGAGTTCGTATGACTTCTTCTAAATCAGTCGTATTAGACGGAACATTTTCACCTCGCGTTATGGAACTGCGCAAAAAAATTCATGATGCAGATTACATAGACTACGCTGTTCAAAGGATCGCGCAGGTTTTGAGCCGTAAAATTGTTGAGGACAGCGAGCAGCAATTAATGAGGAGAAGGCATGAGTCGAAATGACCGACGACGTGGCGGGAGAAACCGAAACTGGAGTAACCGCGACAATAATAACGAAAAGAACGAGCGCCAAAAATCACCGGAGGCTCGTTTTAATGAAAGATCTGAGCGTTCCGAAAAAAATCATGAAAGCCGTGGAAGTGGTTCTTATGAACGCAGACAGGAACGAAGGCGGCTTTTAAATTCTGTAAGCCAAAAAGAAATCGAAGAAAGCAGAAACGCAATCAAAGCATTCAAAGAGCATGTCGTTAATTGTGAAATTTGCGGCGAGCCTATTCAGGATTTAGCAAATGCTATTTCAAACAAAGGCAGCGACAGTCCTGTTCATTTTGATTGTGTTATTTCAAAACTCAATGAAACTGAAAAACCAGGCATTAATGAAAAAATTGCTTATATCGGGCAGGGAAAATTCGCCGTGCTGCATTTTTCAAACCCGCATGATCAAAAACATTTTACAATCCGAAAGACAATTGAGTGGGAAGCAAGAGACGCCGAGCGAGGTGACTGGCGCAACGAAATGGCCGGGCTTTTTAGTCAGGTAAAGTAAAATCTAAAAATGAATTCTGATTCCGCTGCTGGTGCCGTGCCAGCATGTGGAGTCCGCATTTTCCGTACCTGTTTCAAGGTATCTCCAGCCGGCAAAAATCTCAAAGCGGTCAAGCATTATACCGGCCTGTAAATCTGAGTCCAAGACAAAGACATCATTTTCATAAAACTGCCAGCCTAAATTCCATTTTACAGCAAGCGGCTTGAAGGGGTATGATTTTAATTCAAATCCGAAGAAGAACGCGCTTTCCTTAATCAGTGGCGTAACGTCATTGTACCATTTTGTCCATCCGGCTTTCATGTAAGCACTCAGTGGATTTGTCTGGAAAATCGGAATGATTGCCCCGAGATGAATGTTTCCCATGCTTCCGTCATTGTGTATATGGTCGCAAAGCAAAATATTTCTTGCATAAAAACCGATAAGAGGATAAAACATGCAGTCGAAGCTGGTTTCATTTCCAATTGCAAGATCTTTGAGCCATATAAATGAAGTATCTGTTGAAAATCTGAAACATCGGTTGGGTGAAGAATAATCTTCGTTTTCACTCTGTTCAACGGGAATAAAGTCATTGTACGTAAGGTATTTTGAATCGGCGGAAGAATATGGATACGGACAGTATCTTGCCTCCGCATTAATAAGCCATAGGTATCCAAAAATTTCTACAAATAACTCAACCAAAGATGACTCGGCATCTGAATTATTTGATGTTGAAGATTCTTCGGATTTATTATTTTTGCTAGATTTTTGCTTAGCCTGCTGGGAATCTTCGATTGCTTCATCAAAAGCTCCGAATGACATGACGGGAGCACACAGACTACAAGTGATTAAAACAAACAGGATGATTTTTTTCATATTTGAAAAAATAATAATGCCAGGAACCGGAATCGAACCGGCACGACGGTATTAGCTGTCGAGGGATTTTAAGTCCCTTGTGTCTACCTATTCCACCATCCTGGCATCGTTGTTTAGTAAACAACTTGAATAATATAGCACAAAAAATGCATTTTTTCAAGTTTTTGATGGTGATTTTTCCAAACTTTCTTGAACTTTGCAATCTTTTCGTAAATTCGATAGAATATTCCCATGTTCAGCGATACACATTTTCATTTTCATCATTTGGTAGAACGGGGATTAGATGGGGCTGAGATTCTGACTCAGCTTGTGGAGCGAAATACATTCTTTGGCCTTGATATCGGGACTCAGTGCGATGATTTGCTTCGCCGTCACGTTCAGTTTCAGGAAACTTTTGCAAAAATGCAGCCAGGTGTGCGAGATGCGGCCAGCGAGATGATTTATTATTCTGCCGGTATCTGGCCGGACGTAGAAGAAATTAAAAATCGCACCCAGTCAATGAAAAAACTTGAAGAATCAATCGAAACTTTCATGGACAAAACACATCTCGTTGCAATCGGTGAGTGCGGGCTTGACCATCACTGGAATCCTAGCGGGGTAGACGGAAGGTGCGAGAGCGACTTTGACCAGAGCGTTTACGATGGAGAGCGCGAACTTTTTCAGATGCAGATTGACCTGGCCCGCAAAATGAATCTTCCAGTGATTGTTCACAGTCGGGATGCCTTTGACGATACTATTGACTGCATTAAAAACATGGGCTATCACAACGGAATTATTCACTGCTACTCTTACGGCAAAGAAGAGGCTCGGCAATTTTTGGATTTGGGTTGGCACATCGCGTTCGGTGGTGCTGTAACATACACCAAAAAAGCTAAGATGGAAGAAATGCAGGACTTGCTGCGATTTGTGCCTGATGACCGACTTTTAATGGAAACCGATTCGCCTTATCTGGCACCTGTTCCGCTTCGTGGTCAGATTAACACTCCGGTTTTTATTGAGCACTGCTACAGCTTCGTTGCTCAGGCCCGCGGTATGATGATGAGCGAACTGAGCGTTCTTGTTGACAGAAATATCCGAAATCTTTTTAACTTGTAGTTTTATAAAAAAAATAAGCCACACAGATTTGGGATTTCTACGAAATCCCCTTAAAAGAAATGTTAGAATCTTTCTTTTTGGATTTTTCGCAGCAAATTTGTTTCCGTTAGGAAACAGGAATCCGTGTGGCCTTTTTTATGTCTTAAACAATATTAAAGCCCCAAAAGCTCTGTATACGCCTTCAAAGCTCCTTCTGCTTTTCCTGAAAGGACTGTCTTGGCGAGTTTTTTGCCGAGCTGTACGCCTTCCTGGTCGAAGCTGTTGATGTTCCATACGAATCCCTGGAACATAACTTTGTTCTCGTAGTGAGCGAGAAGTGCACCCAAAGTTGAAGGAGTGAGCTGTTTTCCGTAGATGAGGCTTGACGGACGTTCACCTGCGAATGATTTGTTTGGATCGCTGTCTGCTTTACCGCAAGCGAATGCCATAATCTGAGCTGTTACGTTTGCGCCGAGCTTTGTCTGGCTTGTTGAGTCTTCGATTGTAACATCGTTTCCAGCCTGGTTCTCTTTGAAAGCGATGAACTGGAGCGGAATGATGTCAGTTCCCTGGTGAAGAAGCTGATAGAATGAGTGCTGGCCGTTTGTGCCTGGCTCACCGAAGATTACCGGGCCTGTAACGTAGTCGATTGCGTCTCCGAAGCGGTTAACGCTCTTTCCGTTTGATTCCATGTCGAGCTGCTGAAGATGAGCAGGGAAGCGGCTCAAAGCCTGAGAATATGGAAGAACGGCTGTTGCAGGATAGTTCTGGACGTTGCGCTCGTAGATTCCGATGAGAGCGTCCAGAAGGGCCGGGTTTTTGAGGATATCTTCGTTTGTTGCGAGTTTGTCTTCTTCGGCAGCGCCTTTGAGGAAGTCGTCGAATACTTTTGCACCGAATGCGAGGGAAAGAACAGCTCCGCCGACTCCGGAAGTTGAAGAGTAGCGTCCGCCGATGTAGTCATCCATGTAGAATGCTTCGAGATAGTCCGGGTTGTGAGCCAATGGAGAAGTCTCAGAAGTTACGGCAATCATGTGCTTTGATGGGTTGAGGCCTGCTTTTTTGAGAGCGTCTTTTACGAACGATTCGTTTGTGAGAGTCTCCAAAGTTGTTCCTGATTTTGAAACAAGGATGAAGATTGAGTGAGCGAGGTCTGTTGATTTAAGAACAGCTGTTGCATCGTCCGGGTCAACATTTGAAATGAATTTTGCTTCCATTTTGAATGTGCCGGTTGCTTTTGCCCAGTTTTCGAGTGCGAGATACATAGCGCGTGGACCCAAGTCTGAGCCACCGATACCAATCTGAACGACAGTTGTGAATTTTTCGCCGTTTGCGTTTACGATTTTGCCAGAGTGAACTTTTTCTGCAAAGTCAGCGATGCGTTTCTGCTCGTTGATGTAGAAATCGCGTTTGTTAGCACCATCAGCCATAACGTTGTTTCCGAGCTGACCACGGCAGAGATGGTGCAATACCATGCGTTTCTCTCCAGTGTTGATTACTTCACCGTTGTATGTTGCTGCGAATTTCTGTGTGAGCTGTGCTTCAGCGGCAAGCTCTTTGAGAACAGCGAGAACTTTGTCATCGACCTGTTTTGCGGCATAGTTGTAGACGAGCCCTGCTCCCATTAAAACTGAGTATTTTTTTACGCGGTCGCTTGCATTTGCGCTTGAAAGCTCGTTTTTAACGCTTACAGCACCTTTGAGCGACTGAAGTTTTTTGAAAGAAGAAAGTTTGTCAAGATTTTCCCATGTGATAGACATAACTATTTCACCTCATTAAAAATAAGATGTCCTATTCTACCACAAACACGAATTAAATTGGAAGAGAGAATATAAAAAAGGCCACACAGATTCGAAATTGCTACGCAATTTCAACAAGAGTTATAAAAGACTTTCCGTAGGAAAGTCGAATCTGTGTGGCAGTTAAATATTTTACTTTATAGGACAATCAGCGTGATTTGCTGTAGCAGTGGCCGTATCTTTTTTTAAGCCAAGCATTTCGCGCATTGTTCGCCAGCCGAGTTCCGCGCATTTTACACGGGCAGGCATGTGCTGGATTTCGCGAAGGGCACTTGCTTCGTCAAGCTCTTCAATCTGCTCATCGGTGACTGTTCCCTGAATCATGCCCATGAAAATTTCACACAGGCGGAGAGCTTCTGATTCGGGCTTCCCGATGATTAAGTCAAGCATCATGTCGCAGCTTGCCTGAGAAATTGCACAGCCGCTTCCTGAGAATGCACCGTCTGTAATTTTGCCGTTTTCAGTTTTGAGATTGAGTGTGATGTTGTCGCCGCAGCTGGGGTTAATCCCCTGCAAACTCAAATTTGCGCCTGACATTTCGGCTTTATGAGCTGGATTTATGTTGTGTTCGTTTAAAATTTCGCGATAAAGTTCTTTAAGTTCCATGATTGTATTATATCAGTTTTATCGTTTCTTGGGTATCGTCAATGTGAATTCAGCCCATTCTCCAAGCTCGCTGTCGGCTACAAGCGTGCCGTCATGATCCGTTGCGATTGCACGTGCGATTGCAAGTCCGAGACCGCAGCCACCTGTTTTTCGCACGCGAGATGAATCCGAGCGGTAAAAGCGCAGGAAGATTTTCTCAAGCTCTTCTTTTGGAATACCCGCCCCAGTGTTTCGGACCTTGTAAATAATCTTTTGACCTTCGGCATAAGCTCTGACAGTGATATGAGCGCCTTCTTCTGAATTTTTGAGCGCATTGTCAACGAGAATAATGAAGACTTGTTTGAGTGATTTTTCGTCACCATTGCAAGTAATGTGTTTTTCGATGTCGAATTCAAGGGTTTTCCCTGCTTCAAAAGCGACAACCTCAAATGGAAGCACTGAATTTTCGACAGCATTTGAAAAGTCAAAGTCGCAGAATGTGAGTTCGTTTCGTCCGGCATCATTTTTGGCAAGGTAAAGCAAATCCCTTACAAGCTCACCCATGCGTTTGTTTTCGGCTTTGATATATTCGAGCCATTTGTTGCCACGGATCTCGCTTTCAAGAACGTCAATGTTTGCTCCGATTACGGCAATCGGGGTTTTAAGCTCATGGCTTGCGTCCGCGATGAACTGCTTTTGCTTGGTGAATGCGTCTTCGGCTGGACGAATCATGTAATTTGAGATAGGAATTGAAATTAATACGGAAACGATTATGCTGAAGAGATAAAGCAGGGTAGAGTATGTGTAGAGCTTGCTCAGTGTCTTTAACTCTGAATTTCGGTTGACCATGCAGATAAGCCGCTGGTTCCCCCTAAGTTCTCGTGTGTAGAAACTGACTCCGCTGATAGAACCGTGGTTTTTGCCGCTCCCGCAGATTTCTGCAACCAGATGATTGATTTCATCGTTTGTGTAATTCAACGGAAAATCCTGAATGAGCTCCATGATAGTATCATCGGCATTGACTTTGACTGAAAAATAATTTCGAAGGTTTGCCAGGCTCGTTCTTTCGATTCGGAAAACATCTGTGATTGTATGAAGAAAATCTTCCGGGTGTTCCCGGCTTGCCGATGAAGTGGCATCGATGTCCAGCAGGAGCTCGTTCTGTTTTTGACGCGGAATCATTTTGTCATTAAACAGCCTTGGCCTTGGACTGTGACCGTTGTTGTTTGCAAGGAATACAAGAAATTCATTTGTTTCGTTTGATTCTCGCCTTGTAATCGCGACGTTTAACGTAAGCAGAATTGTGGCGAAAACAAACATTTCGATAATAATCATCGAATAAACGAATTTGACTTTAAGCTGTTTAATGACTTTCATAGACTCCCTCCAGAGACGGAATTTATATTAGCGAGTCTCGTCTTCGAGAGAATAGCCGATACCTCGTGCTGTGCGGATTCGAATTCCTACTTTGAGGTTTTCGATCTTCTTTCGGATGAACGAAATGTAAACCTCAACGTTGTTGTATTCTGCATTTGAATCGCCGCCCCAGATTTTTTCGATAAGCTGCTCTTTTGTGATAATCTGATGCGGATTCTCGAACAAAAGGTCAAGAATCTGATATTCTTTGAGTGAAAGTTTGATTGCTTCGCCTGTTGATGACTGAAGCTCGCAGTTCTTTTTGTTGAGAGTGAGATCGCCGAATGTGACAGAATCTTCTTTTAACTCGCCTTTGCGGCGGGAAAGTGCTCTTACACGGGCAAGAAGCTCATCGCTTGAGAATGGTTTGGTGAGATAATCATCGGCACCTGCATCAAGACCTGTGATTTTGTCGGTAACGTCATCTTTTGCAGTGAGGAAAATGACTGGAACATTGTTGTGATTTTCTCGGAGAGTTTTGAGAATTGAAATTCCGTCGATTCCAGGAAGCATGATGTCAAGGACGAGAACGTCGTAGATGCCTGACTCTGCGTATTTGAGACCTTCTTTTCCGTCGAGGACCGCATCGATGCTGATTCGATTTTTCTTGAAAATTTCAACCAAAGCCTGTGAGAGACCTTCTTCGTCTTCAACCAATAATACTCGCATAAAATACCTCCAAAAGATTGATAAAAATCGTAAAAAATTACAATTCTTAATTCTTTTCAGATTATTCTAACATAACCTGTATTATAAATTCTTAAAGTAAAATAAATATAAACTTAAAGGATAGATTTTTAATACAGTTGTTATTTATATACATTTTAACGCATTTTCTGTATAATTCCAGCATTATGGCAAAAATTCAGATGAAAAATGCAATCGCCGAGCTTGACGGCGATGAAATGACAAGAGTTTTGTGGGCGGTTATCAAAGAAAAACTTCTTGAGCCTTTCGTTGATTTGAAAACCGAATATTATGATTTGGGCTTGAAGCACCGCGACGACACTGACGACAAAGTCACTTACGAGTCTGCGGCTGCAATCAAACGGCTCGGAGTCGGCGTAAAATGCGCTACAATCACGAGCAACGCAGCCCGCGTAAAAGAATATAACCTCAAACAGCTTACACCAAGCCCTAACGGAATTATCCGTGGCGAGCTTGACGGCACTGTTTTCCGCGCGCCTATTTTCGTAAAAAATGTAGCATGCAACGTCACAAGCTGGAGGAAGCCGATTGTTCTTGGCCGACACGCTTACGGCGACGTTTACAAAAACTGCGAGATTAAGACTCCGTGCGCAGGAAAGGCAGAACTTGTCTTCACAGGCGAAGACGGAAAAGAAATCCGAAAGACAATCATGGAAATGAAGGGGCCTGGAATCATTCAGGGAATCCACAACCTCGACAAGTCAATCGAAAGCTTTGCCCGCTGCTGCTTCACTTATGCTTTGGATCAGAAAATCAGCGTATGGCTCGGCACAAAAGACACAATTTCAAAGACTTACGACGGCAACTTCAAAGAAATTTTCCAGCGCGTTTTCGACACGGAATATAAAGAGAAATTTGAGAAGGCCGGCCTTGAATACTTCTACACATTGATTGACGACGCTGTTGCCAGAATCATGAAGAGCGAGGGCGGAATGCTCTGGGCCTGCAAAAACTATGACGGCGACGTTATGAGCGATATGATTGCATCTGCATGCGGTTCTTTGGCAATGATGACTTCAGTTCTCGTAAGCCCGGACGGAAAATACGAGTACGAGGCAAGCCACGGCACAGTCCAGAAGCACTATTACCGCTATCAGAAAGGCGAAAAGACTTCGACAAACCCTGTAGCTTTGATTTTTGCCTGGACAGGAGCCCTCGCAAAACGAGCAGAGCTTGACGGCACTCCGGAACTTGCTGACTTTGCAAAGCGATTGGAAAAAGCCACTTTGGACACAATCGAAGAAGGCGTAATGACAGGCGACTTGGCTCGTTTGGCTGCTCCTTCTGCAAAGAAAGTCGTTGACTCATGGGAGTTCATCGACGAAATTGCAAAAAAACTGTAAGTGGAAGAATAGAACGATTTTTAGATTTACTTGCTGTGTTAAAAACGGCTCCCAGTCGTGAAAACGGTTTATCAAAATCTTGGGAACGACGGCGTAGCCGGCAAAATGCTCCGGTGGAGCATTTTGAGTGAGTCTCCGAACATCTATGTTGTGAAGGCAGGTTCGCCTGCTACACTCAGTTTGTGCTTGTAATTATATACATTTGCCGCTTACGCGGCAGCACAAACTGAGTGTTTTCGTAACGTAAGCCGTTTCGCTCCTTAGCACCGTTTTTCAACGTAGTTGCGTATTAAAATCGGGATTTGCTGTTAATTTAACGTTTTTTCAGTTTCTATGGTTCCTGTGTTTTCAGTTGTCGCGGCTTCTGATTTTTTCGGTTCTTCACGCTTTTCCAGTTTTAATTTCCCTTTTAGCGTAAAAATTCCTTCGTTTGTGAGATTTGCTGTTAGTTTGCCCTTGAAAACTGCGGTGACAGATTCTGGTGGCTCGTCTTTCTGGTATTCGATTGCGGATTCTGCTGGCTGTGCTTCTTCTGGAGCGGACTGCTGTGAATTTTCTTCTGTGTTCTGAGATTCTGCCGGTTCTGTTTTGGGAGTGTCTGCGGGCTTTTCTTTGACTTTTATAAAAAATCCATTCGGTACGTTGATGATTCCTTTTTCATCGGTTTCGATTTTGTAGAGATTTTCGCGGTGCGTGAAGGTAATCGTGAGCTTCTTGCCTTCTTTTTTAACAGAAAAATTGTCGTTTGAAAGCATTTCTGGATTTGCAACTGCATAAAGGCAGAGATTGCGCAATCCTTTTGGTGTGCGGAGATTTTTTTTGGTTGAATCAAGGGAAAAATCACGGAAATATTTTGTGCTGTGAAGTTTTGATGCTCCAGAAACAGCATCGAAATAGTCTTTGTAAGAATTTTCTGTTTTTGTTGAGCTTGATGAATTTGATGTTTTGGATGAATTTGACGATGTTTTCCAGTTGAAATGATTTTTGGGATTTTGTTTTTTTGTGTCGAGAAGAATATCCAGAGTGATTGATTCGCTCGGAAGCTTTTCTTCTTTTGCAGGCTCATTTTCGGAATTTTCTGTGGATTTGTCTTTTTTACCGAGTGGGAAAACTGATTGAATTAATAGAAGAAAAATGAAAATGATTGAAAAAAATCGTAAAACTTTCATGAAAAAATTATATCAGAACGAAGAGAAAAATTCGATATTTAACGGCAAAATGACGCGCGGGATTGGAGCACCGCCGGCAGGCGTTCGAACGGGCACGACAGCGAGAGTGACCGCGGAGCGAAGCGGAGGAATGGAGCGTAAGCGGAAGTGCGGAAAGCCCGGAGGAAGAAAAATCGCGCCTTATTACTAATTGCCTGTTGCTGATTCCTTATTTCCCATTTATTTACTAGGTTATTTTCTGATTTTTCATTGTCTAAACGAAGAAAATTCGCTATATTTCTTTCATGGCTAACTTACTTGAAATTCAAAACCTTAATGTTGATATAGAAAAAAAGCATGTTCTTGACGGCGTTTCTCTGACTGTGAATCCAGGCGAGACTCATGTCCTTATGGGCCCGAACGGTGCCGGAAAGTCTACCCTCGGCTACACAATCATGGGAAATCCACGCTACACAGTCTCTGGCGGAAAGATTTTCTTTGACGGCGAGGACATCACCGAACTTGGTGCCGACAAGCGTGCCGCAAAGGGCATTTTCCTTTCCTTCCAGCAGCCGCTTGAGGTTCCGGGCATTTCCCTTGAATCATTTATCCGCACGGCTTTGCAGCAGAAAACAGGCGAGCGTGTGAAACTTTTTCAGTTCCAGAAAGAACTCAAAGAGACCATGAAGCTTCTTAATATGGATGAAAGTTATGCCAGCCGCGATTTGAATGTTGGTTTTTCTGGAGGTGAGCGCAAAAAGAGCGAGATTTTGCAGCTTCTTATGCTTAAACCTCGACTTGCGATTCTTGACGAAACGGATTCTGGCCTTGATGTTGATGCTGTTCGCACGGTCTCAAAAGGTATCGAAGAATATCAGAAGCGCATGAACGGAGCCCTTATCATCATCACTCACTCAACGAAGATTCTCGAAAGTCTTCATGTCGATCACACTCATGTTCTCGTTAAAGGAAAGATTATCAAAGAGGGCGACGGAACGCTTGTCGAGCAGATTAATGCTAACGGATTCGAGCAGTTTATAAATTAAAATTTCTCACGGATAGTGAGCGTTAAAAAATTGCATAGCAATTTTAGCGAGTCTCCCGAAGAGCTATGCTCGTAGGGCTTAAGAGTACACGGAGAGAGAGTTGAAAGAGCTATTTAGCATCTCTGTGCTCTCTGTGAGGGATAAAAAATGGAAAACGAAAAAGATAATATAAAAAGCATAGATTCTTCTCCCTACGATTTCCGCTATGAGGAAAAAGGTTTCTATCGAAATAAGGCAGGTCTCACGCCGGAGATTGTCGCAAAACTTTCCGACGACAAAAACGACCCTGAATGGATGAGAGAATTCCGTCAGAATGCGCTTAAAATTTACAATGAGCTTCGGGTTCCTGAGTGGGGGCCGGACATCTCTGGTCTCAACATTGACGAAATCGCCACTTACGTGCGTCCAAACACAAAGATGCAGGGCAAGTGGGAAGATGTCCCGGACGACATTAAAGACACTTTTGAAAAGCTCGGAATTCCTGAGGCTGAGCGCACTTCCCTTGCCGGTGTCGGCGCACAGTACGACAGTGAGCTTGTCTACCACAATCTGCAGGAAGAAGTTGCAAAGCAGGGAGTAATTTACACTGACTTTGAAAGCTCTCTCCGCGGTCCTTACGCCGATATGGTAAAAGAGCATTTTATGCAGCTCGTTAAGCCCAATGACCACAAATTTGCGGCCCTTCACGGAGCCGTCTGGTCTGGAGGCTCATTCGTTTATGTTCCGAAGGGCGTAAAAGTCGAGATTCCGCTTCAGTCTTACTTCCGCCTGAACGCAAAGGGAGCGGGACAGTTTGAGCACACACTGATTATCGTTGACGAGGGCGCGGATTTGCACTTCATCGAAGGCTGTTCTGCACCAAAATACAACGTGGCAAACCTTCATGCGGGCTGTGTCGAGCTTTATGTCAAAAAAGGCGCGCATCTTCGATATTCAACCGTCGAAAACTGGTCAAAAAATATGTACAACCTCAACACCAAGCGTGCCAGGGTCGAAGAAGGCGGCTCAATCGAGTGGGTCTCAGGCTCATTCGGAAGCCATATTTCATATTTGTACCCAGAGAGCGACTTGATCGGTCGAGGGGCCAGGGCTGAGTTCACAGGCGTTACATTCGCGGGTGAAGGTCAGAACCTTGACACAGGCGCCAAAATGGTTCACCTGGCACCTGCCACCACAAGCTTGATCACGACAAAATCACTTTCAAAATCCGGCGGTGTCTCAACTTACCGAAGCGCAATCTACATCGGAAAAGAGGCAACCGGAAGCAAGGCCTCAGTCTCATGCGAAAGCCTTATGCTTGATAATATTTCCCGAAGCGACACCGTGCCTGCCATGGACATTCACACTGACGACTGCGACGTTGGTCACGAGGCAAAAATCGGTCGGATTTCAAACGACGCGGTATTCTATCTCATGAGCCGTGGAATATCAGAGGAAGAGGCGAGAACGATGATTGTCTCAGGCTTTGCGAACCCGGTTTCAAAGGAATTGCCTTTGGAGTATGCGGTCGAGATGAACAACCTGATTCGATTGGAAATGAAGGGAAGTCTTTAATTGTAACGAAGATTATAAAGGTTGCCACACCGAGCACATGCGTTGTTGTGCTCGCTTGGATTCGACTTTCCTACGGAAAGTCAGAGAAAATTTTATATTTTTAAAGAAATTGCGTAGCAATTTCGAATCCGTGTGGCAATATAAAAAGGACTGATTATGAACGAGACACTGAAATATACTGATATAAATACAATACCTTGCCTAACTTGGAACTGGCTTAAGATGAACAGGGCTTCTCTTGAAGTGCAGGCGAATTCTGAAATCATTTCCGAAAAAAAGGAAATTACGGCCACAAAAAAGGGCGAAGTCGTCTATCTTCCGCTTGTATTTGAAGACGGAAAGCGATACGAGCATGAGCAGGTCATTACGGCTGAGGAAAATGCAGAAATCACCGTGATTATGGACTACACTTCTGCTAAGAATGCGGGCGGGTTCTCTTCAATTAAAACGAAACTTGTCGCTCATCCTTATTCAAAAATTCACCTCGTCAAAGTCCAGCTTCTCGGATCAAATTATGTCCAGATTGACGACACGACAGGCGAGTGCGATGACGGTTCTAAAATTGAAGTAACGCAAATCGAGCTTGGCGGAAGCAAAGTTTACGCCCAGGTTAAAAACGAGCTTAACGGCTACGAGTCAAAATTCAAGAGCGACACGGCTTACATCACGGAAAACGGTCAGATTCTCGACATGAATTATGTCGTGAACCATCACGGCGCAAAAACTGACACAAAAATGATTGTGAAGGGCGTTGTGGGGGATGCTGCCCTCAAAGTTTACCGCGGAACAATCGATTTCAAGCGAGGCTGTACCGACGCAACAGGCGACGAGCAGGAAGAAACTTTGCTCATGAGCAAGACTGCAATCAACAAGTCAATTCCGATGATTTTGTGCGACGAAGAAAACGTAGCAGGCACTCACGGAGCCACTTTGGGCCGACTTGGTGCCGACGAGCTTTTCTACATGCAGAGCCGCGGAATCAGCGAGGAAGAAGCCAAGGTCATGATGAAAAAGGCCAAAATCCTGAGCACCGCAAGCCTGATTCCAAGCGAAGAGCTCCGCGAAAAGATTGAGAATTTTCTGGGATAGAAATAGTAGAGCAACTTGAAAAAGTGGTAGCGTGAAGAAAAGCAGAGCGGTTTGAGGCACTTGCAAGGTTAATGTACCGCCAGAAGCGTGCTTTTCAAATATCATTCATGAAAAGGGTCCTTGCACCTAGTGAGCGTCAAAAAACGCTTGAGAAGCGTTTTTAGCGAATCTCCGTAGCAACTGTGTTGCGAAGGTGGATTCTTAAGGGGCGGTTCCCGCCGGGAGCATGTTTTTGTGTAAGCCCGCTTAATGTTCGATACGGAAGCGCAGATCTTTCAGTGCCTTTGTGACTGCTTCATTTACAGCAGAATTCACGGTTTCGCTTACGATTTCGACCTGTGAACTTGAAAGTTTGGTCTCTTTGATTGAATCCTTGAATAAATCCGAAGCCTGAATCGAAAGTGCCTTTGCAATCGCGAAAATCAGGTCAAAAGAAGGCTTGGTTACTCCGCATTCGATATTTCCAATTGTTCCGTTAGAGACGTCACAGTTTTCTGCAAGTTGAGCTTGTGACAATCCTGCCCGCCTTCTGTAAAATTTCATGTTCTGAATAAAATTGGCCTGATTTTCATTCATTCTTTCATTATGAATGAGAATTTTTTAATTTGGTACAGAGCGGAGACGAGCAAGATTTGCGGGAAAACCCATTTTAAATGAGTAAAATAAGGGCAAAATCAAATTGCTGAAGGGCTTTTCAGGGTTGCATTCGCTTCGCGAACGGCTCCGCCGCCCTTACAATCCCTGCGCGGCTTTTTTTATCTGAGAACAGCCAGAATATCCTGTTCAGGAACTTCGGTGATTACGGTCTCACCGACATTTTCTTGCAGGATAAAGCGAATTTTGTCCGAAGAATTCTTTTTGTCCTTTTTCATTGCATTTAAAAGAATCTTTGCGATTTCTTCATCACTTCCGTATTTTTCTTTCATTGCAGGATGTACTGGCTCTGTTTCCCAGCCGAAAGAAGCGAGGAATGTTTTTACGCGGTTTGCATATTCTTTTGTGCACAAGCCGAGTCTTTGAGAAAGGTCTGCCGCCCTTGCCATTCCCCATGCAACTCCGTCACCGTGAGCCACAACTCCGAGTCCTGACATTGATTCAAGCGCGTGCCCGAAAGTGTGTCCCAGATTGAGCTGCATACGGATGTTTTTTTCGGTCAAATCCTGCTCCACGACTTTTGCCTTTGCGTTCACGCAGATTCGGATTCCTTCTTTGATGAGAGAGCCTTTGCGGTCGTTCAAAGCTTCCGGATTTTTTTCAATTCGCTCAAAAAATTCCGGCTCGTAGAGAAGGGCTGTTTTTACAAGTTCTGCCATTCCGCTTCGATATTCCCTCGGAGAAAGACTTTCGATAAAACTCGGGCAGATGTGAATTTTCTGTGCAGGGAAGAAAGAGCCGATCATGTTTTTGTATGAATCGAAATCACAGCCTGTTTTTCCGCCAATTGCGGCATCGACCATCGAAAGAAGCGTTGTCGGAACAAGCTCACAGTGTGCACCGCGCTTGAAAATTGATGATGCGAATGCCGTCATGTCTGTGATAACTCCGCCTCCGATTCCAACGAAAACCGCTGAACGCTGGCCGTTGTTGTCCAGTGCTGCCTTTACGATTGCAAGGACGCTTTCAATTGTTTTGAAAGTCTCGCCTGCTCCAAGAATCAAAAGTACGTCCTTTCCGCGCTTACCGATAAAGCCCTCCTCAATCTTCGGATGAGAAAAGTCTTCGCCCCGGAAAAAATCAATGAATGAGTGCATGACAGGAAGAGAAGCTACAGATGTGTCAGTGACGAAAATGCGCTGCGGTAAGGTTTCTTTTTCACCAGCGTAAAAAATTGCGTTCAAATCAATTTCGCCGTCATAAAATCTGATGAAAGTTCGGTCCGTGCCAGGATGCAGCGGCGGGTAAATAATATCTTTCTCTTCAAATGTCATAGTAGCTCCTTATTTGTATTTTTTCGGCAAAGTCCCGCATGGAGGCGGGAAAAAAGCAGAGAGAGAAAATTCTGTTTGCCGGTAGGTGAACAGAATTTTCTCGTTAGAAAACAAATTACATGGATGTAATTTGTTTTCTTAATAATCTTTGTCCATTTTTTCGAATTCTTCAATCACTTTGTTCACGCGTTTGAGCTCACGGTTCAGGATTTTTTCGTAGTCCAGCTTGCCGTTTCCAATCCGTTCCCGCTCGTCTTCCCAGTTCTGGATTTGCTGCAATGTGAGGAACTTGAACTTGCCCACGTTCGCCTTTTCCGCCCAAAGTTTTGCTTCACGCCAATAGTAAAGCCCTGCCTCGTAGCATGTTTTGGCCTTGTTCAGGTTCTCGATATAAGCGTCGCGCCATGGAGCGTCGTAAAAGTGGGCTACCTGTTTGTCATAAACCCGACCGAGCCTCGTGTGCTGCTCAATCAGCTTGAGATTTATATGCATCATAAAAAGATAGCGGTATTTTTCCCAGTCTTTCTCGTCATTGATTGTCACTGGAGCGTACAGCGGGTTGCAAAAATCAGCTTTGACCGCCTGCTCAAGCCAGTAGATGTTTTCAATGCAGTCATCAGGATACTGCTGATAATGCACATGAAAGAGCTTGTAGTAGTCCTCTTTGTATTTGACCATGTAGGAAAAGCCCGGCAAAATCGAGAAAATCAAAAAAAACGCCACAAAAAAGGCAAAAATCTTTTTCATCTCATAGATTATCGGAGAAAAGAATCAATTTCTTTTGCAATTTCTTCAATAGGGCGGCTTGCGTCAAGGCGGACAATCTTCATGCCTGTGTTCATTTTTTCGTATTCGTCGATGACTGCCCTGTAGCGCTCGGCCGTTGCTTTCTGGAAGTCGAGCTTTTCGTAAATTTCGGTCTCTCCACGGCCCAGGACTCGCTTCAATGAGATTTCCGGGTTGATGTCGAAGAAAAATAAAATCTCCGGGAGCGGAAAGCTTTCGTTGAGTTTTCGTGGAAGCTCATCTCCGCAGGTTACGCTCTGATAGGTGAGGCTTGAGAACAAATAACGGTCGCTCACGACGATTTTGCCGTTCTGTGCCTGCTCTACGACTCCGCAGTTCGTGCCGCCTTTTCCGTAAAGGTGCTCGTTTCTGTCTGCGGCGAACAAAAAGGCTGAGGTGCGCGGGTCGAGTTTTACATCGCCTTTGAGCATCTGACGCAAGAATTTTCCTGTCTCACTGTCCGTTGGCTCGGCCGTAAAAAAAAAGTTTTCTGCGTCTTCCCGCTTTTTTAAAATCTTAATCTGGGTGCTTGTTCCTGCCCCGTCAATTCCTTCAAAAACAATAAAATTTTTTAAAATCATAATATCACCTGTTAAAAATTGCCCACAGATTATCACAGAATCCATAGATTTTAAATATCAAAGATGAGAGTTTTTTAATTTATTAAACATTGCTAATTTCTAATTGCTACTTTATTATATGCCGATATTTGAAGAGGAAAACTGTCCAAATTTTTTCAAGATGAGCAGAAAGTCGGTTGGCGTCAGCCTCGGAAGTGCTATTTTCATTTTTCTCCTTATCGCAGTCCTTGCGCTTATACGCCCGACCTATCTGCGTATCCGTGATGCTTTGTCTGAATTTGAAAATCAGCTTTCTCAGAAACTTCAGGATGAGACAGGCCTTGCTTTTTCTTATCAGTCGCTTTCACCGTCAATTTTCATCGGTATCAATTTCAAGAATATTTCGATTCATGAGGTTTCGACAAAAAATAAAATCGTTGGAATCAAACGGGCTTCTCTTTCATACAATGTTTCTGGCTTTTTCTCAAAAAATCCAAAAGTCGCGCTGAAAACTCTTACGCTCAATGGTGTCGCGCTTGAATACGATTCTGTTAAAGACTCCGACTTCGTTGAAAAAATAAAAAAATTGCTCGAAAAGAAAAAAACTGGAGACGATAAGGCTGAAACTGCTGGCGAGGATTTGCTCTCGGTTGAAAAAAATACAAAAGTCTCCGTTGATGACAAGGAAATCGATATTCCACTGGACGTGATTATAAAAAATCTTTCGGTACACTACACGGATTCACAGAATGATATTCTTGCGACACTCAAAACATTGAATTTAAAAGATTTTAATTTCTCTGATGGAATCGGAATCAATACTTCCGGAAAATTGTTTTACAAGACCGGGCTTTTCAAGACTAACGGAAAATGGTCGTCCTTAGCTTGCGGTTTTTCCGTGTCAGGAACTTTCTTTCCTGGTTTTGAAGGCAGTTCTGCTCTTTTGACTCTTTCCGGCTCAAGTGGTGCAGATTATTCGCTTTCACGTCTGGATATGCTGGTCAACTATTCTGACAAAAAAACTGAAATCCGCACGATGCGAACTATACTCCCGTTCTCTCTGTATGCCTGCTATGATTTTGATGATTCAAGTCTCTCGTTTACAGGCGATTTCGAGCATTTTAATCCTTTGAAACTTATTTCAATCCGGCGGAAAAATCCAACGATTCAAAAAATTGATGGAACGACAATTTCCGGCACTGTTTCTGGAAAACTCAGCGCGGATGATTTGTCGTATTCTTCTGATATTTCTGTCGGCCTTCCGAAAAAGCTGATTGGCGAGAGCATGAATCTTTCCCTAAAATGCCAGGGAAATAAACAAAAACTTGATATTTCCAGACTTGCCGCAAAAGGTGCTTTTGTCGATGCTGATTTCGCAGGCTCGTTCGATTTCAAAAAACTGCAGCCTTCAGGTCTTTTAAATCTTAATTATCTGACTCTCAAAAACGGCGGAATCATTTCAACGGAAATTTACATCGATCCATATCGAAACGGTTTTACCTGTGTTTCTCCGCAGATTTTCATGAATGAAAAGAGTTTCACCGGTGTTCAGTTCACTGCACTTCCGGGCGAAAAATCAATCGACTTTGAATTTGAACTTCTGGACTTTGCACATCCTGATTATGAGGATATTGGTCGTGTCCAGATTGAGGGCAGCCTTTTGACCGACAAGCAGAAATTTATTCAGGCGAACGTAGTTGTCTCAAATGTTTTTGCTGACAGTATCGTTGATACGGTCGCGTTCTTTCTGCCACAGGAGAGCGCTGAAAGCATTTCTTCAGTCTCAAAATCGCTCAGACCTTATATTTTCACGACGGAAGCCTATTTTTCCACTGATTTCAAAGAATTTACTCTGAATGCTCCAGAAAATCTTTTTGCTAACACAGAGAAAGACCTTGAACTTTTGAGATTTGCAGTTGACGGCTCAAAGCAGACTTTCCAGATAAGTCAGTTTGACCTTCTTTTTGGCCATCAGTCTGCACATGCTGAAATTTCGCTTGATTTTGCCGACACGCTTACTGAATTCTCTTTTGTGAGCGATTTGACTGTAAATTCCGTTCCATACAGGTTCTTTGGAAATGTCAGCCCGGACTGGATTTCAATTTCCGGTGATTATGATTTTGATGCGGTTATTTCAATTGATGAGCAGATTGGTGCGACTTTGCAGTTCAACCGTCTTCCGTTCGGAGTCGGAAAATATGTCTTTGCGGCTACGACAAGTTCAATCCTCCACTGGAACCGTGAGAGCGGATTTGATGTCGATGTCGTAAGCCTTGAAATTGAGGAACCTTCCGCATATTTGCAGTTCAGTCCGTATCTTGCTCTTTCCGGCTCTCTCAGCAAATACGGTTTTGTCCTCAATACGCTGGCATATTCTGATGCTGTTTCATCTCTTGACGGTTCTGGAACGCTTGTCTGGAACCTGACTGATGGAATTTTTGATTCCATTCATGCCTCTCTCAACGCGCAAAGTCCGATTTCAAATGAGAAACTTACGCTTTCTGCGGATCTTTCTAATCCTGGGCTCCTTCCGTTCTCACTTGATGCGATTATGAACGATTTTTACATTTCGGTTGATGCTTCGGTCGAATCGTTCCCTTCTGCAAGGCTCCTTTCGTTCCAAAATCCAGAGAATACAATCTCTGCTGATTTGTCAGCAAGTGGAACCGTGAGCAATCCGTTTATTTCAGTCATCCTTCATCGTTCGTCGGTTCTTCTTTATGGCTATCCTCTTGTTACGAGCGGCTCATTTATTTATGACGATACAGGCGCGCATATCGCAGACTTAAACTGCGACTGGTCGGTATTAAAAATTTCTGACATAAACGCATTTTTCAATCCGTCTGTCTTTAACGGAAACGCCTCGTTCACAATTGATGCCTTGCTTGCGGGTAAAACTTTGCACGCGCCTTTTGAAATTAAGCTGGACGGTTCTGCCCCGGAAAAGAAATTCGGTCTTCCCGATTATTATTCCCTCAGCCTGAGCTCACCAAAAATTACCGGCGATTTTATTGCTAGTGATTTCCCTCTGAATATAATGGCTATCCATAGTCCGGGGCGTTTTGACGTGATGACAGATGTTGAGAATGGATTTAAGGCTTCGTACACGACGGACGGAATGATTTCTGCCCTTGCCGGAAAGAAAAGCCCTGTTCAGTTCAATCTCAACGGCAGTATCCGTCAGAATAATCTCAACCTTGATTTGACAGGAATTGTCGCCGACATGCGGTTTATATGTTCCGAAGTTGAAATTCCTTTTGTAAGTTTTAACTCTGGCTTGCTCACGGGTGCAATCAGAATTTCAGGTCTCACCACTGACCCGGAATTTACGGGCGCGTTCAGCGTTGCTCATCCGAATTTCGTGATTCCGTTCATTTCAAAAAATTACCTCCATGCGGACAAAGTTATTATGACAGTCGGGCATGGAGAAGCTGTTGTTCCGCCGACTCTGGTAACTCTGGGAAAAGGCCTTGCGACTGTAGAATATCGAATGGAATTCAACCGCTGGATTCCAAATTCCCTGGAATTGAAGATAAATATAGATGATAATCGAAAAGTTCCGCTTGATTTGTCATTCCCGTTCATTCATGCGAAAGGTCTGGCGAGCGGCAACCTTGATTTGGCATACACTCTTCCAAACGACGTTAGCATTTCCGGCTTTGTTATCGCCGACAATACCGACGTTGAGATTGTCGCGACATCTTTGCAGAATCAGTTCTCGCTGGATAATATCCTTGCTTCAGTTCCGACCCAGGATAAAAGTGATATTAACGTAAATGTAGACTTTGACATTATCGTTGGTCAGAAAGTTCAGCTTTTGTTCAATCCGTTCTTGCGTGGTGTAGTAGCTCCTGGAACCCCGCTTTCGATTTACTTCGATTCTTATTCTGGCGACCTGGAATTCAAGAGCGATATAACTTTGCGTGGCGGTGAAATTGCATGGCTTAACAGAAACTTCTATATGAAAGAGGGTAGAATCGTCTTCAACGAGACTCAGGATTCAATTGACCCGAAAGTAACACTTCGTGCTGAAACTCGTGAGCGTGACGAAAACGGAAACATGGTTACGATTATTCTTTCCGCTAATAATCAGCCGGTCAGCACTTTTAACCCAACTTTCACCTCAAACCCTGCAAAGTCAGAGCGTGAGATCATGCAGCTTCTCGGACAGGTAATTTCTGCTGATTCAAAAGGTATGTCGGACATCCTCGGTTCGGGCGGAGACTTCTTCCTTCAATCAACAGTCATGCGTCGTGTTGAGAATACATTGCGTGAATTGCTGAATTTTGATATATTTTCCATTCGAACTAATGTCGTGCAAAATTCATTGAAATTGAGCATGGATGAAAATACCAATAATAAGCAGCTTTCAGTTGGTAACTTTATCGACAATTCAACTGTTTATATGGGTAAATACTTTGGTAGTTCAATATATGTTGACTCCATGCTTCATTGGTCTTATGACGAAAACAAAATCGATAATGGCGGTTCGGTTAACGGTGTCGTTTTCCAGCCAGAACTTGGTTTTGAGATGACTTCTCCGTTCGTAAATATTCGTCTCGGAGTTGCACCAGACATTGATTCGCTTCAGAAAGGACTTTTGAACACTTGGGTTCCGTCAACATCAATGACACTGTCCTGGAAATTTGCATTTTAAAAGGAAAGTTTTATGTCTATTCGAGTGCGTGTTGCCGCATTGTTTGTTTCTTTGTTCTGTGTTTTCACACCAGTAAAATTTTTTGCTCAGGATTCGGCAGAGCCGACCGAGGCTGCTTCTGATGACACTTGGTATTACGGGGCTGTAATCAAATCAGTAACATTCAAAGGCCTCAAAAGTGTCAGCAGCAAGGAGCTTGATGGCGTTGTTTCGAGCTATTATGGCAAGAAGTTTTCCGACGAACTTTTTGGCGACATGATGGATCGCATCTACGCCATGGATTTGTTCGAGGACATCAATCCTCAGGCTCTTCCTGGTGACGTAAAGCGAAGCACGGTGTCAATTATCTTCACAGTAAAAGAAAAGCCTGTGGTTACCAAAATCCGCATTCTCGGCAACAAACAGATTCGTACCACTGAAATAAAAGAGGCGCTTTCATCAAAAGAAAAGGATATTTATGTCCCTTCAAAAATTTCCGTAGATGAGCGTGCAATCCGCGATCATTATCTTGAAAAGGGCTTCACGAATGCCACTGTCAGGTCGGCTGTCAAAGAAACAGAAAAAGGCGTTGAAATCACATACACTGTCAACGAAGGCCGCTCGACTGTCATCGCGCATATTAATTTTTCCGGCAACAAAGTAATTTCTTCAAAAACTCTCAAAAAGAAGCTTAAATTAAAGGAAGTCGGTATCCTCAACAAAGGTGCGTTTCAGGAATCAATGCTTGAGGCCGACAAACAGGCAATTCTTTCATATTATGCCAATGAAGGTTACATCGATGTTTCCATAGTAGATGTTCCTCTTTCCACAGAATTCAACGAAAAAAAGAACCGTGATGAGCTTACAATCACTTTTGTTATTACCGAAGGTTCTCAGTACACTTATGAGGGCGTAGCTTTCGTTGGCAATCATATCTTTGACAATGACGAGTTGCAGTCAAAAATTAAGCTCCGAAAAGGCTCGATTTTCAATCAGACAAAATTCAGCGAAGGGTGCATGGCCGTTGCAGATTTGTACTACGAAAACGGCTATACGGCAAACCATTTCCAGCAGATGCCTCAAAAAGATCCTGAGAAAAAAACAATTTTCTTCCAGTTTATAATCACTGAGAATGTCCGTTCACATGTCGAAAATGTTATCATCAAAGGAAATACAAAAACAAAAGAACATGTTATCCGCCGTGAGATTCCAATCGAGTCCGGAGATATTTTCTCAAAGGCAAAAGTCACGACTGGTTTGCGAAATTTGTACAACTTGCAGTATTTCAGTGCGGTTGTCCCGGATGTAGTTCCTGGTTCCGAAGAGAATCTTGTTGATTTGATTGTTTCTGTCGAAGAGCAGTCAACAACTTCTATTGAGTTTGGTGTTACGTTCAGCGGTGTCTCAGACCCGGATTCCCTTCCGTTCGCGCTTTTTGTAAAATGGCAGGATTCAAACGTCCGTGGTTCAGGCCGTTCTTTGAGCGCAAATTCTACTATTTCTACCTCAAATCAAACTGTTGGTCTCAGCTATGGTTCCAGCTGGTTCAGGGATTTGCCAATAAGCACTTCAATAAGCACTGAAATTTCTCATGCAAGCCTTGCAGCTTTACGCAATAAAGTAGACCGAAACGGTTTGATCGATTATGATTCTTATTACATGAACTATGAGCAGTGGAAGTGGTCTTCAGGCTTCTCTCTTGGCCGCCGCTGGACTCCTGATTTTGCAATTGTTTCTTGGTCGGGCGGAGTTAACGGCAGCCTCAAAAACAATGTTTACGATGAAAATATCTGGACTCCGGTTGACAGTGCTGTAAGTGACTATGCTAACACATGGGGATGGCAGAACTCGATTTGGACGGCAGTTTCAATTGATGACCGTGATATAAACTATGATCCTTCAAAAGGCTGGTTCGCAAGCCAGAGATTCACATGGTATGGCCTTACACCTCTCGAAACAGAGTTCTTCTTGCGAACTGATACAAAACTTGAAAAATATTTTACTTTGCTCAAATTGCCGATTACAGAAACCTGGGATTTCAAGCTTATCTTTATGGCATATTCCGGATTGTCTTTGCAGTTCCCAAAACCAGGAACTGGTATCGGAGATTCAAGCCGTCTGTATATCGATGGTATGTTTAATGCACGCGGCTGGACTTCAATTTACAATAAGGTTCGTGGAAAGGCTATGTGGAGCAATATTCTTGAGCTTCGTATGCCTCTTATTCCTGGTATTCTTGCACTTGATTTCTTTGGTGATGCGGCTGTTATCACAAAGGAACCTGATGAACTTCAGAATGTCAGCCTGTCAGACTTCTACTGCAGTACAGGTCCAGGATTGCGATTCACAATCCCTCAGTTCCCGTTGCGCCTGCTTTTTGCAAATACGTTCAGGTTCGATGAGGACAAGAATTTGGAATGGGACAAAAACTGGAAGTTCGTACTTTCATTTAATATCACAAATAAATAATTGGAGATCAATTATGAATTTAAAGAAGATTTCGATTTTTGCGATTTTTGCATTCTTTTTGAGCGGAGTGGCATTTTCTCAGCAGATTACGCGATTTGGTGTGGTTGATACGGCAAAGGTTTATCAGGCTTATTTCCGCAATTCTGCACCTGTCCGCAATTATGAAAACAAAAAATCAGAATTTCAGCGGGAAATCATCAAACGAACCGAAGAAATTCAAAAACTCAAGCAGCAGAAATCGGAGTCTATTTCATCCGGGAACGAAGCTCAGGCAAGCAAGCTCGATGCTGACATCATCAAAAAGACCGATGCGCTCACTGAATACACAAATGCCAAGAACATTGAGCTTGAATCAATGAAGAATAACCTTCAGAATTCAGATTCTTTCTACAAAAAACTTTATTCTGTGATTGAGCGGGTTGCCGAAAACGAAGGTTTCAGCATGATTCTTTCGCTTCAGCAGAATAATGCAATTTTGTGGTACAGTTCTTCAGTTGATGTTACCGACAAAGTGATTTCTGAGCTGGGTCTGTAAAATGGCCAGAAACAAAGACTCAATCGTAGCAGGAAATGTTCAGAGTCGGAGCGAGTCTGCGGAACTCACCCCGATGATGATTCAATATTTGTCAATCAAAGACGAGCACAAGGATGAGATTCTTTTTTATCGTCTGGGTGACTTTTATGAGATGTTCAACAATGATGCGATCGAAGTTTCTCGCCTGTTGAATCTCACTTTGACTCACCGTGGCTCAGCCCCGATGTGCGGGATCCCTTTCCATGCGGTTAAAATCTATATCGCACGCCTTTTAAGATGTGGCAAACGAATCGCAATCTGTGAGCAAATCGGAGAACCAAACGGCAAAACTCTTACCGAAAGAAAAGTAATCGAGGTAATCACGCCGGGAACAGCCCTTGAAAGCGAATATCTTGAGGGCGGCTCAAACAATTTTTTGGCATGTGTCGTCTCACAAAAAGGCAAGGTCGGATTTGCATACATCGATGTCACAACTTCAGATTTTTTTGCGACCAGCTGGTTTGAAAAAGACATGGCAGAGAATTTCGCCAAGGAACTTGACCGATGCCACCCGCGCGAACTTCTTCTTCCGCAGAATCTTGAAAAAAACGAAATAATTCAGGCTTCTCTTGAGCAAAACGAGAAAATTGCGGTTTCCTACTATCCAGACTGGAATTTTGATCCGGCCCTTTCGTACAAACGGCTTTGCACTCAGTTCAAAACAGCGAATTTGCAGAGTTTTTCTCTGAACGAATCTTCCCCGGAAGTCGCCCCCGCAGGTTTTCTTCTTGATTATCTTCAAAAAACGACCACTTCAAATTCTCCGCACGTAACAGGAATTAAAATTTACCGCGACAGCCAGTTCGTGATTATGGACGACTCTTCCCGCCGCAATCTGGAAATCGTTCAGAATCTTCGCGACGGTACTTCCCAGTTTTCACTTTTGGAATGTCTTTCTTACACTCAAACAGCAATGGGCAAGCGAATGATGCGGAACTGGCTTTTGTATCCGCTCACGAATGTCGAAGAAATCCAGAGCAGGCAGAGTCATGTCGAGCTTTTTGTGAATAACCGCAACCTTCTGGAATACGTCCACGAGCTTTTTGCGGATATTCTTGATGTCGAGCGACTTGCAGGACGAGTTGCAATGGAGCGGGCTCACGCAAAGGATTTGCAGGCACTCCGCTCAAGCCTTGAAGCATGGCTCAAAGTGCGAGAGCAGCTGGACAGTTTCGGCTTCACACAGACGGACAAGTCAATCGCCCAGAACATCGCAAAACTGATTTTTGACTCAATTCTCGAAGATCCGGCAACGGCCCTCGACGAAGGAAGAATCATAAAAGAAGGCTGGTCAAGCGAGCTGGACGAATATCGCCGTATTCACGACAATGTGAACAAAATTCTTGAAGACTACGCCGAAGAAGAAAAGCAGGCGAGCGGAATCACAAATCTCCGAATCCGAAGCAATTCTCTTTCAGGCTATTACATTGAAATCACGCGTGGAAAGGCTAGTCAGGTTCCTTCCCATTTTATCATGCGGCGCGCGCTCACAAATGCTGACCGCTACACAACACCACGCCTGCAGGAAATCGAAAAGCAAATTAACGAGGCGAGCCTAAAAATCATCGAAACTGAAAAGGCTTTGTTCCTGGAAGTGCGCTCAAAAATCGCCGAGCAGACAAATTATCTCCTGCAGAGCGCAAAAGAAATCGCCTATGCAGACGTAACGGCTGCCCTTGCGAATGCCGCAATCCTGCATGGCTGGGTAAAACCTCTTGTCGATAACTCAAAAGAATTTATCGTGCGTGCTGGCCGTCACCCGGTCGTTGAGCTTCATCTTCCTAGCGGTGAGTTTGTTCCGAACGACATTGAAATTTCCGCTGAAAAAGATAGTTCCGTACCTTACTTTGGCTTAATCACAGGCCCGAACATGGCCGGAAAATCAACTTATCTGCGCCAGAACGCTTTGATTGCGCTCCTTGCTCAGATTGGCTCTTTCGTTCCGGCTCGTGAGGCTCATATCGGCGTGGTTGACCGCATTTTCTGCCGTGTAGGTGCGAGTGATAACCTTGCCCGCGGAGAATCAACCTTCCTCGTCGAAATGACCGAAACGGCTTATATCCTGCGAACCGCCACCGAAAAATCATTTGTCATTATGGATGAGGTCGGTCGTGGAACAAGCACCGAGGACGGACTTTCAATCGCATGGGCTGTCTCGGAGTATCTTCTGAACGCGCTCAAATGCAAAACACTTTTCGCAACACATTATCACGAGCTTACGCGCCTGAATCATCCGCGCCTCCAGCTTTTGTGCATGGAAGTCAGCGAAGAAAATGACAAAGTTACTTTCCTGCGAAAAATAAAGGTGGGAGCAAGCGAAAATTCTTACGGAATCCACGTAGCATCTCTTGCGGGCGTTCCTCAGAGCGTAATCCGCCGGGCAAACGAGATTCTCCAGAGCCTTCATTCAGCATCCCAGGACGGAACTGGAACGGGCGTAAATGTCGAGAATGTAGTCACCGTGCAAACAGCAGAGACCGAAAAAACTCTCCAGAAATCCGTCACCATGCCAGGCCTTTTCTCAGACGAAGAGCTTGTTCTTGATGAAATCTTAAGCTGCGATCCCGACGACATGACTCCGCGCCAGGCCCTGGATTTGATTGCCCGCTGGAAGAAATCTTTGAGCGGAAGATAAAGGGAAGGGGAGAGGTCTCTCCTAGGGAGCCGGTCGCCGAAGGCGAAGAAACTCACGAGGTGAGTTTCTAGGCGAGTCTCGGTGAAGGCTGTGCCTGAACCGCGTGCACACCCCACTCTCCTAGGGGTACGGTTCAGGCATAGCCTTCACCATACCCCTAAAACCCCATTTTTTTTAAAATTTTTTCACTTTTTTTCCATTTGCATTGCCGAAAATCGAATTTTATTTGCTATTAATATGTGATGGTAAAAAGAGAAAACTTGTTCAGATTTGAAAACCGGTTTTTTGCGCTTCGTTTTTGGCTGATGACATTCGTCCAGAATATTGTTTCCATTTTTCTGGGCGGAGAAAAATGTCTGTGCTGCTCAAAACGTACCGTGCGGATTCCTCTTTGCAAAAATTGTCTGCCTGAATTGGACTCTCTTGGATTCAAAGAGACTTGTTCTGTTTGTGGCCGCGAGCTTATAAGCGAAATTGGAATTTGTACGCATTGCCGTGAAACTCCAGCCCTTCAAAGCGTTGACGCAGCTTTTTCACTTCATTGCTATCAGTTATGGAAAAAATCCTTGCTTTTTGCCTGGAAACTTGAGGATAAGCGCACTCTTTCTCCTTATTTTGCGGCGATTTTCCATCGTAAATTGGAATCAATCGAAAAAGAAATCGGAGTCCCGCTCGCGGTTGTTCCGGTTCCTCCGCGAAAGGGAAAAATTCGTGAACGTGGCTGGGATCAGATTGACGAGCTTTGCTTCTATCTCAAACACGGCTGGAATGTCAAAATCCTCCCGCTTTTGGAACGCATGAGTCACACTCAGCAGAAAAAGCTTGACAGAATCCAGCGGATTGAGGGAATCAGCTCATCTTATCGGCTGCGGAACGAAAAATGGCTTAGGCGTAAATTTCCTGTCTTGCCAGAAGCTGTCGTGCTTGCCGATGATGTTCTGACTACCGGCTCCACAATCGAAGCCTGTGCCAGAGAACTTAAGAGACTGGGCATTAAAAAAGTTTTTTCCATAACGCTCTTCATAGTGGATTGATGAATCAAATTATTTAGGAAAATATTAAGATTTTTTTTAATTAGTTTGCAATTTACCGAATCTATCGTTATACTATAAGGGCAGGTAATTTTTTTTAAGAGGTCAAAAGCATTTATGGAAGAAGAAATCAAGGGATATACAATGCAGGAAGCTATTGCAGAGGCTCGCCGTTGCTTGAATTGTCCCAAACCTATGTGCAGAACAGGTTGTCCTATTGAAAATGACATTCCTGCGTTTAATCATGCGGTTTCATTAGGAAATTTTGGTGAGGCTCGCAGCATCATAGCTCAGCGAAGCAATCTTCCGGCTATTTGTGGGCGTGTTTGCCCTCACGAAAATCAGTGTGAAGGCCACTGTGTGCTTTCAAAAGCTGGAAAGGGCATCAAAATTGGCATGATCGAGCGTTTTATCGCAGATTTTGACACCGAAATGAATCTCAACCGCGAAAAAAAGATTGAAAAAATCGGTGGAAAGGTTGCAGTTATCGGTTCTGGTCCTGCAGGTCTCACTGTTGCAGGTGATTTGGCTCGTAAAGGCTACGAAGTCGTTGTTTATGAGAGTGAGAGTGAGCCTGGCGGAGTTCTTCTTTATGGAATCCCGGAGTTCCGCTTGCCTAAAGATGTTGTCCGCAACACCACCAAAAAAATCGCCGACCTTGGTGTTCAATTTGTAACGAACACAATGATTGGCACCGACATTAAAATCGATGAGCTGTTCAAAAATGGTTTTGACGCTATTTTCATTGGCACGGGAACAGCTCTTGCCAAATCTCTTGATATTCCGGGCAGTGATTTACGGGGTATCATACAGTCAAATTATCTTCTTCGTATGGTTCGCCTCTATCAGGACGGAAACGTTGACAAATCAGAAGTTCCAATCGAAGAAGGAGATAATGTTGTCGTCATTGGAGCAGGTAACGTAGCTATGGATGCTTGCCGCACCGCAATCCGTATGAAGGCAAAGTCTGTAACTGTTGCATATCGCAAAACAGTCGAATTTATGCGAGCAGCAAAGGCTGAGTACGATGGTGCAATCAGTGATGGCGTTGATTTCAAATGGGAGCATGCTCCTATTGAATATGTTGGTGAGAATGGTATTGTCACAGGTCTCAAATGTCAGAGTCCAAATGGTGAGGTCATTCTTCCGGCAAATAAAATCCTTATCGCAATCGGTTCTAGGCCTGCAGCTCGTATTGTAAGCTCAACCGAAGGAATTGATGTTGATGAAGGTGGCTATGTTGTTACAAAACAAAAGCCTTATGGCATGACAACCCGGCGCGGTATTTTTGCCGGCGGCGATGTTGTTCATAAGCCTGCAACTGTAGTCCTTGCAATGCGTGAGGCAAAAAAGGTCGCAGTTGGTATTTCAGAATTCTTGGAAGCAAAAAAGCTTCTTGGCGAATAATCTAGGGGGTAATATGGCAGAAAACACACAGATTCAGTTAGTTACATTCCAGCTTGGCGGAGAAATCTACGGTGTGGACATCATGGATGTAAAGGAAATCGTAAAGGTAACGAAAGTTCGTCCGATTCCTAATGCCCCATTCTATGTCGAGGGAATTTTCAATCTTCGAAGCGAAATCATTCCTGTAATCAATCTGCACAAGCGTTTCCAGATTCAAAAAATTGCCGTTGCAGATGGTGACGAGGAATTCGAAGGTGGATTTATTATCCTCAACATCGAGAACAACCGTATCGGAATTATCATTGACCGAATTGCACGCGTTGTTGCGATTGACACGGCTGACATCAAAGATCCGCCACAGATGATTAGCGGTATCGGTACTGAGTATATTCATGGCGTTATCCGTCAGGATGATAAATATCTTATCATGCTTGATATGCGCCGCTTGTTCAACGCCAAGGAGCTTCAAAAAATTCTTGATCCTGGCGAAGCGAGTGACGAAGAATAATGATTCAAACTTTCAGTTCTACTATTCGCAGAAAAGAAATGGATGCTGTTCTGACTTGCATGGTTGATGAGAAACTCGGACCAGGCGAGCTGAACACCAAACTTATCCAGACGGTAAAGGAATTTACTGGTTGTGACGGAGCTGTTGCATTCCGTAGTCCTGCCATTGCATTTTCTTATGTTGTCAAGGCTTTGGATTTGCAGCCTGGCTCGTCTGTTATGATTTCAGCCCTTGCACCTTCATGGCATTATGCGGCTGTCAAAAATCTTGGTTTTACTCCGCTTGTTTTGGATGTAAACGAGGATGATGGTCTTGTATCTGCCGAATCTGTTCAAAATGGAATCAAGAATGGCGGAAGACTGCTGCTGCTTCATGAGGGCATGGGAATCTTGCCAAACCTTGAGCAAATTGTTGCCACTGGTGTTCCTGTAATCGAAGATATTTCTCATTCTGTCGGCTCAGTATACAATTTTTCTGCAGCAGATGATGGTCAAGCTAAGCCGGAGGACTTACAGAAAAAGGCTGGAATGATAGGTCTTTATTCGATTCTCGGCATGGAGGCGAACGATACTGTTACGGCTGGCGGCGGAGCTGTTTTGATTGCTCCCAAACGTCGTGAATGGATTGTCCTCAAAAAAGTTACTGACGAAGCCCCAGAAACTGACATTCTTCCGGATATGAACAGCGCGCTTGGCTTTATCCAGCTCAAAGAATTCAACCGCAACGAAGAAATCCGCAAGTCTCTTTATGATATTTTCAAAAAGTCTCTTGCAAGTGGTAAAAACAAAACTTTTGCACGGAGTGAAGAATCTCCTTCCACAATATGGTCGTTCCCTGTTGTGCTCAACGGAAGCTTCAAGGATGCAAAGCAATACGCTTCCCGTAAAGAAATCGAAATTCGCCCAGCTTATGACGGCTCCGTGATTTCAATGCTTGACGATGATGAACAGTCTAAGTATATTCATGCTAAGTCGCTGTTCCTGCGTTGTGTGCTTTTCCCCTTGTACCCGCGGCTAGGCTCTGAATCGGCCACAAAAATAGCAAAAGTTCTGGGGACGTTGCCGTAACAAAATTTTATGAAAGTAAAAAAGTCACTTATCGTAGTAAACAGTTTTAAGGAAGAATCAAAATCTCTCGGGAATGAAATCCAGGCGTATCTCCAATCGCTTGGATTACAGGCTGATATTTTTCTTTTCAATGGATATTCTGAGCAATATCCGTTTTATGGTTATGATTTTGTGATTACAATGGGTGGTGACGGCACGGTTCTGTTTGCGGCTCGTGGTTGTGCTCCGCTTGGAATTCCTATTTTTCCGATTAATTTTGGTTCCTTTGGTTTTATTGCGAGTGTTCAGCGGGATGAATGGAAGCGTGAACTCGATGATTTTTTTGCTGGAAAGGCAGTTGTTGATGAGCGTAGTTTGCTTCAGGCAGATTTGATTCGTGGTCAGAACCGTCGTCTGAGCGCAACTGGAATGAATGACATCGTGATTTGCGGGAAAACTGCCGGTCACATGATTACATTCAATGTTCTTTATGATAAAGTTCCTCTCGGTGAAATAAAGTCCGACGGAATCATTGTTTCCACGGCAACCGGGTCAACCGCTTATTCTGCGAGCGCGGGCGGTCCTATTATTGACCCTGATTTGGATTCAATGGTTCTCACATTAATGAACGCATTCTCACTTTCAAGCCGACCTTTGGTTTTGAGTCCAGATGGAGAGCTTGAGATTGAGATCCTGCCGTCACGAATGTCTGATGTTGTAATCAGCGTTGACGGTCAGATTCCTGTGGATTTGCATGTCGGTGATGTAATAAGAGTTTGTCAGCATGAAAAAAAAGCGAAACTCATCGGCTGTACAAAAGAAAAATTTTATAATGCGCTCCGCTCAAAATTGAACTGGTCAGGAGGTCCTCAACATGCTTGAAGATCTTTCAATTAAAGATTTTGCTCTCATTGATTCTGCAAATGTCGAATTCAATGGGGGATTCACAGTGCTTTCTGGTGAAACAGGTGCCGGAAAGTCTCTTTTAATCGGTGCGCTCACATTTCTTCTTGGTGGAAAAGCCGGAGTTGAGCAAATCCGAGGTGGGGCTCATGAATCTGTCGTAACAGGCTCTTTTTATCTTGGAAAAGCTCCTTCTTCTGTCCGCGACCTTTCTGGAGAGAAAGAGAATTCCACAGAGACTTCGGCGGAAGCGACAAATGCCTGGGAATGGCTGTCACTGCATGGCATCGAAATTGAAGATGATCGTGTTCTTTTGCGCCGTGTAATCCGCGAAAACGGCAAGTCAGGCGCATGGATTGGAAGTACGCCTGTCACCCGTGCAGATTTGGCCGAATTCAGCTCTTTTTTAATCGATATTCACGGTCAGCATGAGCATCAGTCGCTCATGAAGGTCAGCGAGCACCGAAAATTTCTAGATTCTTATGCAAGTCTTACCGAACGTGTCGCAAATTTCACTTCATTGTATTCGGAGCTGGTCGCCAAGCGAAAACTCTTGGACGAGCTTAACACCGATGACCGCGATCGTGCTCAAAGAATAGACCTTCTTAATTTTGCAATCAAAGAAATCTCTGAGGCAAAACTAAAGCCTGGTGAAGATGTCGAGCTTGATGATGAGGAAACAAAACTTTCTTCCTTCGAAAAACTTTATTCCGATGTCGAGCAGATTAATGGTGCGCTTTCTGGTGGAGAGGGCGGGGCAGTGGTCTCGGTTCTCAAACGTCTTCGTGCCGTGGCAGACAGCGCGTCTTCTTCGGATAAGTCTCTTCAAAAACTCACGGACAGGCTCGAAAGTGCTTTCTACGAAATCAGCGACATCGCCGAAGAATACAAATCTTACTCGCAGAGCCTTGTCTTTGACCCGGAACGGCTTGCGCAGGTTCAGGAACGTCAGACTTTAATTTACAATCTCAAAAAGAAATACGCTTCTTCTGTCTCCGCACCTCTTTCCGAAGTCATTTTATATTTCGAAAAGGCCCAGAAGACTTTGGACGAGCTTGACAACAGTTCTGACAAAAAAGAAAAACTTGAAAAAGAAATCGCTGAGCTTGGGAAAAAGGTCTATCTTGAGGCAAAAAACATTTCCCAGCTCAGAAAGTCTGCCGCGGAAAAAATGTCAGCAGGAGTCGTTCAGGTTCTCTCAAATCTTGGCATGAATGGCACCCGCTTCTCTGTGAATGTCGCCGAAAAAAGCGACAACGAAATTACCCAAAAATGCGGACCTTACGGAATCGATGACATTGAATTCCTTATCAGCGCGAACCCTGGCCAGCCGCTGCAGCCGCTTGCAAAGATTGCATCTGGCGGTGAGCTAAGCCGTGTCATGCTTTCCCTCAAAACGATTCTCTGCCAGTCAGACGAATCCGGCGAGTCAACCGTGGGAACCATGATTTTTGATGAGATTGACACTGGTATTGGTGGTGAAGTTGCGGTTTCAATAGGCAGTCATCTCAAAAAATTGGCAAAAAATCGACAAGTTTTGTGTATTACGCATCTTGCGAGCATCGCTGTTTATGCCGATAATCAAATCAAGATAGAAAAATCTGTAAATAACGGTGCGACCCAGACTCATGTCCGCCCGATTATGGGTGAGGAGCGGGTTTCTGAGATTGCCCGAATGCTTTCTGGTGACGCAGCAAGTTCCGAATCCCTGGAACATGCTCGTTCTATGCTTGCAAAATTTGGGGAGGCGGTGTAATGGCAAGGGTATTGAATGAAAATCGCGAGATTTGCGAAATCAAGTGCGAGCCATACAAAAGAATGATAAAAGAGGCTTTTGATCGTGAAAAGGAAACTTTGGCCTCAATAGAAGCAAATCCCACCGGTGCGGCCTACAAAAAACTCAATCTCTGTGACGAGATGATTGGTTGCGCAACTTATTACATTATGATAAATAACCTCACTGTGGAACTCGTAAATACAAAGGATAACGATGCATTGAATGAAGCCCGAAAGATGCTTTACAAGGCAATCATCTATCTTGAGGAAATCGTGTCGAATGTCATCGACGCCTTGCAGTCCGATATGGAAGAAAAACTTGCTGTAATTGCCGAGGCGCCAATTGACAAACGTTTCAATCTCGTCCGCAAACTTGGTCTTGCAATTTCCCTTCTTATCGATGCCTTTGGTGACAATTCAAAATGGAAGATGTCTTTTGTAGAACTTCAGGGGCGTTTTGCCACGGTTGCCAAGAATCTCCTTGATCTCAAAAAGGCTTGCAAAGATTATTTTGACCCAAATTCTCCAGATTACGACAATTCCGTGCTCTATATCCGCCTTATTCGCAAACTTTATGACCAGTCGGCTACGGCCTACCGGGACAAATACGAGCTTGCCACACACCGAATCGATGACATGCGCAATGCAATTCTGTTCCTTTCCGGCGGCCGTCGTGTCGCAATTGCATTGGGCGAGGCTGAAAATGCCGAAGAAATCAAAAAGAAGGCTGGTGTCTGGAAGCAGAAGGTCGAGTCTGACCAAAAGAAAGGAATCGCAAAATAATGCTAGACAAAAAATTTATTCTCAAAATCTTCGAAGGCTTTTCCATCCAGCGATGGAACGATTTAGTCCGGCCGTTCGATCTGGTTGAAATGGACAAGGCTGCCGAAAAAATGGTAGCTGCTTATATTATCGCTAAATACGAAGAATCTCAGGGACACAGAATTGACTGGGAATGGATGATTTACGCTTCCTTGTTTGACTTGCTAAAAAAAATTGCCTTGTGCGACATAAAATCACCCGTCCAGCAGATGATCCGAGCAAAATATCCTGCCGAATACAAAAAACTTAACGAATGGGTTTTGTCAAAATATACGAGCATCATTTCCGATGATGAACTTCTTTCTCGGTTCTCCGCTTACCTTGATTCCGAGTCTGATTTTGAAAAAAAAGAATTTACACTGACAGAGCGGGTTTTGGAAGCCGCGCACAAATTTTCTTCTCTTCGCGAACTTGAAATGATTGCACCTGTCAACGAAAAAGAACGCATTGAGCCGATTCACTGGCAGCTCCGCAATAATCTCCAGGATTACACGGACTTAAAAGGCGTTAAAATGCTCGTGAACAGGGAACAGCCTTTTCAGCTTATAATGAAAATCGAGCAGCTTCGCTTTCAGACAAGATGGAACCGCACTCCGAGAGTTCCGCGCACAAATGTCCTCGGACATTGTTTTTTTGTTGCCGTGATAACACTTCTGCTTTTGCGTGACAGTCAGGAAAAGCCTTGCCCAAAACGTCTTTTTAATGATTTTTTCTGTGGCCTTTTCCATGATTTGCCCGAATCAGTCACACGCGATATAATTTCCCCTGTAAAACAAGCGACCAACGAGCTTCCCGGGATTGTAAAACAGATAGAGGACGAACTTGTCCGTGCTGAGCTTGTTCCGCTCATGGATTCATTCTATGTCGATGAAATACTGTATTTTACGAACGATGAATTCCAGAACCGAATTCTTGTTACCGAACTTGACGGCCAGCAAAGTTCACAGGTCGTTTCGTTCGAAGAACTTTGCGACAATTATAATTCTGACGTGCATTCTCCAGTTGACGGCAAATTAGTCCGCCTCGCAGATCATTTGAGTGCATTCCTTGAAGCCGAAAGTTCAATTAAATTCGGAATCACAAGCAAACAGCTTACCGGTGGGCGCGACAACATCTTGAAAAGTTACTCTTCCAGCACAAAAATCAACGGAATTGACGCTATGCAGCTTTTCTGGTCACTTATGGAAGATTAAAAATCCGGGAGGGGGAAGTCTCCCCCTCGCTACAACCTCCTTTGGAGTTTTCCGCTACCCCTTCTACGGGTACGGTTCAGGCGCAGCCTTCACCGAGACTCGCTCAAAACCTGCTTCGCAGGTTTTGCCCCTGAAGGGTCGCTCCCTGACGCGCTCGAAGCACAGCTTCGAACGAGACTCGCTCAAAACCTGTCTCACAGGTTTTGCCGGCTAACGCCGTCGCTCCCTACCCGCAACGCCCCCGGGGATTCGAAAGTCATTTTGCACTGCTAATGCATTGCCGTTCGCTAGCTTAAAATCCCCACAATTTACTTAAATCTTTTCAGTTTTTTGCCGAAAATTCTTAAGATATGAAATGTTCGGTTTTTAAAATTGCCTTTTCAGTTTTGATTTTATCTGCTGTCTCTCATCTTTACTCTGACTCTGTTCATGAGGTTCAGACAGGTGACACATTGTATTCTATTAGCAAAAAGTACGGTGTTTCGGTGAGTGCAATCCAGGAAGCAAACGGATTCTCAGACAACGGAATCAAAGTTGGTCAAAAAATAAAGATTCCAGATGCTACTGTTTCAGCTTCAGCAACGGCCTCGGTCCCTGCACAAACTTCAAAAACTGTCGCAGCCTCTTCAAATCCTCCTGCGGTTTCGGAATCTGCTTCATCTGCAGCCGCAAAAACTTCCGCAAATTCTGACGGAACTTACATTGTACAAAAAGGCGAGACCTGGTTCGGAATCTCAAAGAAACATGGAATATCAGTCGCGGATTTGCAGAAACTCAACGGAGTAGGAAGTGACGCTGCGCTCAAAGTCGGGCAGAAAATCAAAGTTCCAGGTGGTAAAAATTCTGTTCAGACTGGTACATCAATCGCAAGCACGAAAACTCAGCCTGCTCCTGCAAAAGATTCGAAAACTGCAAAGGCTCCGGCTTCGCAAGAAAAAGTTCCGGATTTAAAGGCTAACGATCCGCATAATTATTCGAGCAAAAAAGCTGATTCTTCACTCGTCTGGCCTGTAAAAACTGAAAATATTGTCTATATCAACGGAAAAGTCGGCGGAGTCAGCATGGCCGCAAAAAAGAACGAGGAAGTCAAGGCAATTCGTGCCGGAACAGTCATGTTCTCAGGCTCATACCGCGGTTTCGGAAACGTCGTCTTTATCCAGAGCAAAACCGGGCATATTTATGCGTACACCGGCTTGGGCTCAATCGACGTCTCAAAAGGTGACTACATCAATTACAGTTCAGAAATCGGTACTGCAGGAATCGATACCTACACAGGAAAATCTCAGATTTCGCTCATGGTATTCCAGAACGGGCAGCCGATAGATCCTGCAAAGGCACCTCGCGGATAAAAAAACAACGAAATTTGTAAAAAAAATTAAATGTCTATTGACAATGTCCTATATTTTTTGATATAGTTCTGAACATCGACTGGGGGCGTAGCGAAGCTGGTTATCGCGCTGGCCTGTCACGCCGGAGATCGAGGGTTCGAGCCCCTTCGCTCCCGTCAAAAAGCCCGCTTAATTTGAGCGGGCTTTCTTTTTTTTCGGGTATTAGCGCAGCTGGTAGCGCGCTACGTTCGGGACGTAGAGGTCGACGGTTCGAATCCGCCATACCCGACTTAAATTCCTTTCAATT
>CACZYY010000004.1 GCA_902785455.1 uncultured Spirochaetaceae bacterium
CAACATAATTTTTGGCGGAGAATCAATCTTCAAATGGATAGAAGACTTCCCCGAAGATTCACTCCAGCCGAGTTTGTTTTAATCCTTGCAGGTCCTGCCGCCCCACTCTTTGCTGTGTTCACGTTCGCGGGCGATTGTTGCGTCGAAGTCGGCGATCGGGTCGCAGTACTTTTCGATTTCTTGGGCTGTGGTGCTCAGCCGGCGCAGGCATTCGCTTTTGTCGTTGTAGCCAAGCTTTGATTTTTCGATTGCGTCTCCAAGAACGCGGATTGACTCGTCATAAATCCTGCACGGAACCGGGAATGGATGGCCGTCCTTTCCGCCGTGCGCAAAACTGAATCGTGCCGGGTCTGTGAATCTGCTTGGAGTGCCGTAAATTACTTCGCTCACGAGGGTGAGGCTCTGAAGTGTGCGCGGGCCAAGTCCTGGTGTGAGCAAAAGTGACTCAAAATCCTTGTTGTCGCTTTCGTAGGCCGTGGCAAGTACCGCGCCCAGTCGTTTTAAATCAACATCCTCAGCTCTAACATCATGATGAGCCGGCATCACAAGGTTCCTGTCGTTACGAATTAAGATTTGCGAGCCTTGCCAGGTGTTTTCTGGCGGGGCGTTGCGGGGTGTCCCCGCAGTGGGGGCAGGCGAAAATGGCGAAGCCATTGCAGCCGAGGGGGAGACTTCCCCCTTCGCATTGTTCATTGCTAGCTGCTCCCTGCTGACTTCTTGTGTGCCTTCAAAATCAAATTCCAGCTGCCTTGAATAGTCATTGCCGGAAATCTTCGCGATTTCCCGAATCATTCTGTCCGGGTTTTCGTGAGTAAGCGTGAGAATTGTTCCGCGGGTTTTTCTGGCCGCGCTGTCCGTGAGATTAAGGATTTTACCTTGATTTTCGCCTGTAATCCCGGAATGCGGCTCATCCACGAATGAACGGAGATTTTCCGAACTCCAGTGGTAACGGCGCGCAGTCTTCGTGCTTGTGTTCATTCCCTGCTGGACTACAACCCAGTCACCCTCGTCGCTGAGGACAAAATTGTGCATGTAAAGCTGAAATCCGTCCTGAACTGCGCATCCATCGACTTTAGCCGTGAGCTTGCTTGCATTTACAAGCGAGAGCCCATCGAGACCTGTCGCATCCGCAAGATACAAAAGCTCGTCGGGCGTTTTCCGGGAGTATTTTCCGCGCCCGCCACATACGCAAAGGCCGAATTCTCGTGCACGTTCGTTGATTCCTCGTTTGAGCGCGTACATTACGCTTGTTGTGATTCCGCTTGAATGCCAGTCCATGCCAAGCACTGCCCCGAGCGACTGAAACCAGAGCGGGTCACTGAGGCGCACGAGAACTTCCTTCTTTCCGTAATTAATCAGAAGTGCTTCGACAATTTGTGTTCCGAGAAGTTTCATCCTGTCTGCAAGCCACTTTGGAACGACTCCCGTATGAAGCGGCAAATCCGCGTGGCCAGAGCGTTTTAGCATGAGGGAATTATAAACGGAAAACGGAAAATTGAAAACGGAAATGTGAAGGTCTTTTTCTTGCAAAATATATGAATTTTTGTAAAGTAATGCGTTTTTTTCTGTTGACAGAAAGTGATAGTGATACTATCATATTGCTTGAAAGGAAAAGTGATAGTAATACTATCAAATTAACAAATGACTTTCAGAAAGGATACAAGAAGGAGGCAATTATGAAAAAAATTATTGCTGCGGCTGGAGCACTTGCACTTACAGCAGGCTTGGCTTTTGGTGAAACTCACGAGACTCTAAAAGCTCACACGTTGCAGACTGGCGTGGGTGACATTTCTTTTGGTGCATGGGGACGCTCTACTTTTAATGTTGGACATCAGAGCAATTCTACGAAGATTACGGCGGATTTGACTAAGACTGGCGAGCAGGCTGTTGCTGTTGGAACTGAGGCTATTAAAGCTTATGAGACTGCTAAGAAAGGCGGATCTTTAGGAGATGTGCCTTCTGTAGAGCCTAAAGATGATGGAAGCAATGTTGCGGATTATGCAACAGCTATTGGAACTTATGCAGCTACAAAACTTGGTGCCGGTGCATTGAGTGGTGATGCAACTTCTTTGGCCACTGTTACAGCCCTCTGTCAGAAATATGGAACAACAGATTCTACTGTTGCCCTTCAGAAATATGGTGCTGAAATCGGTCAGGCTTCTGCCGCTACAATTATTGCAAAAATGCTCAAGGCTCAGGAAAAAGACGAGTCTTCTTCACGCAACTACGCTGGCCTTGCTCCGGATTGGTCTTACGGAAGCCGTGTTGGTTTCTGGATTGTCGGCCGCACACCGGACGAGCACTTCGGTTTTGACTTCAACTTGGATTCAGATGCCCGCGCACTTTTCGTTCACAAACTCTGGGATGCTAATGAAAATCCGGAAGATACAAACTACAACGAAGACGGAAAATACGCCGTCGCAATCGGTGATCAGGCAAAAATCTGGGGCTTGTTCGACAATTCTTTGTTTCAGACAAAAATTGCTTTCGGTCGCATGAGAGAAAATGAGCTTCGCGGTACAATCGGTGATTTCGGTCAGCGTGAATCTGGCGATGTAAAATCAGAAGATGATATTTTCCAGGAAATATGGACTGCAACAGGTTTATTCGCATCAATCAAGGGAAATGAAGATTCTCCGCTCGCAGGCTTCTATATGAACGGTGCGGTTGATTTCGCAGGAACTTTGGGCGGAGAAAGTGCCGCTGATACTGACAGTGAAAAATCTGTTCGCCTGTATGATGCTGTTCGTGATTCTCAGTTTGGAGTTGGTTACACAGTTCCAGGGCTTTTCCAGATTAAGGCTCAGTATTGGGGCGATTCAATTTCAGAATCAAACTACCGCTACGAAAAAAGCAAGTATGCAAGTGCTCGTGCCGCCGGATTTGACATGAACGATTACTATGGTAGAATGGAATTCGGTATCGACTGGCTCGGTTTCATGGGCGGAGCTACAAGTTTCCTTGATCCGAACCTGAACCTTTCTGAGACACCGAACGCAAACCTCATCGAGTTTGGTATCAAGCTTCCTCTCGTAAGCAACAAAGATTTGCGCGACTATGACCCTGAGAAATTCTACAACTGGTACGCTTGTATGGGAACAATGGGCGTTATCAAGCAGGGATTCATCATGTACAAAGGCCATGTTTGGGGCGGACAGGGAACTTCAAACCTGAGTCAGTATTCTTATGGTCTTGTCAACATGCAAAAGAACGATGGTGCTGATATCATTATGGCTGGTGCTGATTTCCTCGCAGAAGTTTGTATCAATCCGTTTGACAAGCAGGATGTTTTCGTCGGTCTTTCTGGAAACTATAATATCACTTCTGCTAGTGGAAGCGGAAACATGACAAGCGGTCTTTCTGTAAAGGACTTGAAGTTGAACCAGCACAAAATCGCTGCTGAAGTTTACGTTAAAAAGACTTTTGCTGCAAACAACTTTATGTTCGCGGGAATCGCGGGCGACTTCACAATTCAGTCAATGGAAGGTCTTGTGAACGATGTTGTTAATCTAAAATACGACGGAAAAGCAAACAGATTCTACATGCCAATCGGCGTAGAAATGTTCTTCTAAAGAATATATTGCTTAAACTAAAAATTGCCTTGCGGGTCCCAGCGACGAGAAAAAGTAAGGACTCTCCCTTCAAAGGGTACCCCCTCACTTTTTCTCTGCGTTCCACAAGTCAATTTTTAACTCAACTTATAGGTTCAGAATCACTTTTCTAGCCTTATATGGAATTAAGGGGGATAATATGAAAGAACTTGAACGAAAAGAATATTTTTATCATGGTGCGGAATGTGTTGATTCTGAAAACCGGATTTTTACAGTTCTTTCTATTGATTCCCTTATTGATTCTTTTAGCGGCGAAAAATGCGGGGAGACAATTTCTGAGTTCTGCAAAAATAATGATTTCGCGTTCTATGGTTCCGGCTGGCAGAGCTGGGGCTTTGGCGGTGAAATTGACGCAGATAAATACCAGAAAAAGTATTTTCCAATCGTGCCGCAGTGGAAGCAGTATTTTACGGTTCCTGGTAAGTTGCCCAAAAAACTTTCTTCAAAAAAAATGCTTGTCGGAAGTTTTTTCATGTACTTGCGCTGGAACGTAAACGGCAAAAATTTCTACATCGCCGTTGCTTCAACAGGGAATGTTTCAGGCCTTTTACCGCCTGTGAATTTTTATGTTGACCGTACAAGGCGGGAAATCTCCTGTACTGTTTACGCAGACGGGAAAACATGGCATGAAGGCGACAAAATTGCTGAGCTTGCAATCTTTTCTGTGCGTGACTTTTTTGAGCTGCGCAAAATAACTCAGGAATTGTTTGTGACTGACAGTGCTGAACGTTTCGGTTCTCTGGACTTTTTAAATACAACTCCTTATAAAAATAAGATTACTCTTGGTGGCTGGGAATCATGGTACAACCATTATGCGGACATCAATAATGAGCTTATCAAAGTTGATTTGGAAAGTCTTTCGCACACAGAAAATCTCATAAAAACACATTTTCTGGACTCAAAAAAGCCTTGCGTGTTTCAAGTTGATGACGGCTGGGAAATCGCTCTCGGTGACTGGGATGCACGCCTTTCACGCTTTCCGAACGGAATGACATCACTTGCTTCTTCGATTTCAGATAAAGGGTATATTCCAGGACTTTGGATTGCACCTTTCATCATTGACTGGCGCAGTGAATTTGCAAAAAATCACCGTGACTGGATTCTGTGTGATAAAAAGGGCAGACCGATTGCCGCAGGTTTGAATCCTCTCTGGGGCGGAACTTTCGGTAAAAATCAGCCTTCGCTTCCATATTCATACTTCTGCTTTGATTTGAGCCGTGATGAAGTTTTGGAATATCTCGACTCGCTCATGGAAAAAGTCGTGAATGAGTGGGGCTTCCGTTACATCAAGCTTGACTTCCTTTTTGCCGGAATGATTTATGGTGAGTTCAAAAACGGCGGTGCTGCATATGAATGGTACGATCGTGCTGTAAAAGTCCTCACCAAACGAAAGTCGAACCAAAAAGGCGAAAAAGTGGCATATTTGGGCTGCGGAATGCCTTTTGAATCAAGCTTTAAGTCTCTTCCTCTTTCAAGAATTGGCCCGGACACAAAAGAAACTTGGGATGTCGCGTGGATGAAGAACGCGAACTTCCCTTCACGGACAAGCGCATTCTTGAATATGCAGAGCACTTTGGGGCACGCTTTCTGGAATCAGTGCGTTTACATCAACGATCCGGATGTAGTTTTCCTGCGCTACGAGAATATCAGCTTGAACGACAAGGAAAAAATCCTTATCGCGCTTGTGAATTATCTTTTTGCGAGCCAGATTATGCATTCTGATGATCCAGTTCATTTCGATGCGGAAAAGGAAGGCGCGCTCACCAAAAAAATCGAGTCGCTTTACAAACTTTTTGAATTTGAGGATTTTGGCGTAGAGAACAGAAATTCAACATCATATTTCATTTTCTCAAAAAGCAAATATTCTTCGGATTCAAAATACACAGGCTTCATCAACCTGAGCAACGAGAGCATTAATATAGAAAGAAGAGAGCTGATTTCAAGATTCAGGGAAAAAACAGAGAACCTTGAGACCGTCATTGAGTACGGAAATCGTAACGGCGAAATCTTCACGTTTGAACCGCATTCGATTTCAATTTATGAGCGAAAGTAAAAGAATGCCACACAGATTCGGGATTCCTACGGAATCCCTTTAAAGAATTTTATTTTATTGATTTTGCGTAGCAAAATGGAATCTAAGCAACCGCAACAACGAAGGCGGTTGGTGTGGCAATATAAAAAGGAGATGTGTATGGATAAAAGCTCGGTGATTTTTGGAAATCCAATCGACAAAAAAATACTGCGTAAGGCCGCGGCACAGCAGAAAAAATTCCTTAAGAAATTTGGGGATGACAGAAATATTCCTTATCATCTTGCTGCCGTTGATAACGACGTGCTAACTCCGGCTTTCGGGGCAAAAGTTCTCGTGCTTTCAAAAGAGCCGATGGGGGATTTGCCACAAAAATCCGTCATCATCGGAAACATCCGCATGGGATTCGGGCATTATCGTATTTCAATGGCAATGGCGAGCGCGGCACATGCGATGGGGTACACTCCGCTCTGGCTCGACCTCAATTCTTTCCCGGAGACAACTTGCACAAAAATCATTGCCTATCAGAATAAATTATATTCAATGGCATCCAGACTTTCTCAGAAATCAAGGCTTTTTAACAGGCTTGTCTGGGACCCGCTCAACACTGAGGGCTTTAAAAAACTTTCTTATAACGCCGGCGACCAGAAAACAGCCGAGCTTATGACTCCTGTTCTTCATGACCTTCCTCGTGATACACCTTTTATTGCCACTCATGTTTGGCCTAGTCAGGCTGCCGTCCATGCCGGATTCACTCATGTTGTCAACGCAATTCCTGATAACTGGGCGATGGGCCTGCATCTGAGTGAGGGTGCGCTTCATCTTGTTCAGACACCTTCTTCTTATCTTTCATACAGAACTTTGAAGGGCTTTGACGGTGAAAATATCCTCAATCCAATGGGCGAAAATGATATTTGTTACGCAGGACATTACATGGATGACGAGATGGTCGCGAATATCGAAGCTGATTGTAAAAAACGGCTTGACCGCATCTCAGCCAAAAAGCCGCTCAGATTCCTTCTTACAATCGGAGGGGCTGGGGCGCAGGGAGATTATTTCGCATCATTGATTCGCACTCTTCTTCCTTTTATAAAAGCAAGAAGGGCCGCCCTTTATCTGAACATAGGAGATTACGAGAATGTCTGGAATATGTTCAGAGAAAAAGTCCCCGGAATTGAGGAGATTTCAAAGACTCACTTCCACGACTGGAACTTTACGAAATCTTTTGCAGAACGTGCTTTGAACGACATTTCTTGTATAGGTGACGAGTCCAACGAAATCCATGTTTTCTGCCACAAGGATATTTTCGCGGCTGTTTATGCAACGAACATCCTTATCCGTGCTTGTGATTGTCTTATCACAAAACCAAGTGAGCTTGCATTCTATCCTGTTCCAAAGCTGATGATTCAGCATGTAGGCGGACATGAGTGTTGGGGCGCAATCAGGGCGGCTGAGGTCGGTGACGGAACTCCTGAGTGTCCGAGCCTTGATTACGCGAACTTTATGCTCACGCAGTTCATCGAAAATCCTGACTTACTTGAAAAGATGAATCATGCTATTATTTCTAATAAAAAAGTCGGCATTTATAATGGTGCATATCATGCAGTAGAAAAAGCTGTCGGCAAGGAGTTTAGTAGCTATGTCTGGGCAGGTCAGTGAGACAAGGAAAGAAAAGAAAGACAGTCGGATTCAGGCCATTATTGAATGTACATTCGGTTTGTTTTCGGAGAGTGGTATCGAGAACATATCGATGAATGATATTGCCGTGGCTTCAAAAATCGGAGTCGCTTCTCTGTACCGCTATTTCCAGACAAAAGAAGAGCTTGCAATTGAAGTTGCAATTTACGCCTGGAATCTGGAACTGTCGGTTTTCAACGAGGTTTTCACTTCAAAAAAATACGAGGCACTTTCGGGCTACGAGCAGCTGAAGGAGTTGCTTGAAGTTTTCGCGGATGCCCTCGTCACTCAGCGGAGTTTTTTCAGTTTCGTCTACTATTTTGATTCTTTCATAAAAAAAGAAAAGGTTAGTGCTGAAAAACTCCGTGAATACGAAAGAACAATTCTGGGCACGAACACAATCGTTGTTCAGGCTCTGGATAAAGGAATCGCGGATGGTTCTATTTCATTCTCCGGCTCCAATAATGAAGTTCTTTCTTCCGCAAGTACTCAGGAAATGTTCATCACGATGATGCATTCCCTGTTCTGCCTTGCACAAAAACTCTCAATCTCAGGTGATCTTCTGGCAATGGACGAAATCGTAGGTGCCCGCAAACAGATTGAGATACTCATAAATATGCTGCTTGTTTCATTAAAAAAATAGGGAAGTGCTGATTAACACTTGAATCAATTAACCTGCACTTTCTAAGGGGGAAATATGCTTGGCTTAAAGGAAAAAGCATCTTATGGACTTGGTGCTGTTGGAAAAGACATGGTTTACATGCTTTCCGCAAGCTATATATTATATTACTTTCAGGATATTCTTGGCGTGAGTGCGGCCGCTATGGGCGTCATCTTGCTGATTGCGCGCGTTTTTGATGCTTTCAATGACCCGATTATGGGTGTTGTCGTCGCAAAAACCCGGACACGCTTCGGAAAATTCCGACCGTGGCTTTTGATTGGAACGCTTACGAACGCAGTCGTTCTATTTCTGATGTTTGCGGCTCCGCCTTCACTTGATGCCGCAGGTCTTGTCGCTTATGCCGCCGTCACTTACATCGTCTGGGGCGTCACTTACACGATGATGGACATTCCTTACTGGTCAATGATTCCGGCCTTTACAAACGGCGGAAAGGAGCGCGAAGGTCTCACAACTTTGGCCCGTTCTTGTGCAGGTGTCGGTGCCGCAGTCATTTCAATCCTCACAATGATTATTGTACCTGTTCTTGGAAAAATGTTCGGTGGCACAGTTCCTTCCGAACTGGCTTCACGCTATCCTGGCCAGCAGTGGATTGAGCTTAATGGATTTAAATTCTTTACGCTCGGCGTTGCGGTTCTTTTTGTGCTCTTCACACTGATTATGTGCCTTTCGATTAAGGAAAAATCTTCCGTAGACATGAAAACTGCAAAAATCAGCGAAATGTTCCGTGCCCTTGTTCAGAATGATCAGGCAATGTGCGTCGTTCTCACAATCGTCGTCGTGAACGTAGCCCTTTACATCACTTCAAATCTCGTAATTTACTTCTTTAAATACGATTTGGGTGGCGCAAACTGGAATGACGGTTACGCGCTTTTCAACATGGTAGGCGGCGGCACACAAATCCTTGCGATGATGATTTTGTATCCGTTCTTGCGAAATCTTCTTAAACTCAACAATATCAGGATTTTCTACGTGAGCATCGGAATGAGCATAATCGGATATTTCGCGCTTCTGGCAATGGCTAGCGTTGGTGTCAGTTCCGTAGTTCCATTCCTGATTCCCGGCGTTCTCGTAATGGCAAGTGCAGGCGTAAACAACGTAATCATCACGGTCTTTTTGGCAAATACAGTCGATTACGGTGAGCTCAAAAACAACCGCCGCGATGAAAGCGTAATTTTCTCAATGCAAACCTTCGTAGTCAAACTGGCTTCTGGAATTGCAGCCTTTGTAGCATCCCTCGCGCTTTCAGTCCTCAACCTTAAACAGGTCACATGCGACGCAACAGAAGCAAACATTGACTTTGCGCAGGGCGTATCGCAGGCTTCAAAAATGGGGCTCCGCATGGTAATGACTCTGATTCCGATTTTTGTCCTGATTCTTGGCGTTCTGATTTTCAAAACAAAGTTCATCTTGAATGACAAAAAAGTCGAAGAAATCAGCGAAGAACTCAAAGTTCGCCACGAAAAATAAATGAAGTAGGGGGAAGTCTCCCCCTCGCTCCAGCCCTTGCGGTCTTACGCTACCCCTTCTTCTAAGGGGTTTTGCGGTTCAGGCACAGCCTTCACCGAGAGTCGCTCAAAACCTGCCTCGCAGGTTTTGCCGGCTACGCCGTCGCTCACTACCTTAAAATCCCCGGATAACAACTTGCTCTTCTGTCATGTTTTTCACTTTTCACTTTGCACTTTCCGTTTTCCACTTCCTTGTGTTATAATCCTCCCCATGAAAAAAATTCTCTTTATCTGTCACGGAAATATCTGTCGATCACCGATGGCCGAAATGGTCATGAAACACTTTGTCAAAAAAGCGGGCAAAGAACATGAGTTTTATATCGACTCTGCTGCAACCGATTATGACGAAATCGGCAACGGAATGCACCGTGGCACCCGTCAGATTCTCACTCAGAACGGAATTCCTTTTACGGATCACAGGGCGCGTCTTGTCACTCCCGACGATTACAATGAATTTGATTTGCTCATAATCATGGACAGCGAGAACGAACGTCACTTAAAGAGGCGTGTAGGCGAGGACACAGAAGGCAAAGTTCACTATCTTCTTGAATACGCAGGCCTGGACCGCGATGTCGCAGATCCATGGTATACAGGCAATTTTGAAGAAACTTGGAGCGATGTGACTCTTGGCTGCCGAAGTCTTCTTGACAGTTTGAGTTAACGTAACACTTAAATTCCTCTTTTATAAATCTTTGCGTTTTGTTAGAATGTGCTCACTATGATTAAAAGAAACACAGGATTTGCAAATTTGACCGCGGGCTATCTCTTCCCGGAAGTTGCCCGCCGCCGCCGTGAATATGCTGCCTCACATCCAGAGGCAAAAATTATTTCTCTTGGAATCGGAAACACAACTGAGCCTATCTCAAAACATATTGCAACAAAAATGAGCGAGTATTGTCTCGGTCTTGCCACTCCAGAAGGTTATTCTGGTTACGGTGACGAGCAGGGAAATTCTTCACTCCGTGCCCGCATCGCCGAAGTCTTCTATCCAGGTCTTGTCGATGCAAGCGAAGTTTTCATCTCAGACGGAGCAAAATGCGACATCGCCCGAATCCAGACACTTTTTGGCCGCGAGGTAAAAGTTGCCGTTCAGGATCCGGCTTACCCGGTTTATGTCGACGGCTCTGTAGTCGTTGGGGCTGCAGGTGAGAACATCGGCACGGGCTACAAAGGAATCACATATCTTCCTTGCACCGAAAAGAACGATTTCTTCCCTGATTTGAGCAAAGTTGAGCCGGACACTCTCATTTATTTCTGCTCGCCGAACAACCCTACAGGAGCTACTGCTACTCGCGAGCAGCTCAAAAAGCTCGTTGATTTTGCGAACGCAAACGGCTGCATCATTATTTTCGACTCAGCTTATTGCGAGTTCATCCGCGACAAGAATTTGCCAAAATCAATTTACGAGATTGAAGGTGCAAAAACTTGCGCAATCGAAATCAATTCATTCTCAAAACCGGCCGGATTCACAGGTGTTCGCTTGGGCTGGTCTGTAATTCCAAACGAACTCAAATTTGCTGACGGCTCAAGCGTAAACAAAGACTGGAACCGTGTAATGACAACTTTGTTCAACGGAGCTTCAAACATCGCACAGGCTGGTGGTTTGGCAGCTCTGGACGAGCAGGGCTTAAAGGACATGAAGGCTCAGGTCGATTACTATCTTGAGAACGGCAAAAAAATCAAGGAAACTTTGGATGGAGCAAACTTCAAGGCAATGGGCGTCGAGGCTTTCTTTACAGGTAACGGTCCATACGTCTGGGCAAAATTCCCTGAGAAAAAGAGCTGGGATGTGTTCGACGCAATTCTGGACAAATGCCACATCGTAACCACCCCAGGAAGCGGATTCGGTCCAGCCGGTGAGTCTTTCATAAGATTCAGCTCATTCGGCCACAAAGCCGACATCGAAGAGGCATGCACACGCCTCGCAAGCTTCTCTATGTAAGCATAGAAAAAACTGGAACATTATCGGCCATAAGTAAAAAAAATCGGCGTGAAGGAGCGAAACGACTTACGAAAACACTCGTTTTGTGCTGCCGCGCAAGCGGCAAACGTATATAGTTTCAAGCACAAAACGCGTGGAGCAGGCTAGCCTGCGTTTTCGATAAGCCGTTTTCACGACTGGTAGCCGATTTTTTTTATATTAGCAAGTGATTTTTTTACAGCTCTTTTTTATATCCGATGTGGAGTTTGAACGCCCCCGGCTTGCTGTCTGCAAATTTATTCATATTCGCCGTGAACAGCACGTTTACTTTTCCGCCGTCAGCTTCAATTTCCGTGAACGGGCAGAATTTAACATTCATTTTGTCCATAAAATCATTGTCGCCAATGTCTTTGAAATGCTTGTCTTCAAATCCTACCATGCAATGCACGCCTGCCGAATAATTCCTGTGTTTTTTGTACATTGTTTCGGCATACATCTGCATATCCATGCCAAAAGTCTCTTCAATCAAAAGACTTTTTCCGACCATTCGTGCTGAATTGATTTTATTTGTCGGAATGTTATAAATGCTTATGTTCAGCCTTGCGTCACCGAATTTAAATCTCGGTTCAAAAATGAAATAAGTTTCGTTCAGACTAAAATCCCTGGATTTGTCACTTTTTCGGATTGGCAAATATTCAAATCCGCACTGAATGAAAAGAGAAGTCGTTGAATACTTGTTTCCGATAAGAATATCCGCTCCTGTGTGAAAATAAAGCGTATCAATTAAAAGAACTACGTCCTCATTGCTTGAATTTTTTGTATAAAGCGGGGCACCAAGGCCTGCGAGCATATCAATTGTGAGAAGTCGAGTGGCCGCCGCAAATCGCAAATCTGCATTGAGCTGAGGTGCGTCATCGTCATTTTTTTCTTCATTCTCACTGTTTTTGCTCACAACAAGTCCGAAACTTGCCGGCAAATTCCTGAGAGTCACTGAATAACTTCCGCCAGTTCCAAAAACTTCGTAAGCAGAAAGCCCGTTTTGACCGAGATAGCTTTCCGTTAAGAGTGAACTGTAATTTTCGACACCGAGCCTGCGGGTTATGAATTTCTGGCTTCCGATTGATTCATTGTAACCTTTGAAAACTGTCAGTGTGTGCGTAGCTCCGAGGAGAGACTGTGTGAAAGTACCTGAAATCTCGTTCAGCCTGAAGATTGAGTCCGCTTCTTTGGAAACTCCATTTTCATATAAATCATTCGTCTGAATTGAAAATTCACCCTGCACAGAAAATGATTTAGATAATGCTAATTGTCCACCGAGAAATCCGCTGAAAACAAGAGCTGGATCAAGCCCGAAAGATTTTTTATTTACAAAGCTTGCGGCAAGTCCCGATTCGCCCGAGAAAAAAGTTCCTGCAAAAAGAGAATGTGCAAGCAGAAAAATAATTGCTTTAAGAATTTTTTTCATAGCACTCCTCTTTTTTATTTTCGTTGAATATAAGTTGCTTTTGGTCTTGCGGTGATGATTACACGTCTGTTCAGAGCCCGTCCTTCTGGCGTTGCATTTGATGCGACCGGCTTAGTTCCTCCGTACCCTTTATAGCTGAAGATTGAGCGCGGAAGCCCATTCTTTACAAGTTCGCTGATAATTGTCTGGGTTCTTGCAATTGAAAGATTCATCTGTCCGACAGGCTTGTTTACATCGGCAGTATGACCCTCAACAAGAATCGTGAATGCATCGTCTTTGTTTACGTCTTTGAGCAGTCGTGCAAGATTTGCCATTTTTGGCAGTTCTGATTCCAAAAGCTGTGCGCTGTCCGCTACGAATTTCAAATCATACAATAACTGAATGAAATCTTCCTTAATATTTATGATTGGAGCTTCATCGTATTCCTGGAAGTATTTCTTGATGTCAACGACCGGAGCGTAATATTCATGCACTTTATCATCTGTTTTGATGGAGTAGGTGAGATTTTCCTTGTCCAGAAGAACGACGACCTTTCCTTCCTGCAAAAGCTTGAGGTTTTCTGGTACGGAAAGAATTTTAAGTGCGTCATCGCGGGAAATCACCGGGTCTGTACGGAGATGTCCGTAAACTTTCCGTGCTTTTATGTGCAGCGGATCCGAACCGATTCGTGAATGATATGCGCTCTCATCATCACGCCAGTCGTAATGAAGCATTCCGTTTTTGAATTCTGATTCTGGATTGCCCATATTGCGTTCGTAAATCAGGTTCATGTTTTCATCCCAAATCTGCGGGAAAAAACACGGATAAACCGAGTCTGTCATGAATTCACCGTGAACATCAAGTTCTCCGCGTGCGTCGATGATAATTCCTGTGTAAACTCTTGAAGAAACGTTCTCAATCGGCTTTGCGTTTTCGTACGGAAAATGATGCTTAATCATCAGTGAGGAAATTTCGTGCAGGTTGATTGTGTGAGTTGTTTTGAGCGTGAGGCTTCCGTCAGTAAAAATTCCAGGGCTCTTTTTTCCTTCATCTATGATTTTAGTGAGTTGTTCAAGCGTTATGTTGTTCGCAAGCAAAAGGTCTCCGATTTGCTGGCTTGAATTGACATAAAGTGAAAGAAGCGGATCCTTGATAAGGTCTGGAAGTTTTGTTTCTACAAAATTGATAGCCGCGCGTTTTCCTGAAGGCATACTGATTTTTGCACGTTCTGTGTCGAGATTGACTTCAGATACAAAGTTTGACTTTGACCAGTCTATTACGCTGGAAGACGAGATAATTGGCTTTTTTTCTGCGGCAGATACATTTCCTGCCAGAATTGCGGTTAAAATCAGCGAAGATATAATTGACTTTCTCACGGCACGTTCCTTTAAATAGTTCTTCAACTTAGATTTTCGGCAATAAAAACTGAAAACTGAAAGCGGAAAGTGAAAAATAAAATTTTTATCGCGATCTTTAATCTTTGTCCTCGATTTCTTGGATTGCTTCCTGCGCTGCGAGTTTCATTCCCATCGGAAGTCTGAGCTGATATTTGTAGGGCGGAGTTTTTTCTTGAATCAGCTCTGTGTTGAGGCTTTTGAGAGTGTTGTAATCAAGCCGGATTTCTTGAGCAAGCCGTTCAAGAGAAATTTTTGTGCTCGTTGTCGCATAATCGAAATCCGCGAAGTGCCTTGTCTCGCTGATTTTTGGAAGCTCCACCTTGTATTCCTCGCCGTTCTCTGCAATTTCGTTGATTGCAATCAGCTTTGGAACGTAATTTATTGTCTCTTCTGGAATTAAATTGTGCTCAGAAAGATACCAGAATGTCTTTACAGGGGAATTTTTGAGTGCGCGACGCATTGCCCCGGCACCGCAGTTATAGGCACCGATTGCAAGCGGCCAGTCATCGAACATCTTGTAATTGTCCTGTAGTTTTGAGAGTGCCGCGCTTGTTGACTTCCAGGGATCCAGCCGTTCATCAAACCATTCGTTCTTTTTGAGAAATGGATGCATGGAGTTTTCCATAAATTGCCATAAACCTCTGGCTCCGCTTCGTGATTTTGCCAAGGGCTTGTATTCGCTTTCGACCAGCGGAAGATATTCAAGAATAGCAGGCATGTTTCGCTTTTTAAGCTCTTCGCGCACGTAAAGCCGGTAATATTCTCCGTCATCAAGGATTTTGTAAAGACTCTCCTTTCCGAACCTTGTCATGTAGCGCGCAATGTACTCGTGGATTATCTCCTGCTCGTATTTTCCTTTAGTGAGCTTTATTCCGCCTGCTTCCGCTATGACTTTTTTCTGCTTGTGCTCCAAAAATGCCTTTTGCCGCGCGTAATCTTCTTCATCAAAAAGTTTAAGAATCTGATTTAAGGGCGAATCATCGACATAATACTCATCCGCAGGCGGAAGTTCTTCCATCTCCACCTTCTCAAGCTCTTCTGGTTGAGATGTTTGAGGCGAAATGTTTGATATGGGAAAAAGTAATATAGAAAGAAATATTATAAGATGCCACACTGATTCGGGATTCCTACGGAATCCCATTTTTATATATTTTAATTGTAAATCTTGATTTTGCGTAGCAAAATCAAATCTGTGTGGCAATTTAAAAATTCTAATTAACTGACGGAAAATTATCATAACTTCTCACCGAAGTAGATTCCTGCCCATTCCCATCGGCCGTGGATTTCCGGGTCGGCAGGGAAGTTTACTTTGCGGAAATACAAGTACCACACGTTGATGTACTGGCTCCATCCCCATGTGCGGAGATAGGCTTCGGTTGGTGTGGAAGTGTCGTCTAAGCTTTCGTTGTATCGGATTCTGTTTCCGAGCATGAAGTTGTGCATTGAGAAGTTTTCGAGCGCGTTCGGGTCAGATTCGCTTGACTTCCAGCTCATCGCAAAGAAATTGACTTTTGAGCGGTAACGGTCGAGCGCGCGCCAGTTGTAGCTGGAAATTGCTTTTTTGACAGCGTTTTCAAGGGCGTCCAGTGATTCAAATGTCCAGTCTTTTGGCGATTTTGAAAAATCTACCATCTGGCGGGCTTTTGTGTATGCGTCCGGAATGCCGGGAATCTGGATTGTCGAAGAATCCGGCTGCTCCAAAAAGAGCGAGTATGATTTGAGAGCCATATCCCACTCGCCGACGTTCTCATATTCGAGTGCGAGGCGGAGATACATTTCGGTGATGCTTACGTTCTGCGGAAAGTTGCTGATTATCCGGTTGAAATAATTGATTCGGTTTGCTGAACTTTTGCTGATTTGAATCAGGTGCTGCAGGCATGCGAAGTGGATTGAATCTCCGTTTACGAGCAGATCCGAAAAATTGTTGATTATTCTTTCGTAATAATATTCGGCGAGAGGCTCTTCACCTGCTTTGAGATAATTTGAAGCGACCATAAAAAGCCAGTATGAGTCATAAGAGTCACCGGGATGAGTTTCAACCCATTCTGTGAGAAAAAGAACCATGTCGTCGGTTCTTCCCTGTGAGTAAAAAAGATTTGCTATTCTGTTGATGACCGCATATCGTGACTGGGCGGAAATTGTCTCGTCTTCGAGGAGAGTTGTGAGCTGTGTCAGTGTTTCGTCTGATTCATCATTTTTTGAATTCCTGGTGCATCCCAAAACTAAAAATGCAGAAAATGTGCAAAAAAATATTGATGCAAAAAGAATGTGCCTTTTTTTCATAATTCCAAAATACCACAAAAATATCATTTCCTCAACGACATAAAAATGTGATTCTCTAATTTCTCTAGAATTTTCTTTGTTTCTATAGTATCCTATTCTGATTTACTTTCGTTTTTGTTTTACGTTCTGGAGTTTGATATGAAAAAAATTACAGTTCCTATGCTGAATGTTCTGCTTGCCGCAGGCGTAATTTTGATTATTGCCGGACTTCTTCTTATCTCCCGATTTTCGCACGGCTTCGGGCAGGTTTTTCCTGTCGGCTCTGTCTGTATAATGATTTTTGGCGCAGTTGTTTTTTACATTGCCATGACACTGATTCATTGGGCGACCTTCTTCTTTGCCGGGCTGCTCTTGTTTTTCCTCGGATTGTGCATGACCTTCGTTTTTACGAACGTTCTTCCGTTTGGTCCTGGTCATCTGTGGCCGATTTCCGTGCTTCTTTGCGGAATCTGTCTGATTCTCACGTGCATTTTTAAGCATCGCAAAGTCCGTGGCGTTTATTTGTTCCCGGCCGTTCTGATTGAGGTTCTTGGGCTTGTTTTCCTTTTGTTCTCAATGAATGTCATAAAAATTTCTTTCTCTGTTTTCATGTCAAAGTGGGGGCCTCTTGTTTTGATTATGGCCGGAGCCGCCCTTGTAGGAGTGTTTTTCTGGCAGAGGAATTTCAATGATTTCTTTCCTTATGATAAAGATGAATTGTCTGACTTGACCGACGAAGATGAAAAAACTTTTTATGGGGAATAACTGATTTGAAACAATCATGGCGGAAGTTTTCTGCCTTTGCCTGTGTTTTTCTGATTTTTCTCACCGTCGCTTCTGCCAAAAAGAAGAAATCAAAATCTTCCGATACAGAGGAGCCTTTGTATACAGCGGACGAATTGCAGGCAACTTCCATAATTGTTCCCGAACGCAGGGAAGTGTCTTATTTTTACGGCATAGAGCCTGAGATAATCCAAAATGTTGAAAAAGGCACTCCGGATTCTCTTCGCGCCGCAATTACTTTGCTTAAACGCGGCAAGGATTCGATGGCCGAAAATGAACAGGTCCTTCATTACATAGCGGTTTCAATTATGCAGTTGTGCTGGAAGTCACAGAACTTCACAGAACCAACAACAGGACAGGACATAAAAAATGATTACACAGGAGCGATTTCCTCATCTCGCAACGGATTTTATGATTCTCCTTCCGAGCCAAAAGATTTTTTTGGCTGCGCGCTCCCGTCTCTTGTGCTTGCGGCGTCAGAAACAAGAAATGATTATTACGAGAATTCCGAAAAATCCCTTCTTCACGCGCTTTCCCTCAATCCTTCATCAGTCTTTGTAAACTATCTTCTCGGAATCCTCTATAAAAGAATGGGCGATTTTAAGCGTTCTAATGAATATTTTGGATTCGCCTCTGACATGGCAGGTTCTTGTTTTGAATGTTCTTATGCTTTTGCCGAAAGTTTCATGCCTCTTTCCGATCCTTCAAGCGCATTTTCACTTTCCGAAAAAATGCTTGTTTCTTACCCGCAGAATAAAAAATTGCTCCAGCTTTGCGCTGAGTCTTCTTTTGCGGCAGGTGATTATGCTAATGCTGAGCTTTACGTTGGCCGTGTTTTGCAAATAGAACCTGAAAATTCCTATTATTTGCTTTTCCGTGCAAGAATTCTTGTTCAAAAAGGCGAGTATATTCGTGCCGCTTCTTTGCTCGATGCTTATTCAAGAAAGGATTCTTCTTCGCGGGATTATCTGGTGCTTCGCTTTGCCGTTCAGAAAAACTGGAACAAAAATATTTCGGCCGCTACCGCCACAATAGAAAACGCCCTCGTGCTTTATCCTGATGATCCTCAGATTATTCTTGAAGCTGCACGGCTTGCATCTGATTCCGGGGTAAAAATCGCCGGAAAGAGTGGTGAAGCACTTGCAGACCAGATTCTGGAAAATGATCCTGAGAATTTTGCGGCTCTTCAGATAAAAATTGATTCAATGGTTTATGAGCGCAAATGGAAGGAAGCGTACAAGGCCAGTTCAGCATTGCTCCAGAAAGAAAATGTGCCGAATTCAGCTTTTTTTACACATATAAAAATTTGTCTTTCGGCCGGGCATAAAGACGAGGCATGGCAGTATGCGTCAAAACTTTATTCCGAGAACAGTGCGGATGAAGAAATCGTCCAGTCTTATATTGATGTTCTTGTCTCGACAGGTCGATCCGCCGAGGCTTCAAGATTGATTGCCCAGCTTTTGCCGACTTCTGCTGCAAAAATGAAAAGTTTTCTATATTATCAGCGTAGTTTTTTATCAAGCGGGGAGGCGGCGATACTTGCTGATTTGCGTTCAAGTCTTACGGCAAATCCTCGTAACAGGGATTCGCTTTTTCGCCTTTACCGAATTTATTACAACAAAAAGGAATACCGAAAGGCCCAGTATTATCTCAAACAGGTTGTGGCTCTTTCTCCTAAGGATGAAAACCTTCTTATTCTTAACCAGGAACTTGACCGTCTGCTCAAAAACTAAAATATCCTAACTTTTCTCAGTATCTGACGATAGAAACAACTTGATTTTGAGTTAATTTAATGATATTCTGATGAAACCTATTTTAAACTGGTAAGAATACAGTTCAAAATTGCTGCATTCTTATAGGAGTCAAAAAATGTTTTTATCATTACTTCAGGCGAACCCGGCTACTGGCAGCCAGACTTTGATGTCAGTTGTTCCTTTCGTCCTCATCATCGCAATTTTCTATTTCTTCATTATTCGTCCGCAGAATAAAAAACAGAAAGAAACTCAGAAAATGATTGACGCACTCAAAAAGGGTGACAAGGTTGTTACAATCGGAGGAATCCATGGTGTAGTCACATCAACAAAAGAAAAGACTGTAATTCTTAAAGTTGATGATAATGTAAAAATTGAAGTTAATCGTTCTGCGGTTGCTGGCGTAGAAAAAGAGTCAGTACCATCAAAATCAGAAAAAAAGGCTGATGAATCAAAAGAGGAGTCTTCTGATTCAACAAAGTCTGAATAAAATAAAAATACCGGAGTAAAAAAATGAACAAACGAAGTCGTTTCATCATTATTCTGGTAGTTCTTGCTGTCTGTTTTGCATTCCTCTGGCCATCAATCAGTTGGTATGCAAGAACTCCAAAGGACCAGCAGACTCTCGCGCTCGGTTCTCTTGAAAAAATCAAGGACTACACAGTAGTAAAGGCAAAGGAAGAGTCGGACAAGCTTATTGCTCTTGCAAAAGCAAATCCAGAGACTGCCCTTGATCCATCTTATGATTACCTTGTAAAAGCTGCAAAAAAGAATTACAAGGAAAATGCGAAAGCTTACAAAGCCGCAGGTCTTGAAGCACCAAAAACACCAGAGGTTATGAACGTCGGTGCTGTTTTGGATTCTTTCACAGGCAATTCTGCTTTGGCTGATTTGCGCGCCGTTATCGAAGGCCGATACCGCGATGAAATCCTTGCAGCTAAAAAACGCTACAATTCATCTGTTAAGCTCGGTTTGGACTTGAGTGGCGGTATGAATATCATCGTTCACGCTGATTTGGATGCAGCCCTCGCTTCTCAGAAAAAGGACAACGAGGTTGCTGATGAGGCTCAGTTCAAAAAGGACGCAATGGCTCAGGCTATCGAGACTTTGACTGGCCGTATTGATAAATTTGGTCTTACATCTCCTGTTATTCGACAGCAGGGTGATGACCGTATCTACATTGAAATTCCTGGTGCCGCTGATTCAGAAAGCGTAAACACAATCATAATGGGTAAAGGAATCCTCAATTTCCGCCTTGTTGATGAAAACGCTACCGCAGCTGTAATGAACTATTACCGCCAGAACGGTATCCTCTTTAACTCAGACGGCAAACTTCTTGATCCTTCAATCCTTCCTGCTGACTGTGACGTAATGGGCTTCTACGAAAAAGACGATTATGGTCTTGATCAGCTCGTTCGCGGTGCAGAATATATCGCAGTCAAAAAAGAAATTGCTCTCGACGGAAAGCATGTCAAATCAGCTCAGGTATCTGCTGACCAGACAACTAACCAGCCTGAGGTCAACTTCGTTCTTGACTCGGAAGGCGCACAGATTTTCGCAGATTTCACAGGCGCACATGTTAACGAGCGTCTTGCAATCGTAAGCGACAACAAAATCAAGTCTGCTGCAACTATCCGTCAGGCAATCAACGGCGGACAGGTTTCTCTTTCTGGTGGATTCAGCGTAGAAGAAGCTCAGAATATTCAGAAAGTCTTGCAGACTGCATGGCTTGAAGTTCCTCTCGAAGTTGAGAGCCAGCAGGTTGTCGGTGCTTCTTTGGGTGAAGCTGCAATCAAACAGGGTATGAACGCCCTCACTTGGGGCTTGGCGGCCGTTCTTGTATTCATGATTCTTTACTACATGGGTGCAGGTTTCAACGCTGTTGTTGCTCAGGTTTTGAATATGTACATCATGTTCTCAGTTTTGAGCGCATTCAACCTTACTCTTACACTTTCTTCTATTGCAGGTATGATCCTTACAGTCGGTATGTCAGTAGACGCCAACGTAATCATCTTCGAGCGTATCAAGGAAGAGCTTAGAAACGGAAAGAGCCGTGCAGCAGCAGTTGCTTCTGGCTTCGACAACGCTTTCTGGGCAATCATGGACTCTAACATCACAACATTCATTGCGGCAGCATTCCTTTCAAAATTGGGTACAGGCTCAATTCAGGGCTTCGCTGTTTCACTTGCAATTGGTGTTTGTTCATCAGTATTTACAGCTCTCGTAGTTTCTCGCCTCATGTTCGACTTCAACACTGATGTCATGAACAGAAAGACAATGAGCATCGGCTGGGGAGTAAAATAATGAAAAAAGTAATTCAGTTTAGCAAATTTTTCCCTGTCGCTGTAGTTTTGAGCGCAGTAATCATTATCGCGGGCATTGTTTCAACAGCAACTCGCGGAATCAACTTCGGTCTTGATTTCAAGCCTGGTATGATTGAAGAAATTAAAATCGCAACAACTGTACTTGAAGTCACATACAATGGAACTGCAACAGTTTCTTTGGAAGCTACTGACGAGGGCGTTCAGCTTGTAGTCAGCGGTATCGGTGAAGAAAACCGCACAGTTTCAATTCCGTATACAGAAGTAAGCACAGTTTCTGAGCTTGCTGCAAAAATCAACGGTGTGAACGGTGTTTCTGCTCACATCAAAAATGAAATGGCTCTTCCAAAAGCTGGTCTTTTCGTAAACTCCGGTTCTTCAAAGAACTTGGGTGAAAAACCTCTCAACCTTTTCGTTGCAGACGAGAACGCTTCTGTCACAGCTGATGACATCCGCGACACTCTCAAAGCTTTCAACGATGTTGACGTAAAAGCTCTTGGTTCAGACGATGAGCGCAGCTTCCAGATCCGCATGGGCGTTACTGGAGACGAAGGTAAAACAATTCAGGCCGACGCAAACAAAGCTCTCACTGATAAATTCGGTGCAGACAAAGTTGCTTTCGTTAAGTCTGACTTTATCGGTGCTCAGTTCTCACAGACTTTGATTCGTGACTCAATCATCCTTGTTCTCGCAACATTGGTTTTGATTTTCATTTACTCTGCAATCCGATTCCACTGGGATTTCGCTCTTGCAGCTGTAATTGCTATCGTTCACGACTCTTTGATTATGGTTTCTTTCATCTCATTCATTCAGATGGAATTCAGCACAACAACTTTGGCCGCTATCCTTACAATCATCGGTTACTCAATCAACGCTACAGTCGTTATTCTTGACCGTGTACGAAGCGACATCAAGGTCGTTGAGGCTAAAACATTCAAAGAGGTTTTGAACTCAGCTCTTTCTTCAACATTGAGCCGCTCTATCATCACAACTTTGACAACTTTGTTCGCAGTTCTGGCATTGTTCTTCTTCACAACAGGAACAATCCATGACTTCTCATTGGCACTCACAGTTGGTTTGATTTCTGGATGTTATTCTTCTATCTTCATTGCAGGTGCATTTATCCTTGCAGTCCGAAAGAACCAGAAGTTCCAGACAATCGCTGCAAATCCAAATGTAAGCCAGTTTAAGGCAGAAGAGTCAGATTCTGAGTAGTTTTTGACTTTTCAGGTAAAACACCTTGGTCTTTCGAGGCTAAGGTGTTTTTTTTTATTTAAAATTCCTGTCATATAAAACTTCCCTTTATACTTCCTAAATCACCTGCCACAGATTTTTCTTTATATTTTCTGAAATGTATGCTAATATTTTAAATATGTTTTTTAAATCGAAGAGAAAAATAACTCAGAATACTTTGAGAATTCTTTCTACACTTGTAATAAGTTTAATTGTAACTATGGTTGCCTTTTTGCTAAACAATATTGCAATGAAAAATGCGCGAAAGATTGCGCAAAAAACTTATCATGAAAACTGTGAGATGATTCTTCAGGGATATTCTGTTGGAATACATCATTATCTGGATAATTACCGCACTTCTCTTGAATCTATATATTATCCCCAATTATTTGCAAATGGTTCCACAGAAGAAATTCAAAAATGGATTATTCAAAATATACAATACTTAAGTGATGATTTTTGTCATGTTTTTTATGTCGATTCGAATTATCAGGGCTATTTTTCGACTGGTGAAGTCGTTGATTTAAGAGATGAGTCATATCTTTCTCCGTCAAATTTTAAGGATACGGATTATTATGTAAGTGACATGCAATATTTTTCGATGGCTGATTATCCTGTCTTTTTTATCGAAAAGCCTTGCTATAATTCTGAACGTGAATTTAATGGCTATCTCTGCGCGTCATTAAAAATCAGCGTGCTTTCAAAAATTGATAATGAAATCCGCATCGGCGAGAAGGCTGTTCCTGTGATTATAGATCGGGCGGGTCTTATCCTTACTCATCGTGATGAAAATTATATCGGAAAAATATATATCCCTGCTTCCAAAAAATATCGTAAAATTACGTCTGACATTATAGCGCGAGAAGGCCGGGGCTATGTTGAAACTGAAAACCGCCTGGGTGAGCCGATAGACCTTTTTTATACGCCTATTGAAGATTGTGGTTGGACTCTTGCGGTTGGTTTTAAGAAAGAATATCTTTCTGCCATATATACAAAAGTTGATATAATAAAATATCTGATTCTTTTGGTGACTATAGGTGCACTTGTTCTCCTGCTTTTTTTTGAAACAATCATTTCTAATTATTTTTACAGAAACCAGTTGATTGAGCCTCTCTATGATCCGCTTACAAAACTCTGGTCAAGGCAGAGATTTGAAACTGAAGTTGCAAAACTTTTCAGGCGTAATCCAAAATCCAAATTCATGCTGATTGATACTGATATTCGTGGATTTAAATTCGTTAATCAGAATTATACAGAAGATGAAGCTGACAAAATGATTGCCTTTTATGCCAGAACTCTTAATGACATTGTGCAGGAATACAAAGGGATAATAGGCCGCGGGTATGCTGATCATTTTTATATTTTAGTCAAGATTCGAAATGTGCGGGAAGCAATGAATATTTTTAAGGGAACTACCTATCTGCTCAATGAAATGATAAAAGCTTATGAAATACCGTTCTTCCCCAAATTTGGAATTACGTTCTGTAAACCAAGCTATCACCCGGAAATCTCAGTAAAAGAACTGATTGGTCAGGCTGCTTTTGCAAAAAGTACGATAAAAGACAATATGCTATCGCCATATTCTATTTACAATGCCCGGCTTTTGAGTAAAATCAATGAGGAAAGAAAATTTGAGCAGTGCATGAAATCTTCCATTGAAAATCAGGATTTCTTCGTCATGTATCAGCCAAAAATTCTGCTTGAAAACGAGACTGTTGTTGGGGCAGAGGCTTTGGTGCGATGGAAGCATCCTGAACTTGGCATGATTTATCCCGACAGGTTTATCCCGCTTTTTGAACGCAACGGTTTTATTGTAAAACTTGATTTTTACGTTTATGACAAGGTTTTCAACTTTCTGGATTCTCAGATTAAGGCAGGAAAGCCGGTCGTTCCAATTTCGGTCAATATGAGCCGGAATCACAATAAGCCCGAATCTTTCATGATGGAGTTCATGCGGATTTTCCGTAGATATGCGATACCGCCTTATCTTGTGCAGGTTGAGATTATCGAACGTTCCGTAATGAACAGGGAAACTCTGTGTGAGATTACAAATGCCCTTCATAAGGAAGGCTTTACGGTTGCCATGGATGATTTTGGCAGCGGTGAATCTTCCCTGAATATGCTTACGAAGGTTCCTGTTGATGTGCTTAAATTTGACCGCGAATTCCTGCTTTCTTCTATGTGCGAAAATGGCGAAGTGGAAGAAAAATCAGCGAACTTTATCCGTACGCTTGTAAAATTGGGCAAAAATCTTGATAAAGAGACTGTCTTTGAGGGTGTTGAAACTCAGAAACAGTGCGATTTTTTACGCTCGATAAATTGCGATCAGGTGCAGGGGTATTTTTATTCCAAGCCGCTGATGGAAGAGGATTTCGTGAATTTTATTGCTTCCAATATTAAGGAAAACGAAAAATGAAAGTTGTTCGCGCAAAAATTCTCGGATTCTGTGCAGGCGTGCGTCGTGCCGTTGTTGCCGCAGAAAAAGCTCTGGACGAAAACAAAGGGCAGGTTTACACCTTAGGGCCGCTGATTCATAACCCGGTGGCTTTGAACAAACTTGCCGAGCGCAACTTAAAAATCCTTGTGGAAAGTAAAATTCCTCTTTTAAATTCACAAGATACTGTAATTATCCGTGCTCATGGTGTTCCTCCGGAGACAGAAAAAGCAATCCGTGAAAAAGGCGTGAATGTTGTGAACGCCACTTGTCCTCTCGTAACCAAAAGTCAGAAAACAGCCGCAGAATATGCTTCAAAGGGATATGTGATTTTCTTTGCGGGTGATAAAAATCATGGCGAGGTCATTGGAATTGAAGGATACGCGCGGGAAGGGGCAAAAGCCACTGGAAAACCACTGCATTTTCTTCTTGTAAAAGATGTTGAAGAACTGAAACATTCTCTAATGGAGCTTTCTTCTCAAAAAATTCTTTCATCTGATTCAAAAATCGTGCTTCTTTCGCAGACAACCTTCAGTATAAAGATGTTTGATAATCTTCAAGCAGAATTAAAATCTTCCTTTCCGAATGCAGAAGTTATCAGTTCAATTTGTCCGGCCACTCATGAACGTCAGGACAGCCTTGTGGAATTATGCGAAAAAGTTGACGGCATAATTGTAATCGGCGGTAAAAACAGCGCGAATACAAACAGGCTTTTTGCCACCGCCCAAAAACTATGCAAAAAAGCCGTGCTCATCGAAACTCCCGAAGAAATTCCTTCCGAATTCTTTGAGCTTGAAATAGTTGGAATTACAGCCGGAGCAAGCACACCGGATGATACGATTGATGCCGTGGAAGCAAGGTTGAAATCATAAATGCTTTGTGAAATGAAAAGATTTTTCGCAACTGTCTCATTGCCGATGAACATGTTGTCAACAGGAGCTCCGCATTATAAGCGATTTTATATTGAAAATGGCGTGAAGGAGCGAAACGGCTTACGGAAACACTCGTTTCGTGCTGCCGCGAGAGCGGCAAACGTATATAGTTTCAAGCACAAAACGCGTGTAGCATGCTAGCATGCGCTTCCGATAAGCCGTTTTCACGATTGGAAGCCATTTTTATCAGCAAACATTTTATGATGCGGAAGCCCTGATGTTGTCAAAAATCTCTGTTGTAAAATTCAACAAGCTACTGTATAATTAAAAAATTATGACAAGATGTTTTGCTATGTGTAAGCCTGGTGTATTGAATCGCAGGCTCGTTGGTCAGGTCATTACTCGTTTGGAGAATAAGGGCCTCAAGTTGGTTGGATTGAAACTCATGAACATTTCAAAAGAGCTTGCTTCTAAGCATTATGCTGAGCATCAGGGCAAGTCTTTCTATGACGAGCTTGTTTCTTACATTACAAGTGCTCCTGTTGTAGCAATGGTATGGCAGATGGACAACGATGATTGTGTTACTTTGGTTCGCAAAGTTGTTGGTGCTACAAAACCAAGTGAAGCAGCTCCTGGAACAATCCGTGGAGATTTCTGCTCACACACAAGTCATAACATAATTCATGCTTCTGACTCAGACGCAAGTGCAGAGCGTGAGATTAATCTATTTTTCAAACCGGAAGAGCTTATCGATTGGAAAGACGAGGCTGAGTGCTGGTTCTAGAAAAATAAGTCGAGGATAAGAATGAAAGTTAAAAGTGTTGGTGTAATTGGTGCTGGTGCGTGGGGTTCAGGTCTTGCGCAGGCAATCGCACGTGGTGGTCATAAAGTCCAGGTTTGGGCTATGGAAAGCGATGTCGTTGAAAGCATCAACAATGAGCACGAGAACAAAAGGTATCTTCCAGGATTCCCGCTCTCAGAAAATCTCACTGCATCTACAGATATCGAAGAGGTTGCAAACGGCAAAGAGTATTTGATTCTTGCTTCTCCTTCTTTGTTCATTGCGAGTACAGCCAAAAAGATTGCAAACGTTCCTTCAATTAAAAATGGAGAGACCGTAATCGGTGTTCTCACAAAAGGTTTCGTTGCTTCAGAAAATGGTCCTCGCCTTATCCTCGATACACTCGAAGAAGTGCTTCCAGAAAGCTACAAAGGCGCGCTCGTTTATATTTCGGGCCCAAGCCATGCAGAGGAAGTTGCTATGGGCAAACTCACAGGTCTTATTGCTGCAAGTGAGCATGCCCTCAATTCTATTAAATTCCGTGAGCTTTTGCGTGTGCCGGGGCTTATGGTCTATTCATCACTTGATGTAATCGGCGTCCAGATTTGTGCCGCCGCAAAGAATGTAGTCGCTGTTGTTTACGGTGCTTTGGATGCCGTGAGCGAACATTCTGATATTTTCGGAGACAATTCCGAGAGCTTGTTGCTTGCCGCAGGCTTGAACGAGCTTCAGACGATTGGCTTTGCTATGGGAGCCACACATGCCGAGACATTCACTTCAATCGCAGGCGTGGGCGACCTTGATGTAACATGCCGGTCAAAATATGGTCGAAACCGTCGTTTTGGTCAGGATATTATCAAAACTGACATCCTTTCAAAATTTAAGAATCTTGATGATTTAATCGCACGAATCGGCGAAATCGGCTATCTTTCAGAAGGTGCCGTTGCCTGCAAATTCATTCATCAGATTGCAGAAAAGCACAATCTTAAGCTTCCGATTTGTGACAGCCTTTACCGAATCCTCAACAAAGAAATTGAGCCTATGGCCTTGTTGCAGGAACTTATGATGCAGGGAAAAATGGAGTCCGAAGAGGACTAGGAAATAAACTATGTTAGAGAAAATTACGAACACATTCAGTGACATCATGCGCTCTGTGAGCGGCAAGTCAAAAATCACTGAAAAAAATATCGAAGAAACTGTTGAGCAGATTAAAATGGCTTTGCTCGAAGCCGACGTAAACCTTCGTGTCGTACGACGCTTCGTAAATGCCACAATCGAAGAGGCCAAGGGCGAAAAGGTTCTCCGTGCGGTTGATCCGGGCCAGCAGTTCACAAAAATCATCTACGACAGAATCGTAAAACTTTTGGGCGATACAAAGGTCGATTTGCAGCTCAAAGGTCCTGATACTCAGTCAGTGATTTTGCTCCTCGGTTTGCAGGGTGCCGGTAAAACAACCGCCGCTCACAAACTCGCAGCCCGCTTGGCCAAAAACGGTCGCAAGCCTCTTTTGGTTGCCTGTGACCTTGTTCGTCCGGCGGCTATGGAGCAGCTCAAACAGCTTGGTGAAAAAATCAATGTGCCAGTCTATCTTGAAGAGGGCGTAAAAGATGCCGTAAAGGTTGCCAAGAACGCAATTTCTTACGCCAAAAAGAACGGAATAGACACAATCATCGTTGATACGGCTGGTCGATTGCAGATTGACGAATCGATGATGAAGGAACTTGTCGATGTCAAAAAAGCCGTTGACCCGGTTGAGACCATTCTTGTCGCAGACTCAATGACAGGTCAGAATGCGGTTGACATCGCAAAAAGCTTTGATGAGCAGCTTGGTCTTAGCGGTGTAATCCTTACCAAGTTTGACTCAGATGCACGAGGCGGTGCAGCCCTTTCCCTCAAGTCAATCACTGACAAGCCGATTTTGTTCATCGGTACTGGTGAAAAGACCGAGGATTTTGAGCCTTTCCATCCTGAGCGAATCGCCAGCCGAATTCTGGGCATGGGCGATATCGTTTCTTTGGTTGAAAAAGCTCAGGAAACCGTTGACATCGAGGAAGCCAAAAAACTTGAGCAGAAGATGGCTCGCAACGAGTTCACCCTCGATGACATGCTTTCCCAGTTCGAGAATGTAGGCAAAATGGGCAATCTTTCTTCTTTGATGGAAATGATTCCGGGCCTTGCAGGTCAGGTTGATCCTAGCAAGCTTGATATGTCTGGAATCGCGCATCAGAAGGCAATCATCCAGTCAATGACAAAAAAAGAGCGCGCAAATCATCTGATTATTGGTCCTGCACGCCGCAAGCGAATCGCTGCCGGAAGCGGTACAAGCGTTGCCGAAGTAAACAAGCTGCTCAAGCAGTTTGAAAAGACAAAACTCACCATGAAAAAGCTCAGCCGTAACCGCGGAATGCAGGCAAAACTCATGCAGCAGTTTGGCGGAATGGGCGGAAACGGTGGCATGGGCGGCTTAGGCGGTCTTGGCGATTTGAGCAAGCTCGGTGATTTGTCTAAACTGGCAGGCAAATTTAAAGGTTTCTAAAATTATTTTGCACTAGGGATCGTAGGGGCGCGATAGCGTTCGCGAAGCGAATGGCAACCCCGAAGAGCCCGGCCCACGCAAGCAGGCTTGCGTGGGAAGTGCCCTGATTTTTAATTTATTGTTATACAGCTTACAATCCGGCCGTCGTTCGAATATCCTCGGCTTGGATTTGTTTCATCGATAAAAGGTGTGATTCCGTTGTAGTATGAGTAATAATATGTTCCCGGGTGCAATGGAATGTCAATCACATATTTTCCAGGTTCTGTTTCTTTAAGCTCGTAAATCCAGCTGTCCCAGTTCGTAAAACTTCCTCCGAGCCGAATTTTCTTTCCTGTTTCGGCGTGGCATACAAAGTGAGTAAGACCGTTGTCGAGTTTTTCTGTAATTTCGATTTCTGCGGGCGGCAAATCTATGTATGAGAGAGAATAATTTTCGTATTCATTGTAAACTATGTTCTGATTCTGCGGGTCAGTTGTCCAGAGTCCGTCGATTATGACACGATAGCTGATTCTGGAAATCTTTTTTGGCATCTCAAGGATGTAAAAATAATATGAAGAAGTGACGTCTCCTTCGTAGCCATAATTTTTTCTGAGCTGATAGTAGTGAATCTTTCTGAATTCTTCAAAATCAAATGCGATTCCAATTGAGTTTGCAGTGACGGGCGCTGTAAAAACAACGAAATTGTTCGAAATATAAGGCGCGCGAACTCCGCTGATTTCAGTGAGTGTCAAGTCGTATTCATAAGTGTCAGGTTTTGGAGCTACGTCCTTGGCAAAAACTGGTGTCGTAAAAGCCGTAAAAAGAGTAAGAAATCCCGTCAAAATCAAAATCTTTTTCATACTTTATTTATCGGTATTTCAAAAAAAAAGTAAACCTTTTTCTATCTATAAGATAAGTAAGATAAGTCGTTCTCTGGAGTTTTTTTTGAATGAAAGTTATTTTTTTTGCGGCGCAAGAAAATTCTAAAAACTCAGCAATCGACCTATAAAGCATTGTTTTCAAAATGCCGAAACTAGAGTATACTAGAGTAGGTGGGATTTTAAATGCCAGGATTAAATCAGCTCAAACAATTTTCAGAAGATATTCGCGAAGTAGGTGATGAAGTAAAAATTCGTGCTCAGCGTGGCGAAAAGGTGCCTGTCATTCCTTTTCCGCAAGGAATTTCTGAGGCCGACGACTCTAATGACTTTATCATCGGAATTCCTGATAAAAACAACCCTGCTTCCGCAGAGGAAGAGGATTTAGGCTCAATTGACGACATTCTCGGTACAAATTCTGATTCTGCATCGGGTGCAGATGATTTTTCGGGCCTTGATTCTGACATTGCGGCTTTGCTCAATCCGCAGGCTTCGGCTGACGAAGATGCCCTTGCTGATTTCTTAAATGATGATAATCCTGCCTCTGTTAGTACTGATACCGAACCTGCAGAAGAAGTGGAGCCGGAAACACCGCTCGAAGATCTTGATTTGGATTCTTTGCTTGCTCCGTCTGGAGAAAATGGTGGTGAAGATACTCCTGCAGCAAATCCAGAACCAGCCTCTGCTGCAACTGAGCCTGAGTCATTTTCTAATGTGGGAGATGCTCTTTCGAATCTTGGTGATTTAGCTGATGATTTAGGTGATTTGGGCGATCTTGCTGATTTGACTGAGCTGAACACATCCGAAACTCCAGCTGATTTGGCTGAGCCTGCTCCTGTGGCTCCTTCAGAACCACTTTCAACAGACTCTTCTGTTTCTGACATTTCTGGAACTGATAATTCTGATTTTATCGAAGATTCTTCCGCCCCTTCTGGCGATGAGATTCCTTCCGTTGATATGGGCGACCTCGGGGACTTGGGCGACTTGGACAATCTTGGAGATTTAGGAACTTTAAGCGATTTTTCAACTCCTGATTCTTCTGAATCCGCTCCTCAAGAAAGTGATTCTTCTTCTCCGGAGCCAGAATCTGATTTAGCTTCTCAAATTTCTGAAATAGATCTTTCACCTGATGCAGTTTCTTCTGAAGTTCCGTCCGCTGAATCTTCAGAAAGTAATTCTTCTGATGCTACCGCTCCTTCTGATGATCTGTTCGCAATGGATCTGGATGATTTGACTGGTGGTTCAGAGCCGCAAGCTTCTGGTTCTGAAAACGAAAGTGACGGTGGATTTGATTTTAACACCGATATGCTTGATGGTTTTGGTGACGCAGGATCTGACGAGAATCTTTCTGCTCCTGCAACAGAATCTTCCGAGCCTGCTGAAATTCCAAATGCTTTCGATGAGGTGCCGGATGAATCTTTCGGTCCTGTCAATGATGTTGGCGAAGAAAGTGCAATTGAGCCATTCGATACGTCTGGAATGGACGGTGTTGATTTTGGTCCGAGTGAGCCTGCTGGTGGCGAAGAATTCCCGGCAACTGACGATGGCCTTGGTGGCGACGATGACTTTGTTCTCGATTCAAGTTTTGAAATTCCTGGATTCTCAGACACTGAAACTGCCGATTTGGGCAAAAAGAAGCCTATTCTTGATACAATTGATTTTTCAAAAGGCAAAGAAGGTCGGCCAAAGAATTCCTTGACCGAAGAAGAATACGTTCAGTTCAAAAAGAATCTTTCTAATTATCCTCTCAATTTAAGAATTGCGCTTGAAGATTTTATTGCCCGCGATGAATTCACCGATGAGGCTGTGTTTGAAATCATCGAAAAAGTTCTCAAAAAGGTTTCTGCACGCCAGCTCGCGACTCAGCTCGAAAAAATTCTCGACATTTCAATCAATATTCCGCGCGATTTTGAGAGGCGTTCTTTTGCTGAATATGAGGCTTACAAGCAGTCATTCCAATATCAGCTCAAAAACAGAATCATTCCTGCCGCAATTGTCGGCATAATACTTGCGTTCGTATGTTTCGGTCTTTTCAAGGCTGGTCAGCATTTCATTTACGAGCCTGTAATGGCCAACATGCACTACAAACAGGGCTATACTCTGCTTGAGGCAAATGAATTCCCTCAGTCTGAAGACGAATTTGCAAAGGCTGTCAAATATCGTGCGATTAAAAAGTGGTTCTTCAAATATGCGGTGGGTTATCGAAACAAAAAGCAATTTGAACGTGCCGCACAGATGTATCGAAATATTCTTGCTGTCTTTAACCACGACAAACAGGCCGGCCTTGATTATGCCGAAATGGAGCTTGTTGACAGGGCAAATTATGAGCGTGCTGAAGAAATTGTTCGGCGTGAAGTTCTTGATTATCATATAAATGACGCTGACGGTATCCTCATGCTTGGAGATGTTTTCCTTGAATGGGCCGAAGTTGATCCTTCAAAATATGAGCTTGCAAAAGAGCAGTATCTTGATTTGATTCAGCGATACGGAAGCAACAATGTCTATCTTTCCCGAATGATGCGCTACAATATCCGCACTGACAAACTTCGGGAAGTTCTTTACTACAAAAATATTTTCTACCAGAGCAAGCAGGACAAGCAGAATCTCAAAAATCTTGGGGCGGCTGATTGGACAGAACTCAGCGGTTACATGCTTGAAAAACTTTATGGCACTTTGAGTAAAAACGATGAATATTTGCGCTCATCTATTGAGGATGTCCTTGCGATGCTCAACCTTGCTATTAAGTCTGACCCATCAAATCCTGTCGCAAGATACAACCTGGCCCGATATTTCATTCATAACGGAAATACTGAGCAGGCAAAAGTAGAACTTGAACGAAGCCTAGATTTGTTTGAAAAGGTGATTGTCCGCACCAAAAAGAATGTTTACCGCGAAATTAACGCATCACGTGTTCTTGGTGAGCTTTATGCGGCCAACCGTGAGTATCTTAAGGCGCAGACGATTTATACTCGTGGAATTAATCTCTACAATGAAGAACACGAGGCTAGTGAACTTGAAGGCGATGTAAATACAGGCAAACTTTTCGCCGATATGGGTGATTTGGATTACTTTATTTCCGGCGAGATGGATGATGCCCTCTACAACTACGAAAAAGCGATCGAAATCAAGAACGATATTCCTTCAATTAATTATCGTGTAGGTGCAATTTATTACAACAGAAAGAATTACGATAACGCTCTCGTCTCATTCATCAAGGTCGCCGAAAAGGAACCAAAAGACCCGAACATTCTTCTTTCTCTTGGAAACGTGCTTTCGCTTCGTGGAGACAACTTTGCGGCAGAAAGCTACTATGCTGATTTGCTCAGAGTCCTTGACCAGGGGCGCGAAAAACAGAAGCTCCTTCTTCCTCAGGAAGATGATGATGATTACGCTGTCGTAGATTTGTATCTTAAAGTTAACAACAACCTTGGTGTCACTTTGTACAGGCTTGCTCAGCAGACTGGTGACAGTGGAAGGAATGCAGAGGCGATTGTACGTCTTTCTGATTCAATCCGTGCTTATGACGCGCTCACACGCAATCAGCAGACGATGATCCGCATGGAGGGAAGCAATCTTGCTGCCCAGAACTCTAAATATATCACTCATCCGTATCCTGATTTTGAGCCTGCTATTTACACGGATATTCCGCGCTTGCTTTCTGGCGAAAAGGGCTTGGAGTAATGAAATATTTTTGCTATCAGATAGGAATTGAATTAAAGAATCAGCTCACTTCGCTTCGAAAAGAGTTTTTCCGAAAGACAATTCATATCTGTACGGCATTTGTTCCTCTGTTCATGCATTTTGCCAGAGTTCCGGCTATTTTGTGTCTATGTTTGGCCGGAATCCTTTATATTATCGCAGAAAGCCTTCGCTCGAACGGGCATGAAATCCCTCTTGTATCTGACATAACTGCCGCCGCCGCACGTAAACGTGATGAAAACAAATTCGTGCTTGGACCTGTTACTCTTGTTGCAGGCATCATTACAGCTGCCGTTCTTTGGAATGAAACTGCTGCCAGCGTGGGCATATTTGCTCTTGCTTTTGGAGATGGACTTGCTAGCCTCGCAGGAAAGTCTTTTGGAAAAATCCGCGTGCCTTATACTCATGGAAAAACTGTTGAGGGGAGTCTGACATGCTTTGCGGCGATTTTTTCATCAACTTTCTTTGTGACAAATAATTGCCAGATGTCGCTGCTTGTGGCCATTGTCGGCGCATTAATTGAAGTTCTTCCGCTCAAAGATTTTGACAATCTGATTATTCCTGTTTTTTTGGGCGGAATTGTAACTTATTTTTGATTTTTTGAATTAACTTAGCTCCACATATACATCTTGTGAATAAAATAAAGATAGCGGTATGTTCCAAAAGATAAGCCTGCTGTTCCCAATATAAGAAAGACAAACGTATCGCAGCTTACAATCATTGAATATCCAAGAATCAGCAGAAAAGATGATGAGGCAAGATGTTTGTGTTCGAGGCTGTTCTTTTTTATTCCCAGAACCAAAAATGATAAGGTTGTTGTCACAAAAAGCAGAAGCCTGAAAATGTTGATAAGAACCATAAATCCTTCCGTTACAAGACCTGTCGAAGCAATTCTTGCCGTGTTCATCGGAATGATTGCCGCAAAAACAACTGAAGCTGTCATCATGATGATGTAATTGCGTTCTACATCCTGTCTTTGGCTTGTCTCGCTGAAAAGGGCTGCACATAAAAAGCTCAGCGGGGCAAGGGTGCGCCCGAAAAGCACGACTTTGCCCGCAAAAATCAAAATGTCCGAAAATGACTGCCATAAGCCCAGGCAAATTGAGAGAAAACGGGCTGATTCAGCCATGCAGGCGATTAAAAAACCTGTAAAGAAAATGATTTCGCTTGTCTGTGTGTTTTCAAAATACTTTATAAGAAGAAAAAAACTTATTGGAATATATATGAAAATGATTGAAAATGAAAGCATGACGGCAAGAAAACTGTTTCTTAAAAAGGGTATATGATCGAAAAAGTCTGGCAGACGGATTGCTGGCGGCACTAAGATATTTTTTGTGGCGATTGAATAAATCAAAGTTGCCAGCATGAAAAGAAAAAGTATCAGACTTGAAAGAAGAAAAACTTTTATAAAGCTGTTGCGGTTTTTTAATGTCATATAAAAATCTTAATCGGAAGACAAAAATATGTAAAGACTTAATTTCAAAAGCCGAAAATAATATAGAAGTCTGATTTACTGAAATTTTCAGTTCTTTGGTTTTTGGGAGGACGTATGAAAAAGCTATTGATATCTGGAATTCTTCTTGCTGCTGGATTTAGCTTGTTTGCAGGAGATGCTGCCGCTTTTGTTGATTTGGGAATTTCGAACGATGGCAGAACTTATGCGTTCGGAGAATATGGAAAGACTGACAAAAGTTTTCAGGGCTATGCTGAAATCTATACTGTAGATATTGAAAAAAATGATTTCGTAGCCGGAGAAATTTTTAAGAGTCAGGCTTCTGCTGCCACAACTTCAAAGAGCGGAAAGGCTGTCTTTGATGAGCTTTATAACAAGGCAAACTGGAAACTCAAGAAATATGATTTTAAGCCGGCTCCTGTAGAGAATCTTTTGTATGTCCGTGATGACAAAAAAGCAGGTGAAAGCGAGATTGTTTTCAAAGACTTTGAGGGATCTACTGTTGAGCAGAGCGTTTTCTACCATATTAAACTGGTAAAAACATGCGAGGGGGCTGGTGAAAATCTTCGCTCATCATTCTTCATCACTCTGGAAAAGAAGAATGGCGACGGTGAGGTTATCAGTCGAAATATCGTAGGCTCTCCAGACATTAAGCGTAAAAAGGTTACTGATTACAGAATTGACCGAATTTTCTCTGATAAAACAGGAAGAAACCTTGTATTTGTAGTTGAAAAAACTCTTTCTGACGTGAATGGAAGTTCAATTCGCTACATGGTTGAAACAATTCGTCTCTAAAAAAAACGTCTTACTTCCACAATAAAATTCTCTCTACCTTGACAAAAAGACAAAAAATGTCATAATGAAATTATCTTAAAAATAAATGGCATTTTTTTGCCCTAAAGGAATTTCCGATGGACTTGTCGAAGTTTGAGAAAAATCTTGGTAGCAATCTTCCGCTTCTTTTTAAAGCAAAAGTGAACAAATGCCCGCACACAACATTGCAGGCTGTCAAAAACAAGAGCGGAATGTTCGTGCGTTACAGCTATTCTCAGGTCTATCAGCACGTAATCGAGCTTGCATCCAGTCTCAAAAAACTCGGCGTCAAAAAAGGTGATAAAATCGGCCTTATGAGTGATAACCGCCGCGAATGGCTTATCACTGACTTTGCTCTTCTTTCACTTGGCGCGATTGATGTTCCGCGTGGATGTGATTCGATGGGCGTTGAGATGCGTTTCATCCTTAATTTCGTTGATGCCGAAATTTCTTTCTTCGAGAATGCAAGACAGCTTCAGAAAGTCCTTGAGAATATAGAAGAAGTTCCCACGTTAAAAAAGGCGATTCTTTTTGACCATGCTGACCAAAAAACTCTTGATGATGCCAAATCAAAAAATATCGAAGTGATTTACTATTCTATGCTCGAGTCCGAAGGAACTGCCATTACAAAAGAAGAATGGCAGGAAATTGAGGAGGGGATGGAACAGATTTCTAAGGATGATGTCGCCACGATTATCTTCACTTCGGGCACCACTGGTCTACCAAAGGGCGTTCAGCTCACACATGACAATTATCTTGCTCAGTGCGAAGTTTGCCGCAGCGTTCTTGGCTTAATGCAGGCTGGGGACTTGTGGCTCACGGTTCTTCCAATCTGGCACAGTTTTGAACGTGCTTTCCTTTACATGGTCGTCACACTGGAGGGTGGCTTTGCCTATTCAAAGCCGATTGCATCCGTGATGATTTCTGACATGCAGCTCGTTCAGCCTCAGTGGATGAATGCCGTTCCTCGATTGTGGGAGTCTGTTGCTCAGGGAATTTACCGTGAAGTCAAAAAACAGAGCGCGCTCAATCGTCTCATTTTCAAATATTCTGTTCATTTGGGAAAGCTTTACTACAAGTCAAAGGCGCGTTTTTTGGGCCTGAGATGCCGCTATCACTGGTATCCGAGAATCATCGATTATGTAACAGGATTTTTCCCGTTCGTTCTTTTGTGGCCGTCACATTTCTTGGGCGAGCAGTTTGTTTTTTCTCGAATCCGGCAGAAGTTCGGAGGAAAGTTCCGTGCGGCAATTTCTGGTGGCGGAGCCTTGCAGCCTGAGACCGAAGATTTTTTCAATGCTATTGGTTTCAAACTTCTCGAAGGTTACGGCATGACAGAGACTGCGCCTGTAATTTCCGTGCGTAACTCAAAGCGTCCTCGAAACAACAATGTCGGCTGGATTTTTCCGAGCTTTGACCTCAAAATCGTGGCCGAAAAAGACGGTCAGATTGTAGACGGAAAGCCTTTGAAGCCTGGAAAACGCGGTCTGGTTCTTGTAAAGGGCCGGCAGATAATGAAAGGTTATTACAAACGTCAGGATTTGACAGATGCCGTAATCGATAAAGACGGATGGCTCAACACAGGCGATCTCGGAATGATTTCATGCGATCATGAGCTTAAAATCGTTGGTCGTGCAAAAGATACAATCGTTCTTTTGGGTGGTGAAAATATTGAGCCTGCAGTCATCGAAAAGGCTATCAATGCAAGTCCATATATTGAGCGCACTGTCGTGGTCGGCCAGGACCAGAAGTACGTGGGCGCGCTCATTGTACCTGACCAGAACAACGTAATTTCCTATGCCGAGGAAAACAACATTGTTTACGATACTTACGAAAGTCTTTTGGAAACAAGCGAAATCCAGAATCTTTTCCGAAGCGAAATAGACACTCTCGATAACGCAAAAACTGGATTCCGCACATGCGAGCGAATCTTCAAATTTGCTTTGTTGAAAGAAAGTTTTGAGCTTAACCGGGAAATCAACGCCAAGCAGGAGCTAATGCGCCATAAAATCAACAAACTCTACAAAAAAGAGATAAATAAGATATTTAAGGCTTGACATAATCGCGTAGAATTTGTAATATACCGTCACATCTGCTGCTTTAGCTCAGTTGGTAGAGCACGTGATTTGTAATCTCGGGGTCGTGGGTCCAAGTCCTACAAGCAGCTTTCAAGCCAGTTCCATTTATGGGATTGGCTTTTTTTATATATTGTCACACAGACTGGGATTCCTAAGGAATCTCAGAAAAGGAAGTATAAAACATATGCATCTGATTTTGCGTAGCAAAATCGAATCCGTGTGGCAATAAAGAAGGTTTAGTTATGACAAGCATCTCTCAGAATATACAGACAATCCTCACGCACATCCGCTCAGTCGAAAAACAGGCTGGCCGTGCGGAAAATTCCGTCAAGCTCGTTGCCGTGAGCAAGTTCCATCCGGCTGAGGCCGTGATTGAAGCCACCAGCGCAGGGCAGAATCTTTTTGGCGAGAACCGTGTCCAGGAAGCTGCCGCAAAATTCGACGAAATCCGTGCCAAGGGCATAAATCCAGACCTTCACATAATCGGTTCTCTTCAGCGTAACAAAGTCAAAGAAGCTGTGCGCATCGCAAGCTGCATCGAAAGCGTTGACCGAATCGAATTGCTCGAAGAGATTGAAAAACAGGCCGCAAAAATTGATAAAAATATCGAGATTCTTTTTGAAGTCCACACTGGCGAAGACAGCAAGGCGGGCTTTACGAGCGAAGAAGATTTGACTCTTGCAATTGAACGTTGTGCCAAAGGCGACTTCCCGCACATTACTCCAAAAGGCTTTATGACGATGGCTCCCTTTACCGAGGATAAAGAACTTGTTCGAAAATCCTTCGTGACTCTCAGAGAATTGCGTGAAAAGTTCCGGAAAAATTTCCCAGCTCTTGATTTATGCGAGCTTTCGATGGGAATGAGCGGCGACTACGAGATTGCGATTGAGGAAGGTGCCACAATCGTTCGGATTGGAACTGCTATCTTTGGCGAGAGATTGTATACAAAAAATTAATTCGCGCCAGCTATGGAGTGGTGGCGAAGCCAGTCGCACGTAGTGCGACCGAGCGTGAGTGAGCCACGGAACAGCGCAAGCCCGTTGATTTCGCTATAAAAAAATCTATAGATTCTTCTATTAAAATTCATTATAATAACTTCCAAATATTTTTATTTTACGAGGAATAATTGTGTACAAGTCAGTTGATGCTAAGGTAGATTTTCCAAAGCAGGAAGAAGAAGTTTTAGAGTTCTGGAAGAAGAACGACACTTTTAAGAAGTCGGTTTCGCAGCGCGAAGGCTGTGAGGAGTTCATTTTCTTTGATGGCCCACCGTTCGCAACAGGTTTGCCACACTTCGGCCACTTCATTCCTTCAACAATTAAAGACATTATTCCGCGTTACCAGACGATGAAGGGCAAAAAGGTCGAGCGTCGTTTCGGCTGGGACTGCCACGGTTTGCCTGTAGAAAATCTTATCGAAAAAGAGCTTGGAATCAACTCTAAGCACGAAATTGAAGAATACGGTGTCGCAAATTTCAACGACAAATGCCGTGCTTCCGTTCTCAAATACACCGGCGAATGGCGAAAAACAATCACCCGCATGGGCCGCTGGGTCGATTTTGACAACGATTACAAAACCATGAACCCGGACTTCATGGAGACAATCTGGTGGGTAGCAAAATCTTTGTGGGACAAAGGGCTCATTTATGAGGGCAAGTACATTTTGCCTTACTGTCCGCGTTGTGCCACTGTTCTTTCAACTCACGAACTTGCTCAGGGCTATAAAGAAAAGCAGGATCCTGCAATCACAATCCGTTTCAAGGTCACAAAAGCACCAGAAGCCTTTGCTGACGGAGACATGACAAACGGAAAGACATATTTCCTTGCATGGACAACAACTCCATGGACTTTGCCTTCAAACCTCGGTCTTTGTATGGGACCAGAGATTGACTATGTAAAGATTTTGGACAAGTCTTCCGGCGATTATTACATTCTCGCAGAAAGCCGTCTTGCTTCTTACTACAAAAATGCCGAGGATTACGAGATTATTTATCGCCACAAGGGTGCAGAATTCCTTGGCGCAGAATACGAGCCTCTTTTCCCATATTTCGCAAATCTCAAGGACGCTGCCGAGTGTGAAAAACAGAGCGGGCAGAAGTGTGAGAAGGGCGCATTCCGCCTCATGAACGCTGATTATGTCTCAACCGAAGACGGTACTGGTATCGTTCATATCGCACCGGCATTTGGTGAGGACGACAGCAAAGTATTCGCAGGTTCAGGCGTTCCTTTTGTTGAGCCAATCGACGCTGAGTGTCGCTTTACAAAAGAAGTTTCTGACTATGCGGGCGTTTTCGTAAAAGATGCCGACAAAGACATCATGGACCGCCTCAAAAAAGAAGGCAAGCTTGTTAAGCGCGAGACTGTAAACCACCAGTACCCGCATTGCTGGCGTTGTGGTTCTCCGCTCATTTACCGCGGAATCGGCTCTTGGTTCGTAAAGGTTGCCGACCAGCACGACCGCCTTCTCAAAGCAAACAGCAAAATCAAATGGCAGCCTGCCCACATCAAGGAAGGCCGCTTCGGAAAATGGCTTGCCGGTAGCCGCGACTGGGCAATCAGCCGTAACCGTTACTGGGGAAACCCAATCCCAATCTGGCGTTGTGACGATTGTGGCGAAAAAATCTGTATCGGAAGCCGAGCCGAACTCAAAGAAAAGAGCGGCGTTGACTTAAATGATTTGCACAAGCAGTTCGTTGATAAAGTTACGATCAAATGTAAGTGCGGCGGAACAATGCACCGAATCCCAGAGGTCTTTGACTGCTGGTTCGAGTCTGGTTCAATGCCTTATGCTCAGCAGCACTATCCGTTTGAGAACAAAGAATATTTTGAAAAGCATTTCCCTGCTGATTTCATTTCAGAGGGCCTGGATCAGACACGAGGCTGGTTCTACACGCTTACAATTCTGGCCGCAGAGCTTTTTGATCAGCCTGCATTCAAAAACTGTATCGTAAACGGTCTTGTTCTTGCAGAAGATGGCCGCAAAATGTCTAAGTCTCTCCGCAATTACACTGATCCTGTCGAAGCAATCAATCAGTTCGGTGCAGATGCGCTTCGTCTCTTCCTCACACACTCAGCCGTAGTAAAGGCAGACGATCTTCGTTACAGCGACAACGGAGTTCGCGAGGTTTTGAAGAACATTCTGATTCCTCTCTGGAGCGGATACAGCTTCTTCGTAACTTACGCAAATATCGACAATTACACAGCTAAAGGCAGCGTTTTCGAGGGAATGAAGCCGTCAAATCCTCTTGATGCATGGATTGTTTCTATCACACAGAAGATGATTAAGGACGTTACAGCCGCTTTGGACGACTATGACTTGAGCACAGCAATCGATCCTCTCATCAACTTCATCGACCAGCTCAATAACTGGTATATCCGCCGCTCTCGACGCCGATTCTGGAAGAGCGAGAACGACAGCGACAAGGCAGAAGCATATGAGTCGCTTTACTACGCGCTCAAATCTTTCTCAATGGTTGCGGCTCCTTTCATTCCTTTCATCACAGAAAGCATGTGGCAGAACCTCCGCACCGAAAAGGATGCTGAGAGCGTTCACCTGGTCAATTTCCCTGTTTACAACGCTTCTTTGCGCGACGAAAAACTTGAGTTCCGCATGGACACAGTTCAGAAGGCTGTCTCAATGGGACGAAGCCTGCGAAACCAGTTCAACCTCAAAAACCGTCAGCCACTTGCCTCAACTCAGCTTGTCACACGCAATGCTGAGGAGAGAAAGGTTCTTGAGAGCATGATTGATACAATCCGCGAAGAGCTTAATGTCAAGGAAGTAATCTTCCACGAGCGTGAGGATGAGCTTGTCGAGTACAAGGCAAAGGCAAACTTCAAGGTTCTCGGAAAAGAGCTTGGAGCCAAAATGAAAGCCGCCGCCGCAAAAATCATCGAGCTTAAGAACGAGGCGATCGCCGACATTCTCAACGGCAAAAAAGTTTCTGTCGATGTTGACGGCCAGAATGTTGACCTTAACACGGACAAAATCATCGTTGAGCGAATCGAAAAAGAAGACCTCAAAGTCGTAAATGACGGCACTCTCACAGTCGGTTTGGACACAAAAGTTACTGACGAGCTCAAAAAAGAGGGCTATGTCCGTGACCTTATCCGTGGAATCCAGAATCTCCGAAAGGAGAGCGGTTTTGAAGTCACTGACCGAATCAAACTCTTCGTTTCCGGTGACGCAGACTTGAAGGACGCATTCGCAAAATTCAAGGATTTCGTAAAAGGCGAAACTCTGGCTGTCGTCGAAGAATGGAAGGAAAAGCTTGAAAAGCCTTCTTCTGTTGAAGCTGACGACAAAACCTGGAGCATTTCTATTGAAAAAGCTTAATCTTACAAGGCTTGCGGCTGCTGTTCTGGTGGCCGCAGGCCTTTTTACATCTTGTAAATCTACTCCCGACATTGCTCCTGTTGACCCTTTTGAGCTTTTGGACGGAGGGGCTGCAGTATATCTTTCTGTTCCTGTTCAGGCGAATCAGGATTTCGTTGTTTCAGCGATTCAGAAAGTGGCCGGGGCAAATGAGTCTGACGCACAGAAAATCGCTGAGCGGCTGGACACGGCTTATATTTCTCTTGGAGCGAACGGAGAGATACAGCTTTCGGCAAGCGGGAAAATCCCTCAAAATTTTATAGGCCTGGCTCTCAATGAGAAAAAAGGCTGGAAGGACGGTGTGATTGAGCAGCAGACTGTTTTCACGCATCTGCAAAGCCATTACCAGCTTTGTCTTCCTTCTTCTTCAAATGCCTTCCTTTCCAATAATATTGAGCCGATGGTCAAGCGATTCAATAAAATCGCATATTCTGACGCAAACATTTCAGAGAAGCTTCTTTCTGAGTCAATGAATGAAGGGCTCTACCGTCTTCTTCATGACAATAACACTCCTGATATCGTGATGTATTCTTCTCAGCCGCAGGCTTTTATAAAATCAATGCTTGGCGGAGCTGGCGGGATAAATGTGCCGGTTGAATCTTTCTTTGCCGTTCTTTCTCAGTATCGCGGGGTAAGGGAGCAGTTCAATGTCAAGCTTATAATCAATATGTCTGATCCTCGGACTGTCAAGGCAACTTCTGTATTGATTAAAACGGCTTTGTTCGGAGTTCCTGCAAAAATTTCTCAGACCGGGCAAAAACAAATTACGATAACAGATTTGCCACTGTCTAAAGTCCGTTTATTGGGAATAATTCGTTAAATATGAAAAAGTTTTATTGTATTCCTGCTATTTTGGTTCTTGGTTTCAGTTTTTTCTCCTGCGCTTCAAATGAACTGAGGGTTCCTGGGGAAACAGAACTTATCCTCAAAAATATTTCGACTGAGTATTACAATATTGCCGAAGGTTACATGGACATAAAAAAATATGATAAGGCCGCGGAATATTATAAACTTGCAATGCGCCATAAGGAATTGAATCTTCCTGCTTATTATAAACTTGCCCGAGCTTATGCGCTTGCAAAAAATTGGGATAAAGCCAGCGAGTGTTATGATGAGCTTCTGAAACTTGATCCGGAAAATACGATGCTGAAAATCAGTATTGCTTATATTACAGCGATGAGCGGGAACGTTGATGAAGGAATACTTCAGTATAAAAAATTGCTCGAAGATAATCCTTATGACCAGAATCTTCTCGAAAGCTATGTTGCGCTTCTGATAAATGTTGGGCGGGGAGAGGATGCTGAAGAATCATTCTTTTTGCTTAAGGAAAAATTCCCTGATAATAAACAACTTTCAAGTTTTGCACAGCAGCTTGATGAACTGGTCGATAATTTTGATGCTGATAAAAAAATTGGGCTTCCTGCAAATGAAGAAGCCCAGCCGAAAAAGTCTTAATTATTTGATTCCATGTATTCTTTGTATTTTTCTGGATTTGCCCTGAATGCAACGATAGGCGAATCTGGATCTTGTGAAGCGTAATCAAGAGCTTGGCTTGCTTCGAGAATGAGCCTTTCTGCTTTGATGCTCCTTCCGCTTGCAGAAGAAATTCCGACAGAAACTTCATTGACTGCATTATTGTCTTTTAAGAAGTCTGCGATTTTATTGTAAATTCCTTCAAAATTGTCTACGGTTTCCTGTAAATCTGTTTGTACGATTGCGGCATAGGAATCTGCCTTGTACTCAAAAAGACGGGCTGTGTTGGTAGCATTTTTGATAATTGAAACAATCGTTTGTGAAAGATAATTTCCACGGTCAAGCCCATTGATTTTTATAAGGGAAAGTGTGGTATTTGAGTCAGATTCAATCGCTGCATCAAGGCTTTCTTCCAGAGAAGACTGGAGCGAGAGATTTGTGATTTGCGAAACTGCATTGCTTTCTAATTCTTTTTCTGACTCTTGCGGTTCTGTTTTGTCTGCAAAGAAATCTTCATCTGAAAGCGCAAGATTTTCCTGTTCCATCTGGTCGATTATGTCTAGGCCACCTTCGTCTTCTTTAGTTTCTTCATCTTCATCGCTGAAAAGTTCGTCTGTATTCCATTCCTGCTCATCTTCCTCTGTGAAAACAGGTACTTCGTTTGGAATTTCAATTGATGACTCCTTTTCGGAAGGCTCCTTTTCAACTTTATCTTCTTGGAAAATATCTTTAGAAGAATGTTCTTCTGAAGATATTTCTGTTGAAATCTGCTCTGGATTGAACAAAGGCTGCTGTTCTGCTTTTGGAGCTTCTTCGATGGCGTTAGAAGATTCTGTGATTTGCTCTGAAACCGGATTCTCTTCATATTCAGGCTTTTCTTCGATATTTTCTGAATTATCTTTGCTTTCGCTTTTTGAATCAGAGAAAATTGCTTGCTCCGTGAAGATATTTTTGTTTTTTGGGCGAATTTCATAAAAGTCATTTGATGATGATTCTGCTCCGTTTGTGAACACGATGAAAATTCCGACTACAAGAGTGCCAATCAAAATCAATAGAAATGCGAATCTTGAGTGATTATAGATTGAGCCTGGTGTCATCAAATAAAGTGAAGCCCTTAAGGTGAAGTTTTTGCCTGCAACGTTAACGGTGTCCGAATAAGATTTTACAAGCTCTGGTGATGGAAGCGAGAATGTTGAAGGCGGGTACGAATAGATTAATGAACCGTTGACTTCAAGTTTTAGAGAAGAAAAATCATTGATGTTGCCTATTGCCTGAATAAAATTGATTGAGAATGCTGAGCTTCCGCAAGTATTATTCTCAAAGTTTTCTTTTGTTTGTTTTAAAAGCTGTTCATATCGCGCGTCAGCTTTGGCCGTTCCATTTTTTTTATCAATGTAAATTCCTGATGCAAAAAAAATGATGGCTGTCAAAAATAAAATCGAACATAATATAGAAATAAATGTAATTGGTTTTTTCATATTCTTTCAGTATATCTCAATACATTAAGGTATGCAAGGAAAGCAGCATCTTTTCCTAGTTTTGCCATGAGAGGAAGAAGGGTAGTGAAGGCAAAACTGTCTTCGTCTATATCATCCTCTGATTTGAAAGTGTTGCGTAAATCTTTGCAATACTGTGATTTAAAATCTTTTAAAACGAATTGTCCGCAACATGCTTTTTCATTAGTATCGTCCTGTTTTTGGGCCATAAAATCTGAAAGTGAATTTTTATAGGCTTCAAGAATTTCCGTGGTGATTTTGTTCCCGGAGATTTTTTTTACTGGAGTGCGGTACATCAGCGCGGAGTAAGATTTTTCTGCCGGGCATAGCCTGTTTGATTTTGAATAAAACTGGTTTTCGAGGTATGTTCCGCGTGCATAGGGAAGCCCGTCGATATATGAGAAATCTGCGCCGAAGAATTCAATATGCTTAAATCCAAGTGATTTTGCAAAGCTTGCGGCCGCAATTGTGACTGTTCCGCTTCCAGCCTCCAGATGAATGAAATTTTGTTTTCCTGAGAAGAAGGATGCGTACTGTGCGAGCGGATGACCTGTCTCTGCCAAAATTACATTTTGTGAATTTTCGACAGCTTTTCTTACTGCGGAAGAATTTGCACATAAATCAAAGACATAGAGCGTGTTTTTGCTGAATCCTTCCATATAATGCTGATGTGAGACCATTTGACCGTCAATTGACACTACGGCATCGATTTCAATTTTTCGCTTTTTGAGTGCGGAAAAAGCTGTATCTGTGGCGATAATGAAATATTTTTCTCGATTTTCTTTGAGAAGAGTGATTTTCTCGTTTAGACTTGGTCCTGCCGCAATTATTGCAGCAGTTTTTTGCATTGCCAGGCCATTCTGAAGTCGATTTGTTTCGCTTAGTTTTTGAATCTCTTTGTAAAGCTTTGTTTTTTCTGCAATCGAGAGATTTGAAAGAATATTTTTCTGCCAGATTTTTCCGAAATGACTCTGAACCGAAAAATCTGATGCGAGAAGTTTTATTGTCTTGGTGATTTTGTCACGTGCAAGTTGAGCTGCGTCAGAAAAAACATTTTCCCATTGCCGTAAAGAAAGAATCGTTAGATTTCCATGAATAGCAGGTTTGTATTTTGAAAGGAGAATTTGCTCCAGATTTTCAATGGAAGTCAAAGACACGCGCTTATCTGCTGATAAAATTTTTACGCATGGAATAGCTGAAAGAAAATCGAGAGAGACTTGTGAGGTTTCAACTGCGATGATTTTAGCTTTCGGGCATTTTTCAAGAAGTTTTTGAATATGATAACCGCCTGCCAGGCCAAGAATCACGAAAAAAAAGCAGGAGTGATCGACATTTGCTGAAAAGCCATCTGCCTCGCGGATTGGATTGTATTTTGAGTGCAGCGCCACTTCCTGCCCAGTCTTATTTTTACAGAGCGGAATCAGGTTGCCGTCTTTTGACTCAATTATTTGTGAATAAAAGTATTCCCCCATTTTCCCACCTGACTTATATTCTATATTAATTTTTCACATTCTTTAAGTAGTTTTTCGGTCTTTTCTTTGAGTTTTGCCTTCAATTCCGCACGTTTTTTGGGAGAAAGTTCCCTTTTAATAAGAAGTGAATCCATCGGAAACACTTCGTCCTCAAATTTCTGGCTTTCACAAAGCTCTCTGAGAGTATCAAGTATTTTTACCTTTCGTGTATCTCCGTTGAGTTTGATTTTAGCTTCCTTAAATAGAATTTTTCTGTGAGAAGTGTCTGCGGCTTGTTTTGAGAACCCGTGAATAATTTTCTTTTCAAAATCTTCCCAAGCTATGTCGTGGATTTTTCCGAGATCAAAGTCATATTTGAAATTATCAGACAGCCTGAAAACTCTTTTTGAAAAATATTCAGAATTTGAGATGAACCAATTCCGATAAATTTCAAGCGAGGCTGAGGAATTGAACCTTGAAGATGTTAATCTTGTTTCCGTATTTTTGATCCTGAAATCTTTTTGAGCGTTATCAGTTTCCAAAGCATTAGGCTGAGTATGTTGAAAGCCTGTGGCTGGAGCCTGGTCGAGACCGCAAAGAAAAATATCTCCGGTTGTGAGACCGTGTGCGAAGCAAAGGGCAGTTCCAGCAACGGTTCCGTTTCGCTCTGAAAGCATGTACGGGCAGCCGATTGAATCCAAAAAGTACTTTTCGAGCCCATCATCATAGCAAAGCGGAAGGATTTCTTTTTGTGAAAGAATTTCTTTAGGCACCGCACTTTCTGCTTCAAGAGCAAAAACACTTTCAACACTTCCCGAAAAATCAATGTGCTTTTTTGCCCAATAACCACCATCGCTTGAAATCACGAGATCTGGTGAGATTCCATTTTTTGAAAGCGGCATAAATGCTGAAGAAACTGCAATCAAAAAGAAAGACTCACGGTATTTTTTTAGAAATGGAATGGAAGTCTTCAAGCTTGGACCAGAGGCTGCGATTATTACTGGCATTCCGCCCTTTTCAAGAAGCATTGTTTTTTGAACTTTCGAAGCGAAGATAAGCGCATTTTTGAGCCATCGTTTTGAAAAATAAGCTCTGGTTCCAATGACATCTCGTGCTTTCAAAATTGCTTTTTTGATTTCCCCCCACGCGAGCATAGATTGCTGTGGAAAAATATTTTTTGCAGGCGTCCAGTCGAATGCAAGGCTTGAAATGAGTTTTTCTTCACCCAAAGAATTGAAAAGCAATTCGCTCAGCGGAGCGGAAGAGTTTTCAAGATAAAAAACTTTGTCCCATTTTGAATCTGCTTTGGAAAAATCTTTTGAAAACCTGATTGCACAAATATCAGCCCCAGGAAACTTTTTTTTGAGCGGCTCAGCGCAGTAGGATAGGGCAGGTTCGAGTATAAAAACGCAAAGAGGGGAAAAATCTGCCTGAACATTCTCGGCGAATCTTTCACCCTCTGTTTGCGGGTTGTATTTTGAATGTAAATATTTACCTTGAACCGAGCAGGTAAGTTCTCCTGCCCGGCTAGGCTCGAAATTTATTAACATTTGCAAAGGAACTCAATTGTTCCGTTTTTGTTTGCACAAACACCTGCTGAAAGCAAGAGAATCTGCTTTGTTGCCTTTGTTCCCAAAAGCCCGATTAATGTGCGGGCAATATGGTATGCAAGAAGCTGCTCGTCTTCTTCATCTTTTGCAAAAAGAACAACTTTGATTTCTCCTTTTGAACCTGTTTGTGAACAGTTTGGAGCACGGAATAACGGCGAGACAATTGTTTGTGCTGCGTCGGTGATTGAACGAGTTACCAGCTCTCGAAGCTCATCACCAGGAAGCTCAACTGTTGCAAGTTCTTCTTCGATGCAAACTTTGAGAGAAAGGAGATAAAGCCTGCTTTGTGAAATGCCAAGCCCTGTATCTATATTTTTGTCGAATTTTGCAAGGATTTTTTTTGTTTGATTCTTGAATTCAACAATGTTTTTTAATGTTACGGCAATTTCTGATGATTGCGGAAGAATAAGATCGTCATCTTCTTCTAGTTCGAGAAGAACAAAAATCATCGGCCGTTCTTTGTTACGGAACGGAAGGAAGAAAATCTTGCTGACTTGCGCCAAAACATCATCGTCAAAGAGCCCGTCAAATTTATCAAGCTCTTTGAAATCTCTGGAAAAACACTGCCATTCAAAAGCTTTTGAAAGAGTACGCATCCAGAATTCCTGAGTTTCAGTGAGCAAAGCCATTTCTCTTGCTGAAAAACCTACTGCATCCGTTGTGTAATAGAATTTACCCTCGGAAGTAGAGCAGGGAGAGAGAATTGCGGCCCGAATGAAGCCGGAACGTTTTGCCCAATTTGCGAATGTCGGCGTGACATCTGCAAGAACAGTTTGTGCTTTTTGCAGAAGCCCGCTTTTTGATTTTTTTCCTATTTCCATTAGTCGAGACCAAGTTCCTTGAACAATTTTTTGTATGTTTCAAACTGTTCTGACTGTGCGAATTCAGCAATTTTCTCTTCTGGGAGATTTTCCAAAAGCTGATCCATATATGAAAGAACTGACTTAATTTCTTTTTGCAAATCACCCGGAATTGAAGAATGAACAGGCTCTGCTTTTTCTTCTTCTTCGGCAAGCTTACGGTTCTGCTCGGCAAGTGCTGCCTCAGATGAAAGAAGGTTATCAAGTTCACCCTCGGAAATTGAAATTCCGCTGCTTTCTTCTTCTTCTGTGCTGTCACCAAGAATGTCATTGACAGAAGGAATTGAGCTTTCTGATTCTGTTTCCTCATCTTCCAGCTCTTCGCCAGGAGCTTCTTCAATCGTGCTTGAATCGGCCGCAATATTTGCCAGTTCATCTGCAGAAAGAGTTGCGTCGTTTTCATCTTCTTGAGGTTCATCAGTAGCAGTTTCTGCTTCGTCGAATACAAAAGGCTCATCTACCAATGTTGCATCACTTGCTTCATCAGATGTTGTGTCTGCAATTTCGAATGAAGCATCTTCTGTGCTTTCTGGTTCTTCTGCAACCTCTTCAACAGGAATGTCTTCGGCAGAGTCTTCTATTGAAACTGGTGCTTCGGATTCTTCTTCGATGAGATTATCAGTGCTTGACTCAACAAGAATGTCGTCTTCTGATTTTGGAAGAAGAATTTCTTCTGGAAGCTCTTCTTCTTCATCTGCGATATTTGTGTCGATGTCGTCAAGAACCGGCTCTTCGATGCTTTCGTTAGAGAAATCAAGAGATTCTTCTGTATTTTCTGTTTCTGCGAGTTCTGGCTCTGCACTTTCTTCTGCTGGTTCTTCAATTGAACTAGATGTTGTCTCTGGAAGAGTAGGGGCTGCTTCCTCAACGATTTCAACAGTATTGAGAATGTTGTCCATTTCGTCGAGAGAGAGTGCGATTGTGTCATCCTCATCTTCTGTGCCAAAGAATCCTCCGGAAGATTCTGATTCTTGAGGCTCTTCATGAACTTCTTCTGTGGCAACAACAGGAGCTGGTGCAGGCTCTTTATTTTTGAGCTCTTCGAATTCACTTTTGAGATTTGAAATTTCATTTCGGAGAGAAGAAAGCTCTGCTGCAATCTGGTTAAGAATATTGTTTGCGGCAGAATTGATTTCCTCATCCTGTTTGAAAGGCTCTGGTGCATCCTGAGCTTCTGTCTCAGAAACTGGAGCTACAACATCTTCTGTAATGGCAGGCTCTTCTTCTGTAACAGGTTCGTCAAAAGCCGGAGCTTCTTCTGAAACAGGTTCTTCGATTGATTCTTGTTCCAAAGTCTCTTCAATAACAGGTTCTTCTGCTGCGACTGGTGCGAATGCATCATCTGGAGGAAGTGTGAATGGATTATCTGATTCCGTGATTTCTTCTGAAACGCTTTCCGGAAGATCAACTGCTGTTTCTTCGAATACAGGCTCATCCATATCAACCACATCATTTACGACTGGTTCTGTTTCTTCGAGAGTTTCTGGAATTGGAGGTTCTTCCTCTGGTTCTTCTGAGATAACCGGTTCTTCAGTAAATGATTCTACGACAGGCTCTTCGATTGAAGGCTCTGCTACGGCAGGTTGTTCACTGATGAGAGAAGACTTGTTGCCGTTTTCGTCTTCGATTGAGTCCATGATGGAATCAAGGTCGAAATCATCACTGTCCTGAGTTGTGAATTCTTGAGTAACCGGCTGTTCTTCTTCTGGTTCCTGAGATTCTGATGATGAAGAACTTGAATCAAGTGAAATATTACCGATATCGTCGTCATCATCTGAGCCGACTGAAATATTATCGTTGATTGTAAGTGTTCGCTCGTCAGAATCAAGTGAAGGATTTTCTTCGGCAATTATTGTGCTTGTTGATTCTGAAGCTGGTTCCTCTGACTTTGGTTCATCGGAATTGATGTCAAAACCGAATGAATCAAGGGAAACTTCTTCTGTTCCGTCATCATTTACGACAGGTTCAGAAGCTGCTGGTTCTTCTGCAGGTGATGAGCCTGCTGATGAAGAATCACCGTCTCCAAAATCTACTCCAAAGTCACTTAAATCTACGCTTTCGGTGCCATCATTTGAAGGGGCGGCCGGTTCAGATGAAGAACCTTCGTCGCTGCCAAAATCAACTCCGAAGTCACTCAAATCAACTTCTTCTGAGCCTGCAACTTCTTTTACAGGTGCCGAAGATGCTGCAGGACTTCCCATTGAAGGAGCTGAGTCAGAATCATCAAATGAAAGATCGATGTCGATTGGACCGTCCTCTGATAAAGCAGGTGCATCTGAAATGCTTGGTGCGTCCGAAATTGTAATGTCGCTTGATTCCATGAATTCGTCGGCTGAAACTGATTCTTCGGCCTGAGGAGCTTCACTTGGGGAAGGTTCGGAACTTGCCGGGGCTGAATTGTCGTCGCCCTCAAAAACACCGCCCTCGATAAATTCATCAAGGGATATTTCTTCGGTTTCGCCAGTTGATGAAGACTCTCCGCCTTCTTGAACTGGAGTTCCTTCTTCCAGTGAGCCTGTGATATTGGCAAGCTCATCGGCAGAAAGAGTGGCGTCCTCTGAATCGGGATCTGTTCCGTCGAGAGGTGTATCTACCACGTCAATGCTGTCAAAACTTGGCAAGTCATTATCTAAAGAGAGTGTATTTGTATTTTCTTCTCCAAGTTCAGATGAAACGGTGCGAGGCGGCTTTTTGACCCAAACGCCGTAGTTATCAAGTTCGTTTGTTTTATCTGAATCACTCATATTGTTCCCCTTCAAAAGTGAATTTTGGAATGCTTTAAGGCTTCCTTAAGAAAATCTTTGATATAATATCGGTAGTTTTTCTTAAAAAAATTACACTTTATCCATTTATTGTATCATATATGTTCGGGAAAAGTCCAATTTTTTTTTCAGACTTAAAAATATTTTAGAATTTCAGAACATCAGCCGATATTCAAAAGGCTATGATAAAAATGTTTAGGATTCTTGTGGCTGCTTTGGCTGGTACTGCAATTTATGTCCTCGTCTCTTTTACATGTGGAACGGATGGAATTTGGGCAAATGGTCAGTTACGAGAGCAGAAAAGAATCCTTAGTGCCCGTGCGGACGAAATTCAGAAAATTAATGATTCTCTTTCGCTGGAATATACAGCGCTGGAAAAAGACCCGGACGTAATTGCCGGTTTCGCGCGCAAAATGGGGTATGTTCGGGATGGTGAGAAAGTTGTCAAAATTAACGGCCTTATCAACATCGACGAATATCATTTTGAGACAGGTACTCCGATAAAGTCAATTGAGCCTTATTCCCTGCCTGAATGGTTTTGTAAGGTCTCAGGGCTTTTAATGTTCTTTGTGACCTATCTTTATTTAATGCTTAAGGATTTCAGAATAAAAGATGCTGCTGTCAAAAAAAATAAAGTAAAAATAAAGGGGATTCCAGTCTATGATTTGCCGCAAGTGTGATACTGAATCAATTCAAATTGCGATTAATTATCTCAGAAGGGGAAAAGTTGTCGTTCTTCCGACAGATACTGTTTACGGATTTTCAGGAATTGTTGACGGAAGACACTATTCTTTCCATACATTCGAGAAAATTTGTTCTATTAAAAATCGGGCTGAAGGAAAAAATTTCATTCAGCTGATTGCAAAACCAGAAGATGTAAAAAAATATACCCGAGATGTGATTCCTGATTATCTCCTTGAAAAATGGCCGGGACCGCTTTCAATTATCGTGCATACTTTCGCCGAGGACGGAAATTTTGAGACTACGGCTTTCCGATGTCCGGGCGATGAATGGCTCAGAAAAGTAATCGAAGGCTGCGGCGCGCCGATTTATTCAACAAGCGTGAACCGAAGCGGAAACACTGTCCTGGACAATATTCAGCAGATAAAAGATGAATTCGGAAAAGAAGTAGAGCTGATTATTGATGACGGCGATAAAAAAGGCGGAGTTCCATCTACAATCGTAGCGATTGAAGAAAATGGGGAAGTGAAAGTTATCCGCCAGGGAGCTGTAACGATTGGCAATTAACAATTGCCCGATAACTGGTAAAGCTGCCGCATGGACGCGGCAAAAAGAAAGTTGATCTGCAAGAATTGCGTTAGAAACTTCTTGCAGGGCATGAATACCCTTATCTCCTGGTCCAGCTTGAATTTACTGTGCCTTGTTCCGTACCGTCATTTGTTGGAATGACGGTGTTTTTTATGCCCTCGAGCGTATCTGCTGAGGTAAGCGCAAAATTCCACGTGATTGGAGCTGCTTTTGCCGCACATGCGAGTGCCTGCTCTCGTGAAAGCTCCGGAAAGAATGATGCGTTTGATTTTCCGACCTGAGCGATTTCAAGATTTGTGCTTTTCCCGTCGATTACGGCTTTTTTTACCGAAATCTTGATGTTCATTGTGGCTCCGTTCTTGAATATGACGAAGCCTCTTCCGCCACGAAGGATGATTATTTTGTCTGCAAAAGGCTCTCCGCTCCATGTTCCTGCAAGTGACTCAATGTCAACTCCTGTTTTGAAATCTGCTGCGATGTTTTCTTTGTCGGCAGATGCAAATTGAGGATCGGGCTCTTTTAAATCTGAAAGAACTTTTTCGATTGCATTTTTGGCACCGACCAGAATCTTGTAGTAAGATTCGTAATTTTCGGTGGCAGTATGAGTTATGCCGTCTGAGGATGTTACGGCATTAAAACGGCAGTTCCAGAGTGGCTGCCCTGTTTCTGTTTTGTCGTCGGAAATTTCGGCATAGAAGTATATTTTTGCATTTGTTTTGATGAAAACCGGGATTTCTGAAGATGCCTTGCTGATGTCGGGGCGTTTGTCGTCCACAATGATGCCGTCGATTGATTTGAGCTGCGTGTAAAAAACGTCCTGGGCCATTTTGAGCATGTTTGTGTCGGAAGATGCTGAGACTACGCCGTAATAATCAACCAGAAGGTCTTCGGCGTGCAAAGCTGAAAGAGGAGAAAGAATCATAATACTAAAGGCAAGAAGCCAACTTTTTAAATGCAGATTCTTCAAATTTTGTTCCCGACAAAAACTCCGCGCAGATTATGACAAATCTTTTCGGAAGTCCCTTGCCATGTCCCGGTCTAAATCCCGCTGCTTGATAGTCTCCCGCTTGTCGTAAAGTTTTTTACCTTTGCAGACTCCGAGAGTGAGCTTGACCCGACCGTTTTTTAAATAGAAATCCAGCGGAACCAATGTGAAGCCCTTTTCTTCGACCTTCCGCTGAAGCCGCTTTATTTCTTCTTTGTGGAGAAGAAGCCGTTTTTTTCTGTCCGGATCGTGATTGAACACGGAAGAATATTTATATTCGGAAATATGAAAGTTGCGCATCCATACTTCACCATTTATAATTTCGGCAAAAGAATCGGCAAAGGACACATTCCCTGCTTTTACGGATTTGACCTCGGTGCCTTCAAGCTCAAGGCCGCATTCGTATGATTCTTCGATGAAATAATTGAAGCGAGCTTTTTTGTTCTGTGCAATAATTTTTACATTTTCGCCCATATCTTTACTATTATAATAATAAAAACTTTGATTTGCAACGGTTTCATAAATCTGCTATTCTGTATATATGGAAAAAAATATTTACGCAATTTCATACAAGATGAGGCGGGAGCTTTATCATAAGATTTTTTCTGTCGCCGGAATCATTCTGATTTTTTTTGTTTTGGTTTCTCTTTTCATGACTTTTATTATTTTTCCAGTTGCGAATAAATCTGATTCCATGTCGCCTGATATTCCTGCTGGCAGCTATGAATTTGTCAGTCCGCTTTTAAAAAATCCTGAGCGCGGGGATGTCATTCTCCTGCAAAATTACAAAGACGGAAAAATGTCTCCTTTCAAACGTATTTTGCGTACTATTTCACTTTTCGTCACCGCACACAAATGGCAGCCTTTTGAGGAAAATCCTGTTTCGGGCACACGTCCTGTGCTTCGTCGTGTTGTAGGTCTTCCTGGCGACACGATTTATATCGACCGCTATGTTGTTTTCATAAAGCCTGCTGGTCAAAGCCATTTCCTTACGGAGTTTGAGCTTACAAATTCCAGATACAACGCCAAGATTCTGGTCCCGCCGGCTTTGTGGGATTCTGATTTGGGGGCGCGTGCTTCAATTTCTCAGATTACGCTTGGCAATGACGAATATTTTGTCCTCGGTGATGACCGTCTTTCTTCTGCAGATTCACGCATTTGGGGCCCAGTAAAGCAAAGCTCGATTCTCGGAAAGGCACTCGTGCTTTATTTCCCATTCAACAAATTCTCTTTTCTGTAGAATTCAGGCCTGTTATGGGTGATGATTTATGAATTCTTCCCTTTATGTTCATATTCCGTTCTGCAAGAAAAAATGTGATTACTGTGATTTTTTCAGCATCGGTGAGCGGGATCGTGAAGGGAAGCCCAACAACCTTTCTGATTCATACATTTCTTCCGTTGTGAGTGAGTCCAAAATTTATGCTGATTTTTATGGAATCCAAAAATGGCGGACTGTGTATGTCGGTGGCGGCACCCCGAGTCTTCTTTCTCCCTCTCAAATTTTCAGCCTTATTTCCGGAATAAAAAAATCTGTTGGCGTTGAAAATGACGCTGAGATAACCGTTGAGATGAATCCTGATGATGTGAGCGTGGAATTCCTTGATTCATGCACAAAATCTGGCGTAAACAGGCTTTCGATGGGAATTCAGGCCTTCGATGACAAAGCTTTGCGGGCTGTAAATCGTGGTGCGAGCGTCGAAATCATTGAAGAAGCTCTTGAAAATCTTAAAAATCATTGGAGCGGCCGGCTTTCAGTGGATTTTATCGCGGGTCTTCCCAGTCACACTTATAAATCTTTTGAAAATCAGTTTGAACTTCTCAAAAAATATCCCGGAATTGACCATGTTTCTCTTTACACGCTCACGGTTGAAGAAAATACTCCTTTATGGAAGAAAATTGAAGATGGAACAATAAAGTTTTCTTATGATAAAGCTGACAGAATGTGGCTCAAAGGCCGTGATATCCTTGAAAAAATGGGATTTTGTCAGTATGAAGTCTCGAACTTTGCCAAAAAAGGTTCTGAGGCAAGGCATAATTCCGCCTATTGGAAACAAAAGAATTACGTTGGCGTGGGAGCTGGGGCGAGCGGAACGATTTACGATTTTGAAAAAAAATCAGCAGTGAGATGGACGAACACACTTTCGATTCCGGCTTATACCCGGGGTGTTGATGAAGAAGCCTCATCGTTTTCAAAAAATCTTTCTTGTTTCAAACGGAATATCGAAGAGCTTGATGAGGAGACCCTTGAATTTGAATTCCTGATGCTCGGTTTCCGGCAGCTCGAAGGTGTTTCTTCCGCGGATTACGAAAAAAGATTCCAAAAATTACTTTCTGAGCGAATAGGAAGCGAAAAAGAGGACGGTGTTTTTTACCAATGGAAGAAAAATCGCCTGGCAGGTGAAAAATCTTTCTCGGACGGCAGAAAAGCCTATTTTCTTAACAGACGTGGAATTCTTTTGTTAAACCGTTTTCTTGAAGAACTTTTAGACTAATAAAAAAAAATAGTTTTCCGATAATTAAGTGTATTCTGTTTTGGCAAAAATGCCCGCGCGGGATTGGAAGGGCGGCGATAGCCGTTCGCTTTGCGGATGAAACCCTGAAAGCCCGGAGCAGAAAAATTCGCGCCAAAAAAATACTTTAAATATTCTGGTGTTTGTTGTAAAATAAGTGATATTTAAAGTGTTTTTCTTACGGGGTGGGGGAATGATTCCTGTAACAAAACTAGATGGAACAACTTACTGGATTAATCCGCACATGATTGAGAGCATGGAGCAGAATCCTGACCTTACGGTTACATTCTTTTCTGGCAAAAAAATCGTTGTAAAGGATAAACCTCAGGAAGTTATTGACCGGATTGTCTCGTATCGCAGGCAAATCGGCATCAATGCCCTTGAAATGTAAAAAGCAAATTAATAGAAAGTTGTAGGAGCAAGAATATGGATATAGCTACAATAATTGGTCTTGTCGGTGGTACGGTTGCTATCGGTCTTGGTGTCGTCACATCAGGTGGTTCAATCGGTGGTATCATTGATATTCCGTCAGTCTTCGTAACGGTCGGTGGTTCGTACATGGCTTTGTTCATCGTCGCCCCGCTCAAACAGGCTCTTGGTTTGTTCAAAATCATGGGACGTGCGCTTAAAACCCACGATTACGGTGAAAAAACACTGATTCAGAACATGGTCGCGCTTTCCGAGAAGGCCCGCCGCGAAGGTATTCTTGCTCTTGAAGAAGGTCTTGATGATTTGGACAGTGCCTTTATGAAAGAAGGCCTGCGAATGGTAGTCGATGGTACGGACGGCAACGTTATCCGTACGATTATGGAAAACGAAATGAGTGCCGCCGAAGCCCGACACATGAGCTGGATTGGAGTCATCAACGCATGGGCTGGTTATGGTCCAGGTTTTGGTATGTTGGGTACGGTTATCGGTTTGATTGGTATGTTGAACAACTTGGAAGATAAAAGCTCCCTCGGTCCTAACATGGCTGTCGCGTTGATTACAACTTTGTACGGTTCTATGCTTGCTAACTGGCTTGTCGCTCCTTTTGCGAACAAACTTGCCGCACAGAACGCAGATGAAATGTCAACAATGGAAATGATTATTGAGGGCGTACTTTCAATTCAGGCTGGTGACAACCCTCGAATCCTGGCTCTTAAGCTCCTTACATATCTTGATCCTAAAACTCGTAAGATTATTGAACCGGATGTTCTCAAAGACTAGTAATTTCAATTAAGGACTAGATAATGGCAAAGAAAGAAAAAAAAGAACCTGCCAAACCGTCAACCGCGTGGCAAGGTACTTATGGTGATATGATTACTCTTATGCTCTGCTTCTTCGTCATGTTGTATGACCCTTCGGAGGTTGATACGGCGGCGTTGGCGCAGATCCAGGAGTCTTTGCAAATCACTACTGAGTCAATCGAAGCACCTGTAACTTCGGGCGGTCAGTCTCTTGCGGCCGGAAAGCTTGCTGATTTGGGCAATAATATTTCGGCCCTTCCTTCCGCAGAAAAGGGCAAATCGCTCTCAATCGCAAAGAAAAAGGCTGTCAGCTTGTTTGCGCCGGAGGTAAAATCTGCAAAAATCACAATTTCCAGTGATGAGCGCGGAGTTGTTATCTCTCTTGCCTCTGATGTTTTCTTTGAGCAGGGCAGTGCGGTATTAAATATCGATGAAACTCGAGATATTCTTTTAAAATTATCGAAATTTTTTCAAGATTCGGAGCTAAAAAACCGAAGATTTAGAATAGAGGGACATACGGATTCAACGCCTGTTGATAATGAGCTTTACCCTTCAAACTGGGAGCTTTCTTCAGCACGTTCCGCAAATGTTCTTCATTATCTGTCAGATTTCGGAGTTGATGAACAGAAGTTTTCAATCGCCGGATATGCGGATACAAGGCCTATGTTCTCGAATGAGACAAAGGAAGGCCAGGCGTACAACCGCCGCGTGGACATCATCATTCTTGATGAAGGCCATTTTTAATGCTACCATTTTTTGATGGAATAGGATAAGGAGTTTTTTATGGCAGATGAAGATGAAGGATTAGGATTGGATGAAGGCGGAGAAGGTGGAGCTGCTCCTGCAAAAGGTGGAAAAGGTCTTCTTGTTCCAGGTCTTTTAAAATGGGTCGCAATCGGTCTTGCGGCAATTATTCTTATCGTTACTGTTGTCGTCATCACAATGAAGATTGTCGGTGGTAACAATACTGGTACAACTGCCGCTATTCCAATGACAGAAGAATATACTGCATCAAAAGAAATCCTTGACTGGTACACTTCTCTCGGATTGATTCAGACACGCACAATGGAGGCAAACCCTGCTTCTGTCCGCGTCGATGTAGTTCTTGGTTACAAAAAGGAAGACAAGGCAACTTCTACTGAAATTACTCAGAGAACTGTTGAACTTAAAGACTTTTTGCGCCGATACTTTACTCAGAAAACAGCCGAGGAACTCAGACCTCAGAATGAGGAGAACCTCAAGATTGAGATTCGCAACGCTATTAACGACAGCATTTTGAGTTCTTCAAAAATTAAGGATGTTCGCTTCATGCAGATGGATGTAATCCAGCAATAGCATAAAGTGATTTATTTATAAAAAGGTGGAAGGATAGGCATGAACGAAGTTCTGTCACAAGATGAAATTGACCAATTGCTGCAAGCCATCAGTTCTGGTGATTCTGGAGCGGATGATTTTAAGCCGGTCAGTGACACGCGCAAGATTAAAATTTACGACTTCAAACGTCCGGATAAATTCTCAAAGGAACAAATCCGTACTGTGCAGATTATGCACGAGACATTTGCGCGACTTACAACAACAAGTCTCTCAGCGCAGTTGCGTTCTCTGGTTCATGTCCATGTAGCTTCGGTCGATCAGCTTACATACGAGGAGTTCGTCCGTTCTATACCTACGCCAACTACGCTTGCTGTCATCAACATGGATCCTCTCAAAGGAAACGCTGTCCTTGAGATTGACCCGGCAATTACATTCAGCGTAATTGACCGTCTGTTCGGTGGTACAGGTCAGGGCGCAAAAGTCAGCCGTGATCTTACGGATATCGAGCAGTCTGTAATGGAAGGAATTATCGTTCGAATCCTTGCGAATATGCGTGAGGCTTGGACTCAGGTGATCGACTTGCGACCGCGATTGGGTCAGATTGAAACAAACCCGCAGTTCGCGCAGATTGTTCCTCCGAGCGAAATGGTTATCCTCGTAACTCTTGAAATCAAGATAGGCGAGGAAGCCGGTATGATGAACATCTGTATTCCTTACATCACGATTGAACCAATCGTTTCAAAGCTTTCATCACAGTTCTGGTTCAGTTCCGTAAGGCGCTCTTCCACAACACAGTACCTTGGCACTCTCAAGGAAAAGCTTGCGGATGTTGAAATGCAGCTCGTTGCAGAAGTTGCCAGCATGAACGTTCCTATCCGTGACGTTCTTAACCTGCGTGTGGGTGATGTGGTACGCTTTAACAACACCAAGATTAATGATCCGCTTACCCTTAGCGTTGGCAACAAGAAGAAGTTCTACTGCCAGGCGGGTACGATTGGCAAGAAGGTTGCGGTTCAGGTCATCAGCAAGATAAATGAATCGGATGAAGAAAATTTTGAAGAACTGTCCGCAGAAGGAGAAGAATCAATATGAGCGAAGGATCTATTTCACAGGCAGAAATTGACGCATTGTTGTCCGACGTTGACATGGGAGGCCTTGCCAATGGAGCTTCTCCTGCAGCAGCCTCTGGGTCCAAATTTGATGTGGAGACCCTCAAGAATTTCGCGGACGGCTTAAAAGATAAACTTGGTTCTCAGTTGAACACTATGACGGGTGCAGAAGTTTCTGTTGATTCCCCCATAGTTGAAACTTTGAACAGAGACCAGTTGCTTGCAAAAATTCCGGAAGTGGTTGTAGCCGTAATGGCTGATTATTCAACCGCTTTGAGCGGCGACCACTTGTTCATTATGGATCCGGAATGTGCTAAGAAAATCGTAAGTCTTGTAAATAAAGAGGAAGCTCCTGAGCTTGATGACATGGCTTTGTCTGTTATCAGCGAAGTAGTTGCCCAACACTCTGGTTCAGAGATTACGGACTTAAGCAAAGACGGTAAACTGCCGGGCCTTGCAACCAATTCACCTGAAGCTGTAAACCAGCCAAAGGCAATGGTTCGCATGCCTCAGGATACTTTCGCTTTGTTTACTTATCCGCTCAACATTGA